>JASJDL010000041.1 GCA_030065775.1 Flavobacteriaceae bacterium | reverse complement strand
TCTCCACTTGCTATCAATTGCGCGTTATTTAATACGCGTTGTGTATGAAACCAATCGTGGCCACCTTCCGCCCCGGTAAGCGTATCCTTTACAAATGCAATCGTATTTTGAATGACCTTGTCTTTGTTCATACCGCAAAATAAAAAATCCCCTAAAAATTAGAGGATTCAAAATAGAAATTATACCAAAAAATTATACGAATTCTAAATTCGAATAGACTTTAGTAACTATCGTGTCACAATTATTTGCTCCAAATTCAAAAAGTTCTGATTTTGGGATCATTTCATAAAGATTTTCTTTCAATTTTGTTTTTGCACGATGTAAACGAACCTTTACATTAGAAGGTGTAATTTTTAAGCATTCAGCAATTTCGGCAACACTCATGTCTTCTACTAAGCGCATTATATATACATTGCGATATTTAGTGTCCAAATTATCGATGGCTTTTTCTAGCAACCTTTTAGTTTCTTCGAGTATCACCTTTCTTTCGGGATTATGTTTTTGATGGTCAAATAGTCTAATAACTTGCTTGTCAATATCGAGATCACCATCTTCTTTTAATGAAACCAATTTTCCTTTTTGTTTTAATCTTGCTAATGCTTCATTAATCCCAATTCTTATCAGCCACGTAGAAAACTTGGATTTATGCTTAAATTGATGAAGTTTTACGTAGGCCTTAAGATAGGTATTCTGCATAACGTCTTGGATGTCTTCATGGTTGGTAAGATAGCTCCTCACCACCCGAAACAGTAACTGATTATTTCGGCGCAACAAGACTTCGTAAAGGCCGGTTTCGCCAGCAATTATTTTTGTAACAATTTCAGAATCAGTATTCGTATAATCTCTATAATCATTTATTCTGGCAATTTGCATGACTTTTCTTCGTTTCTAATTTAGATGATCATCACTTTAAAAAATTACAAAAAATGTAACCTTTTTGTATTTTCAGTATCAAAAGTAATGCGAATGCAATCAAATCTTTGAAGATTTGAATAGAATAACTGGTAAAAACTATAAAGAATACAAATGAAATCTACACTAAAAATAATCTTAATCTCACTAATAACCGTATTATTCCTGGCCAGCTGTTCAAGTGACAGCGAAGATGATATAACGCCGCCACCTCAAGGAGCTATTACCTATGATGATAATGTACGAGCGATTATTAATAATAATTGTCTGGCCTGCCATATTGACCCTCCGGTCAATGGAGCACCATTTCCTCTTACCAATTATGATCAAGTAAGTAGCAGAGCAGCACAAATTTTAACCGCCATTTCAAGGCAGGCGGGTGCTGCAGGAGCCATGCCACCATCCGGGCGCCTACCGCAGGCAACTATAGATATCGTTGATCAATGGATACAAGATGGCTTGCTAGAAAATTAGTATGAAAAAATTGTTTTTCATACTTTTCTTGGCTGTCTTTGGGGTAATCGATGGCCAGGAAAAATATCTGGATAGACAAGGAAATATTCTATTCGAAGCTTCAGAGGCCACTTTTGAACCGGTAAAAGCAAAAAATAGTTCCGTAACAGCTATAATCAATATTCAAACAGGAGCGATTGCTTCCTTGGCTTTAATGAAAGAGTTTCGATTCAGAAATGCTTTGATGCAAGAGCATTTTAATGAGAATTATATAGAATCTGATACCTACCCAAAAGCTACCTTTAGGGGTGAGATCGCAGATTTTGATTTTAAGGAACTAAGCAGAGATGAAAAAGATTATACTGTTTCAGGTGTGTTGAATTTACGTGGAATAGATAAGAAAGTTGACACAAAACTTACTATTTCCATTGAGGACGGAATCATTTATTTAAAAGGAAACTTTATTACGTCACCTCAAGATTTTAATATCAAAATACCCAAAATAGTTCGTAATAAAATAGCCAAAGAGGTCAAAGTTGAATTGAATTTCAAATTCAAAAAGCAATGAAAAGAAAAGGGATTCTTCTCGTTCTTATCTTGATTCTTTCAGCTTATTTAGGGTATAGATATCTAAATAAAGGGCATAGAAATATTAATTCTGAAAATGCAGTAATAGAAATTGAGTCTACCGAATTCTATGTATCTTTCAAAAAAGATCAAGCGCTATTCAATAAAAACTATTTAGATAAAACCGTGCAGCTTCATGGTAGTATAACCGAAATCGAGGGTAATGGCATTATCTTAGATGCCAAAAATTATATAAATTTTAAAGATTCCTTAACCCAGGAAATAAAATTAAAGGACCAAATGACCATTAAAGGTCGGTATGTAGGCTATGATGATCTTTTAGATCAGCTTAAAATTGACCAGGCAAGCATTGTAAAAGAATAAGTTATCTACCTATGAAAAAAATAATAATCTTAATATTCATTCCCATTTTGACATTCTCACAGGAAGATTTATTAAAGGATATTGATAGAGATGACCCGAATCAATATGAAGATGCCGCGTTTAAAGGATTGAAAATCGTCAATTTCGAATCGACTAAAATTGCTGATAAGAAGTTGTTTTATCTTGTTGTTTCACATCGCTTCGGTTCAGTGAAGACAGGGATCAAGGATTTTTTTGGGCTAGATCAGGCTGTGACACGACTTAATTTTATTTATGGCTTAACCGATTGGTTAAACGTAAGTGTTTCCCGCAGTTCATTTAATAAAACCTATGAAGGTGCTTTAAAATACCGACTGATAAGACAAAAAAAGAATGATTTTCCCGTTACCCTTGTAGGCTATAATAGTGTAACAATTAATACTAGCTTAGATGAGGAGGTGCTGACCGGATTAGAATTTAAACATCGGGTAGCTTATGTATCGCAAATATTAGTATCGAGAAAATTTAATAAAAACTTTTCTTTACAGGTTATTCCTACATTAGTACATGAGAATTTAACAAAGCTTGAGAGTCAAGATAATACACAATATGCTTTGGGTATTGGAGGCCGTCATAAGCTCACTAAACGCTGGTCTATAAATCTTGACTATGGCTGGCATTTAAACCGGGTAAGCAATTCACCATTTAGGAACCCGCTCTCAATAGGTTTTGACTTAGAAACGGGTGGCCATGTTTTCCAGCTCCATTTTACTAATGCGCAACCTATGAATGCCAATGGTTTTTTGACCCAGGGTGTCGGTGATTGGGGTGACGGTGATTTCTTCTTTGGATTCAATCTATCAAGAGTGTTTTAAAAAAAAAACCACTCCTCGGAGTGGTTTTGATCTTTATTTGAATGTCTTTCTGTTGGTCTAACAGAATTCTGCATAGGCTTCACTTAAATTTTCAGCGATCATTTCAGCCGATCTGCCTTCTATGTGATGACGTTCTAACATGTGTACCAATTCACCATTCTTGAATAGGGCCACAGCCGGAGATGAAGGAGGAAAAGGCACCATATACTCACGTGCCTTATTGACAGCTTCACGGTCCACACCGGCGAATACGGTTGTTAAATTATCGGGTTTCTTCTCTGATTGTAACGAAGCAATGGTTCCGGGTCTAGCAGTTCCTGCCGCACAGCCACATACAGAATTCACCATCACCAAGGTAGTTCCTTGCTCTTTTATAACAGAATCGACCTCAGCAGCCGTATATAATTCTTGAAAACCTGCTTTCACTAATTGGGCGCGCATGGGCTTTACGATTTCTTCTGGATACATATTTCTTAAATTTTTTAGTAACAAATTTGTCTGCAAAGATACGTATAAATACAATAAATGTATATTTGATTTTTCTTTTAAAGAACTACGTTTTATGAGTTTTGCAAAATGGTTAGGAGCGAGTTTGGGCTGGTCGTTTGGAGGTCCGATTGGAGCAATTTTAGGCTTTGCCCTGGGCAGTGCTATTGACGGCTTTGCTGATTTTGATACCAAGGAATATCGCAAGCGAATACCAGAAGGAAAGAGTCGTACACGTCCACAGGCAAGACCCAGAACAAAACCTGGTGATTTTGAGGTGAGCCTCCTGGTATTGGCCGCTGTGGTCATTAAAGCCGACGGAGATATCAACCGGCGTGAACTTGATTATGTGAGAGATCAATTCAAGCAAATGTATGGTAACGCTCGAGCCAACAGGGCATTCCGACTGTTTGGCGGGATCATTAAAAAAGATAAAATTTCGACGCGTCAAGTCTGTATGCAGATACGCCAGCACATGGATCATGCCTCAAGACTTCAGTTACTACATTTTTTATTTGGAATTGCCAGAGCCGATGGTAATGTGACCGAAGCCGAATTACAGGCTATTCACCGCATGGCAGGTTATCTCTACATTAATGACCGCGATTATGAGTCGATCAAGGCTATGTTTTACAATGAGGTAAATGCAGCTTATAAAATACTCGAGGTCGATAAAAATGCCTCGAATGACGAAGTGAAAAAAGCCTATCGAAAAATGGTTAAGAAACACCATCCTGATAAAGTAAGACATTTAGGAGAAGAACATATGAAAGGTGCTGAAGAAAAGTTCAGAATGATTCAAAAAGCGTATGAGCAGATACAGAAAGAACGAGGATTATAGATAGAGATCCAAACTTTTCGGACCCTCCAAAACGGTTTTAATAATCTTGTTTTGTTTTTTTTCATCCAGCCCATTGTGCCATTTCACTAACGAAATTTCCAAGTCTTTGATCTCAATACCAATAATTGATTTTGGGTGTACACAGCTGCCATCGTTAAAATAAGGCAAATCACCAGGCTCAGGAAATCGTGGTCTGTGCGTATGGCCCGCAATGACCATTTGATTGCTATTACTCAGCATCCAATCTTGAATGTTACGTTCCACTCGAATCAAGTTTTTGTAATTTTTAGCCGGACTCGTAGGGTCTTTAACGTTAAACCATTTCTGTAGGGGCATCCATAAATAGCGAACAAAGAAACGACTGACCTTCCAGAATTTATAGTTGAACCAATCAGCTTGATGGCCATGAATCAATAAAATAGTTTTCTCAGTATTTTCTATCTCTAATAAGATGCTTTCATAATAATGAAGATTGAATAATTTTTGCTTCTCCTGAAGTTCATCGGGGGTTCTAATGTATTGCTGTACCATTTTTTCAACTACTTTGGGATCTCTAAAAACCATATCATGATTGCCCCAAATCATGTAAGCTCGCTGCTCCAAATGAAATTTTCGCAGCAGTTCGAAAGATTCCTGATGTGCGTTGTAGATGGTTTCAAAAGAATCATTTTCCCATAACTCCACTCCATCACCTAATTCAAAATAGGTAAATCCGGCTGCATAATAATGTTGTAAGGCGTCGGCATAAATTTGCATATTTCGAACAAAATCATCGGCATAACTATTATCGCCCCGGTGAAGATCACTAAAGAAAATTAGCTTCGAGTCACAATTAATTGTGACTTTCTTGGCATTTTGAAGTGCTTGGTCAAGAATTGATTGCATCGTTCGTTACTAACTGGCTAAAGTTACCGAATTTTGGCAATCCAAATGTCTTTTCCACCTTTGTTTGAGGTGATGTCATTATCGGAACTTTCGGTTTCACCAATCACAACGATTTTACCGTCAAAAGTTTCTACGACACCATAGGCGAAATCCAAGCCAGACCCACCTAATGATTTTTCAAATAAGAGTTTTCCGTTAGTATCAATTTTTAAGACCCAGAAGTCATTTTCTCCATGGTTGGAAGTCAGGTCACCATCATTACTCTTTGAATTACCGGCTAGTATATACGAACTAAAAATACTAGTGCTTTTGTTGATAGCAAAAGCTGCGTCAAAACCTGAACCCCCAAATGATTTTTCCCAAAGCAAATTGCCATTCTCATTAATTTTTAAGACCCAAACGTCTGCATTACCTTTTGGATTCGAAACCTGCCCATTATCACTAATCGCCGATGCAGCTATGAGATAGTTGCCATCGTTGGTTCTAACAGCCGCATAACCGTTATCTATACCCGTTCCACCGTAGGATTTTTCCCATAGCATGGTGCCTTTGGTATCAATTTTTACCACCCAAACGTCATAGCTCCCATTTGTATTGTTTATATCAAAATCATCACTCTCTGAAGAGCCTACTAATAAATAATTACCATCATGAGCTTGCAAAACGCTGTAAATCCTGTCATTATTCGAACCGCCAAAATAACGTCGCCATTGGAGGTCCCCGCTTGCATCCAGTTTTTGTGCCCAGAATTCCCCTACACCGTGTTTGGTGATAATAGTTTCATTTCCTAATCCGTCTGAAGCAGTTACATCTAAATAACCTCCAACAAAATAACCCCCATCTTTCGTTTGAAACAATGAATGACTATGGTCGTGGCCTGAAAACCCATAGGATTTTTCCCATTGAATAGTCCCTTGAGAATCTAGTTTCACGAGCCAATGATCGTGAAAGCCTTGATTTTGCGAGCCATCACCATCAGCACTCATACTGGGACCGGTAATTGCATACCCTCCATCATTGGTTTGGATAATTGCACGGCCTTTATCGTCACCACTTCCGCCATAGGTTCTTTGCCATTCAACAGCACCATTTTGATCAAGTTTCAAAACCCAAAAATCATTTTCTGCTAAGGATTTGTCGGTCACATCTCCATCGGTACTATTTGTATATCCTATGACCGCATAACCGCCATCAGAAGTTTCAACAACCCCTCGGGCAATGTCATCATTGCTCCCTCCAAAAGTTTTTTGCCATTCGATTTCTCCGGTTAAGGAATTTTCAACAGGCATATTTTCCGAATCGCAGCTTACACAAAATACAGCGAGGAAAACTAAGATAAGCGCTTTTGGAAATTTCATTAAATACTCTTTTTAATGACGAATAAACCGCGATTAATATCACTTATTACAATATTTCCGCTTTCAAAATAAGGGTATACGCTCCAAGCCCCATCAAATGAGGTATTGTTATTTTCCGGATAGGTATCAAAAAATCCTGTTTCTGTCAGGGTACTACTCCCAATTTGAGAAATATCAATAATCCGAATTCCGGCGGTATAATTTGCGAGAAACAATGAATTACCTTTAATATATCCGTTATGATCAATTGCGGCGGTTGGTCCTAAATATTGAGTTTGAAAAGAAGGATTATCTAAATCAGTAAAATCAAATATCAAGGTTCTTGAATTATATCCGAAATTAAATTCATCACCTTCATCCCCTAAAATAAAATAACGATGATCGTCAGTAAACCATCCCTGATGTACATACCCTACATCATTATATGAAATTGTTGAAATCCGTTGCGGGTTTGCTTTATCAGTTACATCAACAATGGCAATCTCATTTTCATTGCTGCCTATTAGTATTTCTTTTCCGGTGTAGTCTGTGTCTGGGCCGTTATAAATTATTACCTGCGCGTCGTGGCTATAAGCGTCGTTGCCATAACCGCCTTCATCTTGAGGATTCTTTGGGTCTTGGATATTGATAAATAAAGGCCCACCGTTTGATTGCGTAGTTCCAACGGCATAGGCATAGCCAGAATCTTCATTTATTACTATGTTATGAGCGCTGCCAAAACCGGTATAATGCGTATCTGCGGTAAAGGTTTCAGGCGGATTGGCTACATTTCTTAATCTGGTAAGATCAAAAACCTGCATACCATGGTTATTAGCTTCGCTAACAATAAATGCATGGTCCTGATAGACTTTCACATCACGCCAGAGACTGCTAGAGGTTGCAGTTGGTAGTTTACCTAAATAGATGGCTTCATTCGGATTGGTAATATCTATAAACGCAACACCATTATTTAGACCCATGAGTGCATATTCTTTACTGGTGGTTGGGTCTGTCCAGCCCCATGAGTCATTTCCGTCGGTTGCTTCCATTACATCTAAGGGAATATTCAGTAATAGATCATAACCACTACAGGCGAATCCGTCAGCAGTTCCATTCGTACAAGATTGGGTCGAAAAGTTGAAAGTTGTGTCACAGCTATCCCCAATCCCATCACCATCTGAATCTGTTTGACTAAAGTTTGCAACATCAGAACAATTATCATTGGCATCGGCGATACCATCATTATCCAGATCATCTGTCATCATGGTAGTACCTGGGTCATCTGAGGAAGAACAATTTATAAATACAAATGGGATAATTACTACTAAGAGAACAAAACAAACTTTTTTTAATTCAGACATTGGTATTGAAGTTTAAGATGCTAGTTTTCTAACAAAAACCGTGCAATATTACCTAGAATTAACGATTTTTGTGAAGCGAAACAAATGTATGAATTCTTTGCTGCAAAACCTTGACTATGCTTGAAGATAAAAACCAAAACAGTACATCACTTTCAGATTTAGGGGAATTCGGGCTCATAAGACATTTAACAGATGCTATAAAACTTAAGCATAAGTCTTCTGTAAAAGGAGTTGGAGATGATGCAGCGGTTTTACATTTCGATAAGCAATTATTGGTAACAACAGACCTATTGGTTGAGGGAGTCCATTTTGATCTTTCCTATGTTCCGTTAAAGCACTTAGGCTATAAGGCGGTAATGGTTAATTTATCTGATGTTTATGCCATGAATGGGAATGCCACTCAGATTACTGTTTCTATTGCAGTGTCAAACCGTTTTCCACTGGAAGCCGTTGAGGAATTGTATGCTGGAATTCACTTGGCGTGCAAAATGTATGGTGTTGACCTTGTAGGTGGTGATACTACATCATCAACAAAAGGATTACTTATTAGCATCACTGCCATAGGTGAAGCTAATAAAAAAGATGTTGTTTACAGAAGTGGGGCCAAACCAAATGATTTGATCGTTGTTACAGGTGATTTGGGCGCTGCTTATCTAGGATTACAGGTCTTGGAACGTGAAAAACAAGTATTTCAGGCGAATCCTAATGCGCAGCCTGAGCTGGATAATTATACGTATCTCGTAGAGCGCCAATTAAAACCTGAAGCACGAAAAGACATCATACAACTATTAAAAGATTTGGAAGTAAAACCTACGTCTATGATCGATATTTCAGATGGCTTATCTTCAGATATAATACATATTTGCCAACAAAGTGAGGTCGGCTGTAATCTGTATGAAGACAAGTTTCCCTTAGACCCGCAGGTTATTGCTACTTGTGAGGAGTTCAATATTGACGCAACGATGGTAGCATTAAGTGGTGGAGAGGATTACGAATTACTTTTTACTATTTCATTAGATGATTTTGATAAGATTAAAGGGAATCCGAACCTCACGGTTATTGGTCATATAGTAGATAAAAATGAGGGGATGCATCTCGTTACTCGAGCGAATCAAAAAGTGGAACTGACTGCGCAAGGATGGAATGCACTGTTAAAAAAAGATTAAGCGTGGTGTCAATTAGTATGATTATGAAATCAACAAAAATCATCATTTTTTTAATAGCGCTGTGTTGTACAATGCTATCCTGCAAGAAAAATAATGATAGTTCTTTTACCGAAGAAAAAGAGAAAATTTTGCAATTACACAACTTGCAAAGAGCGTATCATTTTAATAAAGACTCAGTTGCATTTACAAATCAATTAGCTGATAGTTTCATTTCTGTAAATAGGGGCAAATTAAATCGACCTACTAAAGAAGAAAATATCGCCAGATTGCATCAGTATTTCTCTTCTGTTGATTTCGTTAAATGGGATGATGTAGCCGAGCCGATTGTAAAATTTTCTGATGATGGTTCTATGGCCTACACCATTGTCGATAAGATAGTCGAGGTAACTTTTAAGGATGAAAATGGCAATGAAAAAAACAGCAGTACCCATTTCATTTGGACAACCATCTACAAAAAATATGGAGACGAATGGTTAATTGAGACCGTGACCTCAACAAATGAACCTGCTGAAGAATAGATAAGATAATTGGCTAAGAAAAGACGTTTATTTGCCTTTCTTTTCTATGATTCCTTATAAGAATTTACATTCACACTACCTTTTTAAATTATTTTAGCTGAAAGTTTTGTACATGAATTTTTGGGAGATTTTATTTCTTTTTTTCAGCTTTCAGGCGGCATTACTAGCTTTTTTATTTTTTCTTAAAAAGAAGGGCGATACGTTGGCAAATGTATTGTTAGGCATCTACCTTTTACTATTCGCCTATAATATCTTTTTCAATGTTTTGTATTGGTCTAAAAAATTATATACGAGAGAATATATTTCTTTAATGTATACAAATATTACCCCCTGGATTTTATATGGCCCGGTATTATTCTTGTATGTGAAAAGAGTTGTTACCCAAAAAAGGCTCAAACTTTTAGATGGGTTACACATTTTGCCTTTTATTCTTTACTTGATAAATTATTCCCCTTTTTTTCTTGCCAAAGTGAATGAGAAAATAACCTTACTACAGACAGAAGAATGGAGCGATAGGTTATATTATTACTCCCCTCATTTTGTCAAATTGTTCATAACAATAATGCTATTTTATTTTGTCTTGATTCTAAGTACAATTAGAAATAAATTGGTAAGTGCTAATCAAAAAAAATGGTTGAATTGGCTCACCCTCTCATATTTCGGGTACGTACTTTCTTTTAGTTCGTACTTTGTTTTGCAGTTTTATGGCTACATAGAAATTGGTTATGATTACTTCATTGGGTATGCCATGATATTTTTTATAGGAATTGTCTCTTACTTCGGATTTTTGCAACCAGAAATATTTAATGGGCTACCAGTTGAAAAAATTATTCCCTTTGTCAAATACAAAAAAACAGGATTAACAAAGAATCATTCGAAGGAATTAAAATTTAGACTGGAGAATTTCATGCATAATGAAAAGCCTTTTCTTAACAATGAATTAAGGCTAGATGATTTGGCAAGCAAGTTAAATTTATCAAGACATCACATGTCTCAAGTTATCAACGAACATTTTGATAGGAGTTTTTTCGATTTTATTAATAAGTATAGAATTGATGAAGCTAAAAAAATGCTTTCGGAGAATGACGAATTTACAATAACCGATGTGTTATATTCAAGTGGCTTTAACAATCGGGTTTCATTTTACAAAGCCTTCAAAAAATTCAACGGCATAACCCCCACCGAATTTAAAGCACTTCAGGAAAAGGCTTCTTAAATGTAAGTCTTCATCGGCAATTTTGTAAACGTTGTTAAGCAATTACGAGTTCTTTTATTTTGTTTCTTTTCTTTATGTGCGGGGCTTGTTTGTAAACCATGAATGTTAAAATAGCTACATCTAATTTTGTAATTGCACTGCTGTCCATATGCATTTTGAGCTGTGCAGATAAAAGTTCTTCAACAAGTGAAAGAAAAACGAATCAGGAGTTTGACCAATCTCACTATTTCGGTAAAGCGAATCCTTTAGCACCACCAGAAGTAAAGGATTTTGACCAATTAATAGGTAATTGTGATTGCAAAAGTCTACAATATGTTAACGGAGAGCCCGGAGACACCTTAACACTAAAATGGAAATGGAAATATATCTTAAATGGCTACGGTGTGCAAGATGAGGGTTGGTATGGCAATGACTCTATCCAAAACTACTTCACGAGTATTCGTATTTTGAATCCTGAAACCAAGCAATGGCACGTGCCTTTTTTCACTCCCAATATGACGACAAACCCTCAGATTTGGATTGGAGGCAAGCAAGAGGAAAACATAATTTTACGTAAAACCCAAACTACACAAAACGGAGAATTCGAAAGCATTTTGACCTTTTCAAATATTTCTGAGAAAGGATTCAACTGGGAAGGGAAAATCTTTTTACCCGACACAAATACGACGAACACTTTTTGGCGCATATGGTGTTTGAAGGAGCAATAAGCTATTAAGAGGTGTGATTTAAAGATATTGCTTATAAAGATTTACAGTTTAGACCATAAAGATTTTATTTTTGTTTAGCGAAATTTAAATTCTAGTCAATTCCGTGAGTTTACATTCGAAATTGAAGTAGTAAAACCAAGTTATTAAAAATGATTATTCCTTATTTAGTATTTCAAGGTAATTGTAAAGAAGCCATGCAATTTTATGCACAAGCATTAGACGGAAAAATTAAGTTTATGCAAACGTTTAAAGAATCACCTGTTGATGTTCCTGAGGAAGCAAATGACCTTATTTACAATTCAGAATTGAACGCCGGCGATTTAGTTTTTAAAGCATCAGACAACTTGCCCGGCTTTCCTATAAGAGAAGGAACTAATATCTCATTGTTTACTGTTTTTCCTGACGAGGAGGCAAAAGTAAAAGCGTTTAATAACTTATCGAATGGAGGGAAAGTCTTATTTCCAATTGAGGATGATTTTGGAATGCTCAAAGATAAGTTTGGCATACAATGGATGGTAGTACATGGTGATGGTCATTGAATATTAATGAATCTCATAAAAATAAATAGTAGAAGTCAATCAGAATTTCTTAATAGTTGAATATGGAGCTTTAAACTCGGCGAATGTTATCAATTGTATTTGGTTTAATTACTCGATAGGCAAGATGGTCATCTAATTAGATTCTCAGTACTTGTTTTCATTATTATAATTGTCAAATCTGTTAGCTCAAGTGCGGACTTATGAAGTTCTGATATATAATCAATTCGTGTATGTAACTTCATTTAGAAATTAAAATCTATAAAAATGAATAAAATAATTCTCTTTCTATTTTGCGCCAGCTTCTTTTATCTGAGCGCCCAAAATAATTATTATCAACCCGAATTGTCTAGTAAAGATTATAAAGGAGTTCTTAAAAAAGCCAATACCGCACTAAAGAAAAACACTAAAGATTCAATGGCCTATTATTATAAGGGTTGGTCGCAAATGCATTTAGAGAAGCATGAAAAAGCGATAGAAAGTTTGTTAAAGGCAAAAAAGTATGGGTTGAGAACATTCGCTCTTTATGCGAATCTATCTAAAAATTATATGAACGTAAATGAGGTTGATAAAGCCCTCAATGAATTAGAAGAAACAGCAGATGCAGGTTCAGCAGCCTATCGATATTTGGAAAACGATGATTTCAAAAGCTTGTTTGAAAACGAACGATTCAAAAGTATCAAGCAAAAAATGTATGCAAATTTCTATCCGTGTAAGTTCGATGAAAAGTATCGAAAATTTGACTTTTGGATAGGGGAATGGGAGGTATATATAGCCAATGGAAAGGGTCCGAAAATTGCTGAGAGCAGCATCACACTTTCAAATGGCGATTGTGGGATATTAGAAAACTATCGACCATTCAGGTTTGCCGGAGGTAATTCGATAAGCTATTATGACAGCACTGATAAACGATGGAAGCAAGAATGGATTGCAGGTGGTAGCACTTCACATTATGTGGAGCCAGAAAACTATTCTGAAGGCAATATGCAACTTATTGCTCCTGCGCAGTCACCACAAGGTAAACCGATTCTACTGCGTATGATTTATTATAAAAATGATGACGGTAGCGTTCGTCAATTAATGGAATCCTCTTCTGACGAAGGTAAGAACTGGACTCCGGTTTTTGATGGGCTGTATAAAAAGAAAATTGTCACTGAATAATTGTTATCATGAAATTTAAAAAATCTGTTGATATCAATCAGTCATTAGAAAAAGTTGTCACCCTTTTCAAAGATTCTGCAAATCTTAAATATTGGCAGGAAGGTTTTGTAAAGAAAGTCCTTTTAGAAGGAAATGAGGGCGAAGATGGAGCGGTCTCAATGCTATATTACGAAAGTACCGGCCACAAAATGGAATTGAGGGAAACGATCATTTCTAATAATTTACCTAATTCAATGGAGGCTTTTTATCACCATAAGCATATGGACAATACGCTGAAAAACTCATTCGAACCAATTGATGAAAATACTACCAGATATACTAATGAAGTAGAATATACTCGAATCAATTGGGTGATGCCTAGACTTATGGCGATTTTATTCCCTGGAGTATACAGAAAACCCATTGCAAAATGGATGACCAACTTTAAAGACTTCGCAGAAGTACACGAAGAGAAGAATACGTTAAAAAAGCGTTAATTCATTTTTATTCAAAGAAATTCATTCATCAATAGGCTATTTTAGGCAAAACAATCGAATTACCTTATGATGAGAGTTCTACTATCACTACTTATTGTTCTTTTAAATTTTTTGAGCTTTGCTCAACAAAAAGCAGCGGCTTTTCTACCGGAAGTTTTTGAAAATTACCCGAATGTTCGTGATTTTACCATGTCACCAGATGGACAGGATATCTACTTTACGGTCGATGATTTAAAGAGTAGAATTGCATTAATTTCTTTTATGAAGAAAACAAAAGATGGTTGGACAAGACCTGAATCAGTTTCTTTTACCGGTAAATACCGCGATTTAGAAGCCGCCTTTTCTCCAGATGGAAAACGCCTATATTTCGTATCGAATAGGCCAATTCATAAAGATTCTGTCAATCCAAAGGATTATGATATCTGGTACGTTGATAAGACCCTGAAGGGTTGGTCAGAACCTAGAAATATAGGATTTCCCATCAACACTTCGGCGCATGAATTTTATCCGTCGATTACCAATAAAGGTGATATTTATTTCACAGCAGAACGAGAGGGTGCCATCGGAAGAGAAGATATCTTTGTAAGTAGATTCAAAGATGGTAACTATCAGGAACCAACTTCTCTAAAAGGAGCGTTGAATACAAAATACTTTGAATTCAATGCCTACGTTGCGCCGGATGAAACCTACATAATATTTAGCGGCCAGCGCCCGAAAGAGGGAAAAGGAAGAGGTGAATTATATATCAGCTATAATGAAAATGGGAATTGGTCTGAAGGAAAATTGCTGGAGAAAATCAATTCTGAATACCTGGATTTTTGTCCATTTGTTGATAAAAGCTCTGGAAAATTATACTTCACTAGTCAAAAAACAGACGTGCAAAGAACATACAAAGAAGCCTTGAATTTAAATAGCTTTCTGAAAATGTATGAGCAATCATCGAAAGGTTTAAATAGAATTTACTCCATTGATTTTAATGAAGTCATCAAGAACTAATTAATTCTCTATCAAATTATCAAGAAAATTAGTAAGCGCTTCTCCATGTAAATTCTTGGCTAGAATCTTTGCATCTCTGTCGATCAAAAAATTATCGGGTAGGGCAGTAACAGCATAGTCATATGCCGCGGGTGTTTTAAAACGTTCCAGTGTGGAAACATTTGTCCAATCGCGTTGATCTTTTTCAAGCGCTTTCAACCATTTGTCGCGCTTATCATCTAATGACACACCATAAATATCAAATTGTTCACGTGAATACGTAGACATCAATTCATTAAGTTGTGGAGCTTCGCGCCTGCAAGGGGCGCACCAGCTGGCCCAAAAATCAATCAGCACATAGTCTGATGTTATAGATGATAGACTAATTAAATCACCTGCTGCATTGGGCATTTCTATATTTTTTACAGTACCTCCTATAGATGTTTGTTGTAGACGCGTGACTTTTTCCCGAATTTTTTTTGAGATGGCCAAATCGGGGTGTGCATTTTCAAATTTTGTAGCCAAGGAATCAAAAATTGCCAATTGATGAGCGCCTTTCCAGCGAATGGATGTTGCATACAGTCCTAAGGTTGGAGACATATTTTGCTGAATATAGTCCACTAATTCATCAAGATGCTTATCATAATTGGTGAGTTCCAGCTTGCCCAAATCCGCGATCCTATCCTGGTCAGGATTTTCAGCTTTCTTTAATTCTTTGATCTCATTTCGAACGGATTTCACAAGCCTTTCTAGAGACTCCTTTCTAAAAGCCTCATATGACAGCAGCTCTTTTGTGTCAATCGAACCTTGAGCAATGGCTTTAAAATCGTCGGTGTCATACCCGGTGATACTTAATTGTAGATCTTGCCCAGAATCCAAAGCGATGTCAATTTTCTTATTATTGGGAAAGTTCAGTGAATAGAGATAGGGCTCATCGGTGAATGCAGCGCTGAAATTACCTTGATCGTCTATTTCGACGGTGTCTATAACTTCAGTGATCTTGCGTTCAATGTCGCGTTCTTTCTTTAGAATTATATGATCTGCTATTGGCGGACTTACGGTACCAGAAAAAGAAAAAGCGGGCTTTTCCTTTTTTGTGCAAGAAGCTATTAAAAAGACTAAGGAAAATAGAAATACAATATTTTTTGACATATGCTCGGTTCGTTGGCTCACTAGTCGCTAAAATTATTACTTAATTACAGGCATGCTTGTTAAAAGTCTGGTAAATAGTTAACCACATTTCTTAATAAACCATTGCAATTCGAATAAACACTCCTCATAATTTTCGATATAACTCATATGACCATCGGGAAATTCTGCGACATCCGCTTCTGTGTCTTTCACCTGATCGATTAAGGAGTCGTAGTCTAATACCGGATCTTTTTTCCCAATGATTAGCAACTTTCTATAAGGTGAGAAATGCAATAACATATCCCTATGATCACGGATTTTCATCCCTTCCAGGGCAGCGATAATTCCCTGAAGAGGCGTTTTCAAGGCTTCCTTTTTAAGATTTTTAATTTCTTTACTAAAAATCCTTCTGTTTTTTGGCCTGAACAAGGAGACAATGGCGGTCCTCACAAAAGCTTGATGGTTTTTCTTTACAACGGCAATCGCCCGATCACGATTTTTCTTCTTCTCATCAGAATCCGCTCGAGAAGTAGAATTAAGCAGGCACAGTCCTTTTAACGCGTCAGGATGCTTTTCCGCGAAAGCGAGTGCCACATATCCACCCATAGAATGACCGATCATGACCGAACGGCGGATTTTTAACTTATTGAGCACGGCTTCCACAGTTTCGGCCATCTGCTCCATAGTATGAATATAGCCCAGGCAACCAGTCTGCCCATGGCCTAAAAGATCGATAGTGATAATACGGTTTCTTTTCACTAATTCTGCGCTCAAGCGATCCCACATCGTAGCATTCTCTAAAAATCCATGCAATAATACGATGGCCTGGCCTTTTCCCTGGTCATTATAAAAAACATCGATGCCTTTATGCGCTAAAATCATTTTAATTATATTCGGCAAAGATAATTTTTACCCGATGAATAAAACAAAAGAAATCTGGATTAGTGGCTTTGCCTTATTTTCAATGTTCTTTGGTGCCGGCAACCTAATTTTACCTCCTTTTTTAGGATTTAAAGCAGGTGGCGACTGGTTTTGGGTGGCCTTTGGCTTTGCGATTACCGCCGTTTTGATTCCGTTATTAGGTATTTTAGCACATGCACGTTTGCAAGGTACCATGTTTGATTTTGGTAAAAAAGTATCTCCTATTTTTAGCCTATGCTACTGTTTGATAGTTTATGCTATTTCAGTGGCTTTACCTGCACCCAGAACGGCATCGGTCACACATGAAATGGCGATAGCACCACTTTTCGGTTCGAGCTCATTATTGACAAGCAGTATCTATTTTGTGCTTGTTTTTGTATTTGTTATGAACCGATCGAAGATCCTGAACCTTATCGGGAAATACTTAACGCCCTTTATTGTTTTGATTTTATTGGCAATTATTTCTGTTGCGATTGTATCACCAACACCATTGCAAAACCCTTCGTTATTTGAAACACCTATAGTGGAGGGATTACTCGAAGGCTATCAAACCTTTGACGCGATTGGTGCTGTCGTGGTAGGCGGCGTGGTACTAATTTCCTTAAAATTACGAGGCCATGAATCTTATGAAGTTAAAAAAGAATTGATCACTAAGTCAGGGCTTATTGCCGGGGCCGGCTTATTTATGATTTACAGTGGTACGATCTTAAGCGGTGCGCTATTCAATTTATCTTTTGAAGCTGAAGCCACGCGTACCGAAGTATTGTCAGGATTAAGTTCCATAACCTTAGGAAATTTGGGAACGTCTTTTTTGAGTGTTCTAGTGGTTCTAGCCTGTTTTACCACTGCCGTTGGAATCATTACCGGGGCCGCTGATTACTTTAAAGGGTTGTTTAAAGAATCGCAATTGGCGTATACAATTACTGCAATTTTAGGATGTGTTATCGGTGTTGTTGTAGGTCAGTTCGATGTACATTATATTATTGATATCGCCTTACCCGCTCTGATGTTTATCTATCCGATCACGATTGTCTTGATCTTATTGAATGTAATACCTGAAAAATATACATCACCGGTGGTATTTAAAATAGTAGTTGTAGTGACCTTTTTATTCAGTATTCCCGATTTTTTAAAGTTTATCATCGCACCTGAAGGCCTGGAAGGAGTAAAAAGTATCATACCGCTATCTCAATATAGCTTAGGTTGGGTGTTACCGGCTTTACTTGCTTTTATTCTGTCAAATATTTTTACCACTAAAAGGCTTAATTACAGCTAGTCGAGTACGAAGCGGTTGCGTCTTTAAACCACTTTTCGGGAATATTGCTTAATTGTGTTTCGCTCACCTGAATACAAGTCAGACTATTGGAAGTACAGTTTAACTCATTTAAATCAGAATTATCACTAATATTTAAGGAAGTCAATAAATTATTATTACAAATAAGCCTAGAAAGTTTCGAATTATTTGAGAGATCTAACGAGATCAATGTATTATTACTACATTCTAAAATGGCCAGGTCTGTTAAATTACCAACATTTAGACTGCTCAGTTGATTATTATCACATCGAAGCCAAACCAGAGATGAATTATTACTAACATCTAAGTTTGATAGTTGATTATTGTCACAATAAAAAAGTTCTAGGGCAGTATTCTTAGAAACATCAATATTGGTTAATGGAAGATTGGTGGCATATAAAACTTCTAAGTTTTGATTATTACTTAAGTCTATACTATTAATTTGATTGAACCCAAATTGAAGCGCAATCAGCGCAGGATTGTTGGAAATATCTAAGCTCGAAAGATTATTGCCGCTGCAGAAGAGACCTTCCAATAAAATATTGTTACTCACATCGAGGTTTGTTAATTGATTACCTCCACAACTCAAGCCTTTCAGTTTCAAATTGTTGCTAACATCTATAGATGTGACTTGATTGTCTCGAAACGATAAATTCTCCAAATCGGTATTCGAAGCTATATCGATAGCCGTTATGTCATTCTCATCTAAAAGTAATGTTTTAAGCTTTACATTACTAGCAATATCTAATACACTAAGATTCATAAATCGAGCGTCAAGATTTTCTAAATTCACATTGTTACTGATATCTAAGCTACTCAAGTTATTGC
>JASJDL010000040.1 GCA_030065775.1 Flavobacteriaceae bacterium | reverse complement strand
ATCTTCCATCGTCTGAAGCACCGTCTTATTACCCTCTAAATATTCCGCCTGGTTTTGCGCAAAATACCCCAACTGCACATTATGGCCCAGCTTCAAATCACCTTCAAACGGAATCTCACCAACCAGCATCTTCGCCAGGGTCGTTTTACCCTGTCCGTTTTGCCCGACAAATGCGATCTTACTCCCTCGTTCAATCAGCAAGTCTACATCACTGAGCACCTGATTATCGCCATAACGCTTCGCAAGGTTCTCGGCTTCTACAACCACCTTACCGGGATTCATAGACATCGGGAACCGTACTTTCATCACCGCTTTGTCCTCCACATCTACCTCAATGCGCTCGACCTTATCTAATTTCTTGATCAACGACTGCGCAAACGCAGCCTTACTGGCCTTATAACGAAACTTTTCAATCAATTGTTCTGTTTGCTTTATTTCCTTTTCCTGGTTCTTCTGCGCCTGTAATTGCTTTTCCATCAACTCTTTACGCTGCACTAAATACTTAGAATACGGGTATTTATAATCATATATCTTCCCCAAAGAAATCTCAATAGTTCGATTGGTTATCGTATCTAAAAACATTTTATCATGCGACACCAACATAATGGCACCCGGATAATTCTTCAAAAAGCCCTCAAGCCAGATAATAGATTCTATATCCAAGTGGTTCGTAGGCTCATCTAATAATAAGATATCATTATTCTGAAGCAACAGCTTGGCTAACTCGATTCGCATACGCCAACCCCCCGAAAAGGTATCGGTCAACCGGTCAAAATCATCACGTTTAAACCCTAAACCCTGCAGGATTTTCTCTGTATCACCCTGGTAATTATACCCTCCTAATACTTCATACTGATGCGTCAGGTCATTTAAATCAATGATCAATTGATTATAACTTTCACTTTCATAGTCGGTACGCTCGGCCAATTGCCCATTGACTTCTTCTAACTTCTTTTCAATGCCTTTGATCTCGGTAAATGCTTCATAAGCCTCTTCTAAAACGGTTCTTCCGAATTCAAAATCCAGGTCCTGCTTTAAAAAACCAATACGCACATTCTTTTCCAGTGCCAATGTTCCGGCATCGATTTCCTGCTCCTTGGCAATGACCCTGAGTAAAGTAGATTTACCAGCGCCGTTTTTACCGACCAGGCCTACCCTATTTCCGGCATCCAAACGAAAAGTAATACCCGAAAACAGGTCTTCACCCGCAAAAGAAACCGTTATGTTATGTGCATTTAGCATTTGTATTGGATTTGTAACAAAAGTTACGATGGTTTACCCTCGAAATTTTAACTTTGCAAATCTAAGGTAATTTTGGTCAATGCCATGCTAAAAAAAGGGACGAAAGCTTACAGTATTTTAAAGAATAAATGCCCAAAGTGCCATGAAGGCGATTTCTTTGAAGATACTAATCCGTTACACCTGAAAAAAGTGCTGAAAATGCACGAACATTGCCCCCATTGCGGATTCAAGTATCAAATAGAGCCCTCCTTTTTTTATGGCGCTATGTACGTATCATACGCTTTAACAGTCGCGATCTCAATCGCCACGTTCTTACTACTCTATTTCATCGGGCTGGACCTCATCAAAATTTTCATTGGAATTATTGCTGTATTAATTCTATGTACACCGCTCACACTACGTTTGGCGCGACTCATCTATATCAATATTTTTGTGAATTATGATGCTAATTATAAAAAAGACAGAGGGATTCTTGCGGTTAACAAGACACATCTGAAGTCACCTAGAGAAAATGATTAAAACCTTTTCTTGTCATGCTGAACTTGATTCAGCATCCATCCTAATCAAACCAATCAAACGATAGATCATTCCATTCTTTGCTTTCGTCCTCAATTAAGTCTATTTTCCATTTTCTATTCCAATTTTTCAATTGTTTCTCTCTTTTAATTGCATCATTAACATATTGGAATTGCTCAAAATAAACAAGTCTGGTCAAATTATATTTCTTCGTGAACCCTTCAATTAATTTATTTTTATGTTCAAACATTCTTCTTTCCAAGTCATTGCTCATACCTATATATAATGTTCCATTTTTCATATTAGAGAGCATATAGACATAATATTGATGATGTATTTTCATTCATTTATGGACTCCAAATCAAGTTTGGAATAACAAATTAGTTAATTATACTCTTCATTGTTAGTATAACCTTACCAAATTAAACACAATATGCTGACGTATAATTGCGCTAAAATTCCCTATAACATTTGTCATGCTGCACTACGGTGCAGCATCCATCATTCTTACTCATAAATTCTGTTCAAAGTGGATTCCAAATCAAGTTTGGAATGACAAGTTACGGAATAGCAATACGCTGCTCAAAAAGCAGGGCCTTACCAAATCATACGCAAAACTCTGACCTATAATTGCATTAAAATTCCCTATAACATTTGTCATGCTGCACTACGATGCAGCATCCATCATTCTTACTCATAAATCCTATTCAAAGTGGATTCCAAATCAAGTTTGGAATGACAGATTAGTAATTATAATAGTATGCTTGATTGAAGGCAGAACTAACCAAATCAAACTAGAAATAATTTTGAACGATGGTTTTAATAAATCACTTCCTAGCCCTTGTAATGCTGCACTACGATGCAGCATCCATCATTCTTATTAATAAATTCTATTCAAAAATGATCAAGAGCCAGCCTATTGATGATTCTTTAACTAAACCGTTCAACCGATACTTCTTTCGGAAGACTGATACCATTTTCTAAATGTTCATAGAGTAATTGCGCCATTTTAGGCGCCAATAACACGCCTCGCGTGCCAAGGCCATTTAAGACTGTCAACTGCTTATGTATATGATGCCTCCCCAGCAAAGGACGGCGGTCTTTTACTGTCGGACGAATACCCGCCTCGTGCTCCACAATATCATAAGGTACATTAATAAAGGTTTCTAATTTCTCAATTAATTCTTTTTTTGCATTTTCCGTAGGTTGACTGCTCTTATCAGTATGCTCAAAGGTCGCGCCCACTTTATAGGTATCCTGACCTAATGGTAACACAAAAACAGAGGACTTCACAATAGTGTCTAATTTCAAATCAGGCGCATGGATGGTGATGAGTTCGCCTTTCGTTCCGTTCAACGGCAGTTCCTTGAAAAAAGGGTTCTTTCTGAGTCCAAAGCCTTCACAAAAAACAATCTGCTTGGCTTTCATCTCTTTATAGGTCAATTGATCACCGTTAAATATAATGGATTCATAATCAAATGTTTCTCTCATCAATCTTCCTTCCTGTAAAAGGTATTCCTGATAATCTGCAAGTAATTTTTTATTCCTGATTTTCCCTGTTCCTGAGACCTTTCCCAAACCAAACGGGGCCCGTACTGCCTTATTCTGATTTGTAATTACCTCAGGATGCATATAGCTACGCAATACCGGCTTATCACAGGCGGCAAACCAATTATTTTGCTCTTCCACAGAAGTAAAAACACGAAAAATATTCAGTTGATCGTCATAGCTTTCATTAAACTTCTCTTCAAGTTGTTTGTAAAACGGCAAGGCAATTGCCAGTTGATCCTGAACATCCCATACAGGCGTAAACCGCTTTAAGATGACCGGATTGTACAATGACGCGGCAACCAAAGATGATTGTTGCGATGCATCGTTAAAAACCACAAACGATTTTTGTTGACGTTCGAGGGTTTCCGCGAACGCCAGGCCTGCGAGGCCAAAACCAACAATGATGTAGTCTACTTGCATACGCAAATGTAAAAAATGGATTCGGTATTCCCGAGTACTCGCGACGGAATAACATAGAGAAAACTAATGAAATAATTTGCTGATGAAAGACCCCCTATCGTGGAATAAACGAATTCAAAATACTAGCATAAAAAAACTCCCAACCCAAATGGGCCAGGAGTTAACCGAAGAGTAAATTCAGATTATTTTATTGTAAGCTGATTTCGGTTTTGCTTTAAAAAACCCGATCAAGTCGATCGGGTTTTAAAACTTTTAGTAGTTCCACATATCCAATTCCCGGTTTCTGATATTGTCTTTGAGACGATCAGCTTCCAATACCTGGAATAATGCGTTACCCTTAATATATTCAGCAACATCACGGTTACCGTATATATTTTCTTCTCTGTAAATACTAGCCACAAAACGCCTAGCATTTAATAAATGATCATACGACAGTGGAAACGCCGAGTTTCTTTGATTGAATACTTTCATATTATGAGTCACCTCACGAGCGCCAGGGTACCATACCCAGAACATTTCAACTAGTTCACTAGCATCTCCTCCTTGACCTACGCCCAAAAAGTTTACATCTGGTGCTACCGGCGCAATACCTAATAAACGATATTTTAACTCACCTTGCCTTTTATCAAAGTACCACACACCCTTGAGTTTAAGGCCCGTAATATCTCCAGAGGTTAAATCTATTCTATCAACGTATTCATCTGTCAACTCAGAACCTTCATTCAATAATTCGTAACCTGCGTCACTCGTATCTATTCTCGATAAACGCCCTTGAATATCATTGAAGGTCAACTTATTCTCAAAATAAGAGTCGTCATACACATCTACGATCTCTCCACTTTTGATTCCCCTTAATAAAGTATCATAAAGAGATCTTCTGCTAGAGCTTATATTCGTAGTATCTACAGGATAGTAAAATGGTAAGTTGATCTTTTCATTCAAATCAATATATTCCCAAACTACCTTAGACCATAATATATCTCTATCATCAATATATCCATATGGCAATGGCCTGTCATTATCTGCCGCCATTTGTTCTACGGTTTTTACTCCTACTTCTTCAGGAATGGTAGCGTTTAACAAATTTGCCTGCGCGTTTGTATTAGTTGCTAGTACTATAGCACATATTGCTAAAAAACCTCTCCAGTTCATAATACTATTATTAATTATTAATATTTATAAAATTTATTGAATCTCAACACTTAGCGTACCTACTTTCTTAAGATAGTAACCCGAGTTACCCACTATCGAAGCCTTTACGTCAAATATTGTAATCACATCTCCTTTTCGTGCTTTATTTAAAGCTCTAATAGCCGCGCCATTGAACTTTTTACCTCTTACTTTTACTGTTGGCGAACCTGGTATTTTCACGCTAAATCCAGAGATATTCAAATTTAAATCGAATACGAAATCCGGTAGAGCTGCACCAATCGTAACTTTCTGTAAAGTAGTTTTTGGCATTCTAATATATCCAGATTGATTTCTAGCGGTTGCAACAGGTGCTGGAATATCCTTAATTCTAAATGTCTGAGCCGAATTTACAGGAGTACCATCGGGTAATTTAGCCGATACATTGATCTTTACTGTCTTACCTTTTCCAGGGCTCATCATATATTTACCAATACCTTTCGACTTACGCAAACCAGGAGCTGTAGCTTTTACAGCATTATCTGGTACACCAGGCATAGAAATCGTAATAGGATTTTGTACACCTCTATAGACCACATTCATCTTATCAGCTGAGATTACTGCACTGTTAGGTTTTGCCACAACGGCATAGGTCTGATCAATTGGTAAACTAACCAATGAATCACCTTCTTTAAAGATGAACTCACCTTTAATTTCATTCTCACCAACATTACCTGCCGGGAAATCTAACACAGCGCCACCACCTTCAATATTAGTAATCTCTTTACCGTTGATAATTACTTTATGAGGCTTTAAGGTAGCATCGTACTTACCTAATACTACTTTACCCTTAAAGTTATTACCTTGCAAAGTAGCTGGTGTTTCTGGTACTAAGATCGTCGTATAGTTTCTCATAGAAACATCACTTTCTAACTGACCTTGTACCATAGCTGTCAACATTTCGTTTTCAGTGGCTTTGACATCAGCCTGCATCTGAGATAGGTTCGTAATCGTAGTGATTAAAGGAAATCCTTCATAACGATTATTGATCCAAGGCTGGGTACCATCTTCAATCTTTTGATCAGAAGTATCGAAACGCTTTGCAACACTCTTTAAAATACCTTCGTAATCTTTATTATCTCCTAAAAGCTCGGTAACTTTTGTACGGTAATTATTGATATTATCGATAAAAGCTTGACCGCTTGGAGTCAATTTTTCACCTTCAAAGAAATAGGTATTACCTTTATCTTCACTATCCATTGACTCATAGTTGGTTGGATCTTCAATACCTTCCAATAAATCAGCTTTCATTTTTTCTAAATGAGCATTGAATTGAATCGATAAAGCCTGTATTTTCTGAGCTCTTTGATTGTGCTCTCTATACTTCTCAGGTTGATCATCTGCCTTTGTAGCTAGATTAGCATACGTAGCAGCGTTTCGCGTCTCTGACGTCACATTCGCGTCAGTCAGTTTTTCGTTCATGAAACCAAAGGCAGACAATACTTGCTTTGACATATTCATTGCTAACATCGCAATGAATACCAAATACATCAAGTTAATCATCTTTTGCCTTGGTGATAATTTGCCTCCTGCCATTTCTAATAGTTTTTAAGGGTTAATGTTGGTTAGTTACGCCTTAATTAAGCTCTATTAGACATTGCAGACAACATACCGCCATAGACTCCATTCAATGAAGATAGGTTGGTAGCCAATGACTCCATTTGTTCTTTTAATCGTTCAGTATTTTCAGCAACAGCATCGCTCATTTGTGCTTGACGCTCAGCGCTGTCATACTGTACTTTATATAAGCTGTTCAATGACTCCATCTGTGTAGCAGCCAATGATAATTGCTCACTATATTTGTTTGTAGCTGTTACCGAGTTTGCAGCAGGTGCAATATTCTCAGCTGCTTCAGCAAAACTTTCAATACTTGTAGACAATCTTGTCATCTTAGAAGAATCTAAATTTGCCTCAGCTAACATTTCATCAAGTTTATCAGATAATCCTTCACCTTTAAGACCTCTTTCACCAGCTTCACCACCAGCTAATTCTGGATATACTAAAGACCAGTCTAAATCTTCTTCTACAGGCTCAAAAGCTGAGATTACGAAAATAAATGCCTCTGTTACAAGACCAATAGTTAACATTACACCACCGGTTAATGGGCCGATACTATAGTGTAAGATTTTGAATAATGCTCCAATTAGTACAACTGCAGCTCCAAGGCCGTAAGCCATGTTCATAAATTTCTTTTGTTTGTGTGATTGTGCCATAATTTTAAAATTTAAGTTTTAGGTTAATGTTTATTAGGGTTTTTAATCGTTATTATAACTTATTAATTATGTTTTTATTTTACTGCTAGTAGAACAATTTATCAACAATTATTCCTACCGCGATTTTTACTATTTCTTAGCTTTTGTTTTCGTACCTAAGTAGTCTTGTACTGTTCTAAAGCCAACATAGCTTCTTGCAGAGTCACCATATTCATAATCTCTGGTAGCTACTTCTAGGAAATATGCAACGTCTTTCCAAGAGCCTCCACGGATCACTTTACGCTGGTTCGTCTCATCGTCTACATTAGGATTCATTGTAGAACCTAAGTAGTAAGAAGATGGGTTATAAGCCGTGTTTGTCCACTCTGAAACATTACCGGCCATATTGTACAAACCGTAATCATTTGGTGCAAAAGATTTAGCTTCCATAGTATATAAAGCACCATCTACTGCATAGTCACCTCTTTCAGGTTTAAAGTTTGCCAAAAAGCATCCTCTGTCATTATAAGTATACGGACCACCCCAAGGGTATTTTGCATACTCCAGACCTCCACGAGCGGCATATTCCCACTCAGCCTCCGTTGGTAATCTGAAGCTTGGTATTCTACCTCCGCCTTTCTTTTTAGTAGCTAAGAATTTATTCTTCTTTTGCGTTCTAAAGTCACAAAATGCTTTTGCCTGCGACCAGGTAACTCCAACTACCGGATAATCATTATAGGCCTGGTGCCAGAAATAATCCTGGTGCATTGGGTCGTTATAGGAATAGTTGAAATCTTTTACCCATACAGTAGTATCAGGATATACTTCAACCGTATTTCTTTTAATAAAGTCTTTTCTATTACCTCCTCTTTTACGAGCAGCAGCCTCTCTGTTAAAAGTAAAATATAAGTACTTTAACTTTTTGGTATTGATCGTTCTTCTACCGTCATATGATTCAGAAATAGGTGCGTATAAGCTATCCATAGCCTCAGCATAATATTCATTAGGATACTGATTTACATCCCAAATAAGGTCAACCTCCCAGTTGAGCGCTCTACCCTCTGTTGGAGAGTTCAAATCACCAAGGCTACCATAATTGTCCATCATATACTTGTAATATACATTGGCTGTATCTGATGGCTTTTTAAACGCATATTTTTGAATACCTTCTGAATCACCGTTACCGGGATCTTGTGCCCCAGCACCTAAATCGGCACTTTCAGCACCGAAACCTTGCTCTTCAGCTAATAAGGCCAATTGTGTTCTCAATACAGAATCTCGTACGCGTTCTACAAATTCTCTATACTCAGCATTTGTAATTTCTGTTTCATCCATATAAAATGGATTTACAGTTACTGTTCTGGTTGGTGAGTTGAACGCGCCTACCACATCTTCATCGCTTTTACCCATCGTAAATGAACCTCCCGGAATGATTGTCATTCCCAATGGTTTTTCAGGATAAAACTTCTTCGTAGATCTTGCTCCTACTAATTCACCTCTGTCTCCAGACTTACAACTAGACACTACTACTGTGGCAGCTAGTAAAAAGTATACGGCTAATTTTTTCATAAATGTAAATTTGTCCCGTTAAGGGGTGCTACTCTTCGTTTTCTAATGAAAATTGTTTAATTAAAATAATCTTGAACTTTGTTTCGAGATCACTTTAAGAACGTCAAAAAAATGGCTTTAGTGTATGACTAGTTTAATTTTCTGAAAGTTTTCCACCAGCGCTCGGGAAAAACCTGTTTACCCGCTCTTAAATAATCTTGATACGTACAGGGTACTAACGTGCGCTTCAAGAATTTATTATTCTCGTGTTGTACTTCCATCCACCAGCGGTCGCTCTTATTACTTTTGAAGAAGTTAATGGTGGTGTCATCTATAGGAACAATGTATTTTTTGTAGTCTTTATTTGAGGTGAACGGATATTCATTAGTCCTGAAATTATAGCCTTCAATAAAGTACCAGATCATCTGAGCGATTAATTGTGCTGTCTGTTCTTGCTCGTCGTATTTGGCATTGTATTCATAAATACCAAACGAAGATACCTTATCACTGATACCTGCATATCTGCAAATGGCACAAATAGGCTCACCATAAAATCCGTTAGGTACGGCATTATTGTTTGCAGGGGCTTCCGTTCTCCGTATAGCACCAATATCAATACTGACAATATCTGAATCGCGCATGACGGGCTCTACAAGCTTCACATTATTTGCGATCTCACCCAAGCGGTACATATCGAAATGCAGCTTGTCAAGTAAAGCAATCTCGTCCTGCGAATTAAAAAAAGTCTGATAGCCTATACTGCTATAATTAAAAAGGTTGTTGGGTTTTTCCATGATGATCTTACTTAAATAAGATTTTGAGGAAATCTCATCTTCAAGGTCACCAAGGTCAAATGTATTATCTACAACCGCCAGGTTTACTGTCTGCTCTAGCTTATCATAAGCCCTGTAATTTGCATAGGTCAGATCCTGGCCTCCACCTATAATAATAGGTATGACACCATTTTTAATAAGTGCTACCAATATTTGCTGTAAAGCAAAATAGGTGTCTTCTACGGTTTTACCTTTTTCAATAGTGCCCAAGTCTATCATTTTTCCGAACCAATTACCAACATATAATTGGTAGAAATGTTTTCTTATGGCACTTAGATTCATTCCAGAACCAATATTATCAACCGCATTGCGGTCTTCAGAAACACCGATAATGGCCAGCTGGACATTCTCAATTTCCGGAAGTCCGTTTTTCTTTGAATGAATTTCAAGTTTTTTACCTATCGACTGCTCGGGAAGTAATGTGGCATGTGCTACCACAGCTTCATCAACCGGTAAAAGAATTTCAAAACTCATAGATCAGAATTAAAACGCAAATCTACTATAAAAGAAGACATTATTTTTTAGCAGATGTTTTTCTTTTTGTGGTTTTTTTCTTCGGAGCTTTTTGCTCTATCAGCTGCTGTACCTCTTCTAATGTCAATGCAGCCGCATCGGTAGTTTTTGGTAGCTCAATTTTAATCTTACCTTTAATTATATTAAAACGGCCCCAACGCGCCTTCTCAACACGAATACCTTCTGCCTCCCAATTATGAATGAGTTTATCTTTCTCTTTTTGAATCTTATCTTCTATAAGTTCGGTAATATCATTCTGAGAGAGATTGTCAAAATCATACTTTCTATTGACATTGATGAACATATTATTCCACTTTATAAATGGTCCAAAACGGCCTTTCCCTTTTTGCACCGGGAGATTTTGATAAGTAGCGATGGGAGCATCTGCTTGTTGTTTCGCCTTGATCAACTCAATGGCCCTATCCATATTTACAGACATTGGGTCTTCTCCTTTATCAAGTGAAATAAACTGTTTATCAAATCGAACATAAGGTCCGAACCGGCCCACATTAACTGCTACTTCTTTGCCTTCATAGGTTCCCAAGTCCTTTGGTAGCCTAAACAAATCCATCGCCTGTTCAAAAGTAATATTGCTTAACGTTTGTTCGCCCTGCAAGCTGGCAAATTTCGGTTTTTCTTCATCAGTGGCTTCACCAATCTGAACCATGGCACCAAAACGGCCTAATCGGGCATACACATTTTTACCGGTTTCAGGATCAACTCCTAATAAGCGTTCTCCTTTTGCCCGTTCCGCATGCTTAGCGACATCTTCTACACTTGGATGAAAATCAGCATAAAAATCTTTGATCATTTCAGTCCAGTTTTCCTTACCATCGGCAATGCTGTCGAACTCCTCTTCTACCTTAGCTGTAAACCCGTAATCTAAAATTGACTCAAAATTCTCAACTAAAAAGTCATTTACAATTTTTCCGATATCAGTGGGTACCAATTTTCCTTTATCAGAACCTATTTTTTCCGTTAAGGTAGTATCAGAAATTTCACCATTTTTAAGCTTGAGTTGTGTATAGTTTCTTTGTGTGCCTTCCACCATGCCTTTTTCAACATATTCTCTACGCTGTATGGTCGAAATCGTAGGGGCATAGGTTGAGGGTCGTCCGATACCTAATTCCTCTAATTGTTTTACCAATGAAGCCTCGGTGTAGCGAGCAGGTGGACGTGTATAACGTTCTGTTGCCGTGATAAACTTATTTTCAACTTCTTCGTTTACATAAAGTTTTGGTAACATTCCTGCCTCCTCTTGCTCGGTATCAGTACCTTCCAAATATACTTTCAGAAACCCGTCGAATGTAATCACCTCACCGTTGGCTGTAAAAACATCCGCATTTCTGTTATTTGAAATACGTACGTTGGTACGCTCTAATTGAGCTTCTGCCATTTGCGAAGCAATCGTACGCTTCCAAATCAAAGCATATAATCGGTTTTGGTCAAAATCAATTGAAACCGCAGGGCGGCTCATGTTTGTTGGTCGAATTGCTTCATGGGCTTCTTGCGCACCTTTTGATTTTGAAGTATAATTTCTGGGTTTACTGTACGGCGCACCGTAAGACTTAGTGATCTCCTCCTGTGCCGCATTCTTAGCATCATTGGACAAGTTCACACTATCGGTTCTCATATAAGTAATCAAACCAGCCTCATACAAGCGTTGCGCTATCATCATGGTCTTTGCCACAGGAAATGATAGTTTTCGGGAAGCTTCCTGCTGCAATGTCGATGTCGTAAATGGAGGCGCCGGGGATTTCTTCGCAGGTTTTTTCTGCAAGTCATCCACCTTAAATGTGGCATCGGAACAAGATCTTAAAAATACCTCAGCTTGCTCTCTCGTTTCAAAATTCTTAGGCAATTTGGCTTTAAATTTCTTGCCGTTTTCATTAATGAACTCAGCATCAATCCGATAGGACGCCTGAGGCTTAAAACTTTCTATATCACGCTCACGTTCAACAATAAGACGTACAGCCACTGACTGAACACGTCCAGCTGATAATCCTCCCTTAACTTTTCGCCAAAGCACTGGTGACAATTCATAACCCACTAATCTATCTAAAACACGACGTGCTTGCTGCGCATTGACCAGGTTATAATCAATACTCCTTGGATTGGCCACAGCGTTTTTAATAGCTTTTTCAGTAATTTCATGAAAAACGATACGCTTGGTTTTTTCAGCTTCTAATTTCAACTGTTCATATAAATGCCAGGCAATGGCTTCTCCTTCGCGGTCTTCATCACTTGCCAACCAAACCGTCTCAGCCTTTTTGGCCAGGTCTCTTAGCTTCTTAACTACTGCTTTCTTATCAGAAGAAACACTATATTTTGGCTTAAAGTCTCCCTCTACATTAATCCCAAGCTCTTTAGAAGGCAGATCAGCAATATGCCCAAAGCTAGATTCAACCTGAAAATCCTTTCCTAAAAATTTTTCTATGGTTTTCGCTTTTGCAGGGGACTCAACTATTACTAAATTCTTTGCCATTCTTGGATTTTTAAGGCTACAAATGTATACCAAAAAAATTGTATGCTCAAAATTAAGACTGCTCAGACATCGATTTTTAACGCAATCTTAAGGTAGTTGATTCTAAAAATTTAAGCCGTAAACAATGGATCCGTACCCATGAAAACTGGAAGTATTTGTCTCTTTAGAATTCAGGCTATAAATAAACTTTAAGGTATTTCTTTGGTGCCGATAGACAAAGCCAAATTGCCATTTAAAAATGTGCTTGACCGCGCTGGTAGTAAAAAGAAGATCTTCTTCAGAAATACTTCCTTCAATCAGTGCATTGTGTTCAACAAATCTATATTTGAAAGAAAACAGGCCCATTAATTCGTTATCGTTTTTTGAATCTACAGCACCCAGTCTGGACGAATTTTTTAAGCCTTGAAATCTACCTAAATACAAGTTGATGCCATTTTCAATAAAAATATCCTTTCGACCAACCACAGCATAATTTTCCAATAAAAAAGAATAGCTACTACCTGATAATAAATTCAAAAAATAATTGGCTTCTACATTATATAACCATCTATGCGCTATTTGCTCTACCCATGTCGCTTGTTTACCTACGCTAAACGCCCTGTGTACCCAATTCTGAAACCTTCTTGCTTGAGATGGTTCACCAGTTACTCCAGCTTCGACACCGATAAAAAAGCCTGATTTTTCTGAAATCCTTCCAAGCTTGAATTTGGCATGGAGCCAACCCGCATAAGGCCGATCAAACTCGCCTACACTGTCTAACTTAATCTTTTGAGGAGTATATATCTGCTGACCTACATTTATTTCATATTGAATTTTACGGTCCTTTTTCTTTGAAAATAAAAAATTAGCTTTCGGTATTCTCTTATAAGTGATAAAAAGGCCACTTGTATAATACCTGTCTTGTGCAATGAATTGATCATTGTCAATCCGAAACTCAAACTGCTCATTATAGGACTGAGCATATAAAAATCTTAGCGATAAAAATAATATGAATGTCACGCGATAAAAGATCAACTATCTAGCATAATTAGAATGATAAATTTAACAAAAATGCAACACAAAAACCCTGTCATTTTGTCATCTTTGTAAGAAATTGGTTGTATATTTGCAACCCAATTTTAAGAGATGCGCGAAGAAAAAGTAATAGAAGAGAAAAAGCAGGGAAAAGCACTTTTGACTGAACAGCTTGTTGGCAATAAAAAGAAATTATTTATTGAAAGCTACGGTTGTCAAATGAATATGAATGATAGCGAGATCGTCGCTTCTATTTTAGCGAAAGAAGGTTTTAATACCACGCAACAATTAGAAGATGCAGACTTGGTGTTGGTCAATACCTGTTCCATTCGTGATAAAGCTGAGCAGACCGTACGAAAGCGCTTGCAATACTATAATAAGATCAAAGATATCAACCCAGACATGAAGGTTGGTGTTTTGGGATGTATGGCAGAGCGTTTAAAAGCGAAATTCCTCGAAGAAGAAAAGATCGTTGACCTGGTGGTTGGCCCGGATGCGTATCGCGACTTACCAAATTTGGTCCAGGAAGTTGAGTCAGGTAGAGACGCGGTCAACGTCATCCTCTCAAAAGACGAGACCTATGGCGATGTTTCACCGGTACGTTTGAACTCAAATGGTGTTTCAGCCTTTGTTTCTATCACCCGTGGATGTGATAATATGTGTACTTTCTGCGTAGTACCTTTCACCCGTGGACGTGAGCGCAGTCGTGATCCGAAAAGTATTATCGAAGAAATCCAAGAATTAAAGGACAAAAACTTCAAGGAAGTGACCTTGCTTGGACAAAATGTTGATAGTTATTTATGGTATGGTGGTGGCCTGAAAAAAGATTTTAAAAATGCCTCAGAAATCGCAAAGGCAACAGCTGTAAATTTTGCACAGCTTTTGGATATCTGTGCCACAGAATTCCCAAAAATGCGTTTTCGCTTTTCTACTTCGAATCCGCAGGATATGACCCTGGATGTGATTCATGTGATGGCCAAGCATAGAAATATTTGTAAGTACATCCACTTACCGGTTCAAAGCGGCAGCAATAAAATATTGAAAGCCATGAACCGCCAGCATACTCGTGAAGAGTATATGGAGCTGGTAAATAGCATCTATAAGATCGTACCAGAAATGGCATTGAGCCAAGATATGATCGCAGGCTTCTGTGGCGAATCAGAAGAAGATCATCAAGATACGCTTGATATGATGAATTATGTGAAATACAGTTTCGGATTTATGTTCGCCTACTCCGAACGCCCGGGAACATTAGCAGCTAAAAAAATGGAAGATGATGTGCCCGAAGCCATAAAGAAAAGACGTCTGCAAGAGATCATCAGTCTACAACAAGAACATAGCTTATTTAGAACAAAAGAGCAACTGGGTAAGACCCAAGAAGTCTTGATTGAAGGCACCTCTAAAAAATCTGATGCGCACTGGAAAGGGCGCAATACACAAAATACAGTAGTGGTCTTTCCAAAAGAGAAGTACCTATTGGGTGATTTTGTGAATGTAAAAGTCGAAGACTGCACTTCAACAACCTTAATTGGTAAGGCAGTTGGATACTCAGAAAATAACTAACAAAACAACTAAAAAGAACCTGGAAAAAGACTTGACATGTCTTAACCCTTTATTCTAAATGTTTTGATTCCAAATTATATGGACAATTTACAAACTATAAAACAACGTTTCGGAATTATCGGTAATGATCCGGCATTGAATCGTGCTCTGGAAAAAGCGGTTCGTGTTGCTCCTACCGATATTTCAGTATTGGTTACCGGAGAGAGTGGTGTTGGTAAAGAAAATATCCCGAAAATCATCCATCAGCTTTCTCATAGAAAGCATGCAAAATATATTGCCGTGAATTGCGGTGCCATACCCGAAGGAACTATAGACAGTGAACTTTTTGGCCACGAGAAAGGTGCATTTACCGGTGCTACCCAAACCCGTAGCGGTTATTTTGAGGTGGCTGATGGCGGTACTATTTTTTTAGATGAGGTAGGCGAACTTCCTTTACCCACACAGGTGCGTTTGCTACGCGTTCTTGAAAATGGTGAATTCCTCAAAGTTGGTTCAAGTAAGGTGCAAAAAACGAATGTACGAATCGTCGCTGCTACCAACATCAATACTATGGATGCCATCCAGAAAGGAAAATTTCGTGAAGACCTCTATTATCGTTTGAGCACCGTAGAAATTCATTTACCCGCCTTGAGAAAACGTAAGGAAGATATTCACTTGTTATTTAGAAAATTTGCCTCTGATTTCGCACAGAAATACAATATGCCCACGATACGTTTAGAAGAAGAAGCCATTCGTGTGTTGTTGAATTACGCTTGGCGGGGAAATATTCGCCAGTTGAGAAATATCACCGAGCAAATATCAGTTATTGAGCAAGACAGGACAATTTCTGCACAGACCTTAAAAAATTATTTACCAGAATATAGCGCTAATTTTCCCGCCCTTATTGAAGATACATCCGGCTCAAAAGGCGACTTTGCCAATGAGCGTGAAATTCTTTACAAGGTATTATTTGACATGAAGAACGATATCAATGACCTCAAAAAGCTAACCATGGAATTGATGGAGAATGGAAATTCTGTTAAGGTCAAAGAAGACAATCAAGGACTTATTCAGAAGATCTATGGAGGGGAAAGTGAAGATTCTAATTTAGTTGAGATCATCCCTGCACGAAACGAAAGCACCTATCAACCACAAGAGGATAGGTATGAACACATAGAAGATGTTGAAGAAAGCCTTTCGCTCCAGGAAAAAGAGTTTGAACTCATAAAAAAAGCCCTCGAGCGCAATAATAACAAGCGAAAATTAGCTGCCAAAGAATTAGGTATTTCAGAGAGAACCCTGTACAGAAAAATAAAGCAATTTGATTTGTAAATCAATAAGTTTAATTGTTTATTTGTTAATTATCGAAATTTTAAATTCCCATTAGTATGGGAAATGAATATGAAAAAACTCACCCTTTTAGTTCTGACTATTGCTTTGTTAACCATTCAAAGTTGTGGGGTTTATTCATTTACTGGAGGTAGCACTGGTGATGCCGAAACCATTCAAATAGATTATTTTCCAAATAATGCGCCTCTGGTAGAACCGATTGTGAGTCAAAAATTCACAACAGATTTACAAGATCTTTTTCTGCGTCAAACCAACCTGGAACTGACGCGCACAGGTGGAGACCTTCACTTTGAAGGTGAAATTACCGATTACAGAATCATCCCGATCAGTGCTACTGCAGAACAAACTGCTGCACAGAATAGATTAAACATGAGTGTTCGGGTACGTTTTTTTAATAGATTGGTGCCCGATGATGATTTTGATAAAACCTTTTCATTCTTTGCAGATTTTGATGCAAATGCGCAATTAGAAGGCAGTGTCTTAGAAGATGCGCTGAATATCATTTTTGAGCGCATCACACAAGATATATTTAATGCTTCAGTAGCTAAGTGGTAAGATGAATAAACAAGATTTCACAGCATTACTCAAAGAACCGTGCACTATTACCGTTGCACAAACCAATGCTGTTGAAGATATCTTGCAAGATTACCCGTATTTTCAAGCTGCCAGGGTTTTACACTTAAAAGGCTTAAAAAAACAAGAGAGCTTCAAGTATAATAAAGCTTTAAAAACGGCTGCAGCTTATACCACCAACCGTACCGTACTTTTTGATTTCATCACACAAGACACGCTCAACGTATCTAAAAAAGAACACATAGAAGAAAAAATACTGCAGGAGTCTGAAGTTGTTGATCTCGAGGTAATAGAAGTAGATCAAAAATTTCAGGTCGCTGAAAAAGAAGCCATACCCATCCTTGAAAC
>JASJDL010000039.1 GCA_030065775.1 Flavobacteriaceae bacterium | reverse complement strand
GCTTTGATGACTAAATCAATCAATTTCTGATCACTTTCAAAATTCGGAAACCCTTGCGATAAGTTTAAAGCATTATGTTCTGCAGCCAAGGCACTCATTACTGTAAAAATGGTAATGCCAACATCAGGGAGTTTTGAACTTGAATCCATAATATAAAACTAACAAAAAATCCCAAGCTTAGGCTTGGGATTGTACTGCATATCTAAAATTATATATGGTTATTTGCATTTATGCCTTTAAACTCGCTTTTAAATATTCGCGATTCATTCTGGCAATATTTTCCAGGGAAATTCCTTTAGGGCATTCAACCTCACAGGCACCAGTGTTTGTGCAGTTTCCAAATCCTTCTTCATCCATTTGCTTTACCATGTTCAAGACGCGATCTGTTGCCTCCACTTGTCCTTGAGGAAGCAAAGCAAATTGAGACACTTTTGCCGATACAAATAACATGGCACTTGAATTTTTACAGCTCGCGACGCAGGCTCCACATCCAATACAAGTAGCCGCGTCAAATGCTTTATCGGCATTTTCCTTTTTTATCGGTATGGCATTGGCATCCTGTGTATTTCCCGAAGTATTTACCGAAATAAACCCTCCCGCCTGTTGTATACGGTCGAATGAAGTACGATCAACGATTAAGTCCTTAATAACCGGAAAAGCTTTGGCTCTCCAAGGCTCTATGTAGATGGTATCTCCATCCTTGAAACTACGCATGTGAAGCTGACACGCAGTTATTTTAGTATCTGGACCATGTGCCCGTCCATTAATATATAAAGAACAGGTACCACAAATGCCCTCACGACAATCGTGGTCAAAGGCTATCGGTTCTTCACCCTTATCAATGAGTTGTTGATTCAGTACGTCAAGCATTTCTAAAAATGACATGTCAGGTGAGACACCGGTTAAACTGTAATCTACTATTTTACCTGCATCCTGTGCATTCTTCTGACGCCAGATTTTCAAAGTAAGATTCATAATAATCTTGTGTTTTATTCCATTCAGACTAATTGTTGAATGTGATGTTTATTTATAACTACGTTCTTTAACTTCTATATTGTGATACTCGAGTTGTTCTTTGTGATGTTTTGCTTTACTAGGATCGCCAACGTACTCCCATGCGGATACATATTGATATTTTTTATCACGCAGAGCTTCACCCTCTGGGGTTTGATACTCTTCTCTAAAATGACCACCGCATGATTCATTGCGCTCCAAAGCATCTTTCGCGAACAATTCACCTAACTCCAAGAAGTCAGCGACTCTTCCTGCTTTGGCAAGTTCTTCATTATATTCTGTTGCCGTTCCAGGCACTTTCACGTCCTTCCAAAACTCTTCTCTAAGTTCGCGAATTTCAGTAATTGCTGAGGCAAGATCTTCAGCATTTCGAGACATACCACATTTATTCCACATAATCTTACCAAGACGTTTATGGAAATGATCCACACTTTTGTTTCCATTACTATTGATAAGTCTATCGATCTGATCACGAACATTTTTTTCGGCGGCTTCAAATTCAGGAGATTCTGTAGAAATGGGTCCTGTTCGAATGTCATCAGCCAGGTAATCACCTATGGTATATGGTAAAACAAAATAACCATCGGCTAATCCTTGCATTAATGCTGATGCCCCTAAGCGATTGGCCCCATGGTCTGAGAAATTAGCTTCGCCTATGGCATAAAGCCCGGGAACCGTTGTCATCAAATTATAATCACACCAGAGACCTCCCATGGTATAGTGCACCGCAGGATAGATCATCATTGGTGTTTCATAAGGATTCTGATCAACGATCTTTTCATACATCTGGAATAAGTTCCCATATTTATTAGAAACGACTTCTTTACCCAGTTGTTGAACGAGTTCCTTATTGTTTTCATCAAGACCTTTTACATGCGCCTGTTCCTTTCCATAGCGTTCTATTGCTGCTGCGAAATCAAGATACACGGCTTCTCCTGTTTGATTAACTCCATAACCAGCATCACAACGTTCTTTGGCAGCTCTGGAAGCTACATCACGAGGGACAAGATTACCAAATGCCGGATAGCGACGTTCGAGATAGTAATCACGGTTTTCTTCAGGTATTTGTGTCGGTTTTAAACGACCTTCACGGATAGCTTGCACGTCTTCTTTATGTTTCGGTACCCAAATACGACCGTCATTACGTAAAGACTCAGACATCAACGTAAGTTTCGACTGGTGATCTCCCGAAACAGGAATACAGGTGGGATGAATCTGCGTATAGCACGGATTGGCAAAATAAGCCCCGCGTTTATGTGCTTTCCATGCTGCTGTGACATTCGAACCCATGGCATAGGTAGATAAATAAAAAGCATTACCATAACCTCCGGTACCTAAGACTACTGCATGCGCAGAATGTCTTTCAATTTCGCCTGTCACTAAGTTTCTTGCTATAATACCGCGTGCCTTGCCATCTACGATAACGACGTCCAGCATTTCATGGCGGGTATACATTTTGATCTTACCGCGTGCAATTTGACGGTTCATTGCGGCATAGGCACCTAAGAGTAACTGCTGGCCTGTTTGTCCTTTCGCATAGAACGTTCTAGAAACTAATACCCCTCCGAAAGAACGGTTGTCTAACAAGCCTCCATACTCTCTTGCAAAAGGCACTCCCTGGGCTACACACTGGTCAATAATATTGGTAGATACTTCAGCAAGACGATAGACATTTTCTTCTCGTGATCGGTAATCGCCCCCTTTGACCGTATCGTAAAATAAACGGTAGGTAGAATCACCGTCACCTTGGTAATTTTTTGCGGCATTAATTCCACCCTGGGCAGCAATAGAATGTGCACGGCGAGGTGAATCCTGAAAACAGAATGCTTTCACATTATAACCTAATTCAGCCAACGTTGCTGCGGCAGAGCCTCCGGCCAACCCCGTACCAACGATAATCACATCGATAAGTCTTTTGTTTGCGGGATTGACTAAGTTTATTTTATTTTTATGATTGGTCCATTTTTCAGCTAACGGACCATCAGGTGTTTTTGCATCGAATACTGACATAGTTTTAAGATTTAATGAGTAAAGTGATGGTAAATGGCAATAAAGATGAATAATGCAGGAATACCAATGGAATAAACTTTACTAACACTCTTTAATGCTTTTGTATATTTATTGTTTTGTCCAATAGACTGAAATGATGAATTAAATCCGTGCAATAAGTGCAATGCCAGAAAGACAAATGCCAGTGCATAGATACCAACTCTTGCTGGACTCACAAATTTCTCTCTAAGTTCTTCGTAATATCTAAACCCCGAATCGGCATTAGCAGGGTCAACAAGTCCCGACATATCTCCATCAATATATTTAACTGTCATTTCATGAACCCAAAAATCATAGAAGTGAAGACCTAGAAAAGCGAGTATTACAATACCGCTAAAGAGCATATTCCTCGATATCCACGTAGAATTTGCCCCCGCTTTATTGGATGCGTACTTTATATTTCTGGCTTTTTTATTTTGAAATTCCAGTATAAAACCCATGACAAAATGAAAAATAACCCCAATAACCAATATCGGTTGCATCAAGCCTTGAATCAAAGGATTGGTGCCCATAAAATGAGATAGTTCATTAAATAAGTCTTTACTAAAGACGGAGGTAAAATTTATAGAAACATGGATGATAAGAAAAATCATCAGGAAGAAAGCAGAAAGTGCCATGGCAAACTTTCTTCCAATGGTAGAATTTAAAATTCCGCTCATTTTGATTAGTTTAAATTACAAGCAAAAATACTATTTAGTTTTTGCTATTGAAAGTGGCAAAAGGTTTTTTTCGCAATTTAGAAACGTTATAAACATAAAAAAGTTTTAATTTAAGCAGGTGCTAAAAAGACCAAGTCATGTATAGCAAAAAAATTCAATTTAAAAATAGACAAGGGCTGTTGCTTGAAGGGAGTATCGACTTCCCTATCGATCAAAAACCCTTGAGTTTTGCCTTGTTTGCCCACTTCTTTACAGGAAATAAGAACTTTACTGCTGTTCGCAATATTTCAAGGGCACTTACGAGAAATAGAATCGCTGTGATGCGTTTTGATTTTACAGGTTTAGGAAACAGTGAGGGGGACTTTGCAGATTCCAACTTTTCAACAAATATAGATGATCTCATTGCTGCAGCGAGATACCTTGAGCACTATTACGAATCCCCAAAAATTATCATTGGTCATTCTTTAGGTGGAGCCGCCGGGGTTTTTGCCGCCAATCAAATTGCATCTATCGAAGCTATTGTAACCATTGGAGCTCCTGCTCACCCGTCGCACGTTGAGCATTTATTTGAGGAACATATTGAAGATATAGTGGTCGAGGGGCAGGCGATTATCGACATCTCAGGAAGGCAATTTACCATCAAAAAACAATTTTTAGACGATTTAGGCAATAAAGATCTTCAACAACTTTTGAGTACCATGCGCAAGGCTATTCTGGTTTTGCATTCACCACAAGATACCATAGTCGAGATTCAAAACGCGAAAGAAATTTATAATGCTGCCCATCACCCCAAAAGTTTTATTTCGCTTAATGGGGCCAATCACCTGCTGACTAATAAAGAAGATTCTTTTTATGTTGGCGAGATTGTGGCCAGTTGGGCGAAGCGCTATGTGTCTTTCAGAAAACAAAAAGAACTAGAGACAGATAAACAAACCGTGGTGCGCATTGGCCGTTCGAAATATCGTACGGAGGTGGCAGCAAGGTCGCATTCGATTATTGCCGACGAGCCCAAAAAATATGGTGGACAAGACGCCGGGTTTACTCCCTATGAGCTATTACTTTCGAGTTTAGGTTCATGTACGGCGATTACCTTAAGAATGTATGCAGATAGAAAAAAATGGGATTTGGATGAGGTACTGGTGCACCTAGAACATTTTAAGCAGCATGCCGAAGATTCACATGATTGCAGTGATGATCGAACTGCAAAAATCGATAAGTTTGTGAGAACTATAGAGCTTCATGGTAATTTGACTTTTGCTGAGCGAAAACGACTGTTGGAAATTGCCAATAGATGTCCGGTTCACCGAACCTTAGAAAACAAAATAGAAATAGATACCGTATTACGCTAACCACTCCTTATGAAGCTTTTTGTATTGTCAGTTGGTGAGACGATTTATTCTACACAACGATTGGTCGATGAAGCCGAAGAACGAGGTCATGAAGTTCGAGTGATCAACCACACCAAATGTTCTGTGTATTTAGGTAAAGGCCGTCCACAAATTATTTTTAACAATGAGAACATTATCGATTGGGCAGATGCTATTATTCCAAGAATTGGGGCGTCGGTGACCCGCCATGGTGCAGCGATAGTCAAGGAATTTGAAATGAACGGCGTCTTCAGCACAGCACGCTCATTAGGTATTTTGCGTGCATATAACAAGGTCCGTACACTGCAGATCATGAACCGAAAGAATATTCCCATACCGCAAACAGTATTTTCAACCGATGCAAAGAGTATAAAAGAACAAATCGAATTACTTGGAGGTCCGCCGATTATTATAAAACTGCAGGAAGGAACACAGGGTCTGGGAGTCATTCTCGCCGAAACAAAAAAATCGGCGAAGTCAATAATGGATACTTTTTACAATATGAATACCAGCTTCATGATGCAGGAGTTTATAGAAGAATCCAATGGCGAAGACATCCGAGCCATTGTGGTGGGTAACAAGGTTGTTGCGGCGATGAAGCGAAAAGGAGAAATGGGAGAATTTAGATCAAATATTCATCGAGGAGGTACTGGAGAAGTAGCAGATATTACAGATAAAGAAGTTAGAATAGCCTTACGAGCAGCAAAATATCTGGGTTTACCAGTTGCGGGTGTAGATATGATTCGATCTCGTCGCGGTCCTTTATTAATAGAGGTAAATGCATCTCCGGGCTTTCAGGGTGTGGAGGCATATACGAAAGTGAATATCGCAGAGCATGTTGTAAAATTTTTAGAAAAAAATGTTCGACAAAAATTTCAGAAACGAACCCGTTGAGATACGCGGACAAATAGTAAAACTCGGCAAAAACAAACTGATTAAAGTTGAGGTGGATCGTTTGCCAACAGGCACGAGCATTGAGATTCCGGTCTACGTGTTTAATGGTAAAGAACCTGGTCCCACAGTTTTGATTCAAGCGGGCTTACATGGCGATGAAGTCAATGGTGTTGAATTGGTTCGCCGTATGTTATCACGTGATTATTTTAAGGTAAATAAAGGATGTGTTATTATAGTACCTTTACTCAATGTATTCGGATTTCTAAACTTATCGCGTGACCTTCACGGAAAAGACTTGAATCGTAGTTTCCCCGGTAGTAGGTCAGGTTCTTTGGCGAGTAGAATTGCCTATTTTCATATGCAGGAGATTGCGAATAATGTTGATTTTGGAATTGACATTCATACAGGTGGGGCACAACGAAGTAATTATCCTCAAATACGCTACACACCGAATTGTGAACGTAGTAAAAAACTAGCTAAAGTGTTTAATGCACCCTATAATTTTCCTTCAAGACTCATACCAAAATCTTTTCGGAAGGAAGCCAGCAAACATGATGTTCCAATCATCGTGTATGAAGCTGGTGAGTCCCTACGCATTAGTAAAACAGCATTAAAATATGGCATTGAGGGTGTTCTCAATATATTGGAACACTTTGAAATTGTCCCCGAAAGGGAAGATAAACCGACCCCTGTTGTATCTGTCGAATTAAATCAAAGAAAATGGATCCGTGCAAAAATTGCGGGGCTGTTCAATATACGCGTAAAAAATGGAGAAGCCGTTAAAAAAGGACAGATTTTAGGGTATATTACCGACACGTATGGTGAAACAGTTACAAGTGTAAAAGCACCTTTTGATGGATATGTTTTTGCGGTGAATAATTTTCCGATCATCAATCGAGGAGATGCATTATTTCATATTGGCAAATAATTTAAGCACGGCGTGTAAAAGATCGTATATTTATCGTCTAATAGTCGAGAATTAGCTAGATGGCAGAAGTAAAAGAACATACGTTAAACCCTGATAAGTGGGTCGACCTGCATTCAGATTACCTGTATAACTATGCGATAACGCGTATTGATAATGATGAATTAGCTAAAGACATTGTTCAGGAGACCTTTTTGTCAGGCCTTAAGGCCATGAAGAACTTTAGAGGACAGGCAGCCGAACGTACTTGGTTGATTTCCATTTTAAAACGTAAGATTATCGATCACTATCGAAAGATCAATTCTGCCAAGGGGAAGGCCGAAGTTCGTATGAACTTCTATGAAGATGGTGAGAAAAAAGGAAGCTGGATCGAAGAGCGAGTACCAAAGACCTGGGACAATGAAGCCGAAAAAGATATCGAGAACGTAGAACTAAAAAACACAATTGATGCATGTATCGCGAATTTACCCGATAAGTACAGAATTGTATTTTTATTAAAAAATGTACAGCAGTACGAAACAGAAGAAATATGTAATGAACTAGGCATAACACCGTCTAACTTGTGGGTGATCATCCACAGAGCCAGACATCAATTGCGAAAATGTTTAGAAAGTAATTGGTTTGCCAAATAGAATTAGTAATGAGTAAAGGATTTTTTATCAGTTGTGATGAAGCAACGACTATATGCACAAAGAATCAGTATAAAGAAGCCACTTTTTGGGAGAAGCTAAAGCTTACAGTTCATTTATGGACCTGTAAAATATGTGGCTTATATTCAAAGCAAAATGGTAAATTAACAGAAGTATGTGATAAGCATTTACACAAAGTGGAATGTGATCATGCACTGACAGATGCTGATAAATCTGGCCTAAAGAAAAAATTAGCTGAAGCGAACAAATAAAGCGTGCTACAAACTAAAACCAGGCGGTACTGCAAAGTATCGCTTTTTTAATGCGCTGTAATGCCATATTCTATACACAATCGTTACTAAGATTTAATCTTGCCTCTAGTCAAGTGCACAATAACAAAATTTATAACTTTGATTCCAAATAAAAAACGATGCACTTCTTACCCGAAAATATAGATAATTACGCGCTTACTCATACTGAAGATGAACCCGAGTTATTAAAGGAACTCGCTCGTGAAACCTGGCAAAAAGTGCTGGTACCTCGTATGCTGAGCGGCCATTTTCAAGGCCGTATGTTGTCTTTGCTATCTAAATTAGTACAACCTAAATCGATATTGGAGATCGGTACGTACACAGGTTATTCTGCCTTGTGCTTGGCTGAAGGTTTGCAAAAAGACGGTGTTTTGCATACTATTGACAAAAATGAAGAACTGTATGACTTTCAACGCAAGTATTTTGATAGATCATCGCATGGAAACCAGATTAAGCAATACCTCGGGGATGCTCTGGAGATCATCAAGACGATAGATGATCGTTTTGATCTGGTTTTTATAGATGCTGATAAAAGTAACTACTCTGACTATTTTCATGCTATAATTGATAAAATAAGCCCTGGCGGCATTATTTTATCAGATAACGTGTTATGGAGTGGTAAAGTGACTGAAACCCCTGATCCTAAAGATGAGGATACCAAAGCACTAATAGCCTACAATAAATTGCTGAAAGAAGATGATCGTGTGGAAACAGTACTTCTACCTATTCGTGACGGACTGACCATCAGTCGTGTAAAATAAATTAGCCAAAACTCCTGCGGTTTTCAGGAATCTTTTTAAGGAAGGCAATGGATATTCGATAAAAAATAAGCCCTTCTACTATTCCAAGTAACATACCGGCGAAAATATCTACTGGGAAATGTACCCCAACATAGATACGACTGTAAGCAAAAAGTAACGGCCAGATAAGCAAGAAATGCGGGAACTTATAAAATTTACGAAGGGTTAAAATCATAAATGTGGTCACGGCAAATGATGTGGTGGCATGGCCGGAGACAAAACTAAAGCTACTTGGCCGTTTTAAGATACGAATTACGCCATTAATAGCAGGATCATTATTTGGTCTCAACCTACCAAAGTAGTCTTTAATAAAGTTGACGAATTGATCTGAAAAGGTGACTAGCAGTGCCGTAATAAAAAGTAATAGCAGGGCTTTTTTCCAACCATAGGCTCGAAAAATCAGAAGTAGCAGCAAAGCAAACAAGGGAATCCAATTGAATTGATTGGTAACAAACACCCAGAATTGATCCCATTGTTCTACCCCAAGGCCGTTGAGGTAAACAAACAATTCTTTGTCCTTCGCAACGATGGTTTCCAGAAAGCTCAATTGAGATTACGTTTTATGGGACCAGTGATTTTATCGATATCTTCTTTTACCGAATTAATACCTTCGTTTAAGTCTTTCGCAATGTCGGTATCAATACCTTGTTTTTCTGCGGTTTCCGTGATCTCCCGTTTAATATCGTTGGTGGCATCTTTTAATTGGCGCATGCCTTTACCCAAACCACGTGCGATGGTAGGTATTTTATCTGCTCCAAAGAGCATCAATACGATCACTAAGATCAGAAAGATTTCGGCGCCGCTAATAAATAAAAAATGCATAGCTTAAAAGTTGCAGCAAAGATAAGGCAATAATATGTAATAGCGAATGGCCCTATGCAAGATAGCATTGAACAAAATAGAAGATAGCTCAGAGATACATGTGTAACCCCGAGATCTATTTCTTGCTCAACATCCTCTTAATTTCATTCAACTTCATCAAGGCTTCAATAGGTGTTAAGGCATCAATATTCGTACCCAAAATTTCTTCTTTAATCTCTTCCAGTAAGGGGTCATCAAGTTGAAAAAAGCTCAGTTGCAGGTCATTTTCGGCTTCTTGTTTCAATTTATCTTTGATCTCTTCCGAGCTATGACTCTGCTCTAGTTTTTTTAACATTTTTTCAGCACGATGCAGCACAGAGGTGGGCATTCCGGCCAATTTAGCTACATGAATACCAAAACTATGCTCACTACCGCCGGGTACCAATTTTCGTAAAAAGATCACGTTGTCTTTTAACTCTTTTACAGAAACGTTATAGTTTTTAATGCGTTCAAAGCTCTCAGTCATATCATTGAGCTCGTGATAATGTGTGGCAAATAAGGTTTTCGCCTTAGAAGGATGCTCATGCAAATATTCTGCAATGGCCCAGGCAATAGAAATACCATCATAGGTAGACGTTCCTCGGCCAATTTCATCGAGCAACACCAGGCTTCGATCAGAGATATTATTCAAAATATTAGCGGTTTCATTCATTTCTACCATAAAAGTCGATTCACCCATAGAAATATTATCACTGGCACCTACCCGCGTAAAGATTTTGTCAACTACCCCAATCCGTGCTTGTTGCGCTGGCACATAACTGCCCATTTGTGCTAATAAAACGATCAAAGCCGTTTGGCGTAAGATAGCCGATTTACCGCTCATATTTGGTCCTGTGATCATGATGATCTGTTGCTGACTTCGATTTAACACGACATCATTCGCAATGTATTCTTCACCGATTGGCAGTTGTTTTTCAATCACTGGATGACGACCATTTTTGATTTCCAGGTCTGTACTTTCATCCATCGTGGGACAAACATAATTATGGTCTTTCGCAATTTGGGTAAAAGAGCATAAACAGTCTAAATAGGCAATATGTTGTGCGTTTTCCTGTACCTGCTGGATAAATCCAGATAGGAAGTGCAGCAATTCTGTAAATAATTGCTGTTCCAATAACGAAATTTTTTCCTCGGCACCTAAAATTTTGGATTCGTATTCTTTTAGTTCTTCTGTGATATAGCGTTCGGCATTGACCAGGGTCTGTTTTCGTATCCATTCCTCGGGAACTTTGTCTTTATGTGTATTTCGTACTTCAATATAGTAGCCAAATACATTGTTAAAGGCAATTTTGAGGCTTGGTATGGCAGTACGTTCTGTTTCACGCGCCAACATGGCGTCGAGATATTCTTTACCCGAATTGGCAATGGTGCGCAGTTCATCAAGTTCACTCGAAACACCTTTGGCGATAGCAGTGCCTTTATTAATGTTCACAGGTGCATCGTCATATACTGTTTGGCTGATCATGTCGATTAATTCCTTGCAGGTGAAAAGTTTCTTTCCTAAGCTTTGAAGCGATGTGTTGTCACTTTTTTCAGCGGCTTCCTTTACCGGAAGAATGGCCTCTAACGAATCTTTTAGCAACACTACTTCACGAGGATTGATCTTTGCTGTGGCCACCTTTGAGATTAAACGCTCTATATCACTTATGTGCTTGATCTGATACGTCGCTGTTTCGTAGAAATTATCATTATTGATAAGGTACTTTACGATGTCATGGCGTTTCTGAATTTGCCTTAAATTTTTTAAGGGTAATGCTAACCACCGCTTTAATAAGCGTCCGCCCATCGGTGAAATAGTCCGATCGATCACATCCAATAAAGTCACTGCTTCAGGTACAGACGAGTAATACAGCTCCAGGTTTCTGATCGTAAAGCGGTCCATCCAGACATAATGGTCTTCTTCAATGCGGTGGATCGAAGAAATATGTTCCAGCTTATTGTGTTGTGTTTCTGATAAGTAATATAAGATTACACCGCCGGCAATAATACCGTTGGGGATATCATCAATACCAAAACCTTTAAGTGACTTGATCTTAAAATGATTCGTAAGGCTTTCATTGGCATAGTCTTCCTGGAAGACCCAATCATCTAAGTAAAACGTATTAAAACGCTCACCAAAAGCCTCATTGAAGGTTTGCTTGTACTGTTTTTGGACCAGTATTTCACTCGGATTAAAATTCTGCAGTAGCTTATCAATATATTCATCATCCCCTTGGGCGACTAGAAATTCTCCGGTAGAAACATCTAGAAAGGAAACTCCAATGAATCGCTTACTAAAGTGCATCGCGGCTAAGAAATTATTGGTTTTTGATTGCAAAACCTCATCATTTAAAGCGACTCCCGGTGTCACCAGTTCGGTAACCCCACGTTTCACGATCTTTTTAGTGAGTTTTGGATCTTCCAACTGATCACAAATCGCTACCCGTAAACCGGCTTTTACCAATTTAGGTAAATAAGTATTTAGAGAATGATGAGGGAATCCCGCCAAAGCCGTCTCCCGCTCACTACCAGATCCCCGTTTGGTAAGTACAATACTTAAAACCTGTGCAGCTTTTATGGCATCTTCACCAAAAGTTTCATAAAAGTCACCAACCCGAAATAACAATAATGCATCAGGATACTTCGCCTTGATGCCGTTGTATTGCTTCATCAAAGGAGTGACTTTTTTTGCCTTGGTTTCCGCCAATTTTAGCAGTTTTTAAGTTAGTTTTGCGAAGATAAAAAAAGTGCACTGTAGGCCGTAGAGAGTTGACAATTTTTTATCAAGAAAAACCGAAAAATGAAGAAACTCAAGAATAGCGAACTAGATAGGTTAAGCACTAAAGACTTTAAAAAAGCTAGAAAAACACCCCTTATCGTAATTCTCGATAATATCAGGAGTTTAAACAATATTGGTTCCGTATTTAGAACTAGTGACGCATTTTTAATTGAGAAAATCTATCTCTGTGGGATCACTGCGAAACCACCACACAAAGACATTCATAAAACCGCCTTGGGATCAACGGAGTCGGTGGCCTGGGAATACGCCGAAGACACGCTGCAATTGATTAAAAAATTGCAAAAAGAAGGGATAGAAATTGCCGCTATAGAACAGGCGGATCAATCCGTCATGTTGAACGCGTTTTATCCCGTCAAGGATAAAAAATTAGCTGTAGTTTTTGGCAATGAAATTAAAGGGGTGCAGCAACAAGTAGTCTCAGCTTCAGAGTACTGTATTGAGATTCCTCAGTTTGGCACCAAACATTCTTTAAATATTTCAGTGAGTTGTGGCGTGGTACTTTGGGATTTATTTACCAAAATTTCTAAATCTTAAGTTTCTAGTAATAACTTCAATAACTTTAACAAAAGCTTTTATTCATAAACTTTTGGAATTTGTAATTTGAATTTTGATAATTGATTAAAAAATGGACGATTTTAAACTCTTTCTCGAATTAGCCTTTCGACATGTGCTCGATTGGAATGCCTATGATCATATTTTATTTTTCATTGTTTTAGCTGTTGTTTATAGCTTTAAAGATTGGAAGCGGGCGTTGTGGTTAATCACCTTTTTTACTTTAGGTCATACCATTACCCTGGCGTTATCGGTATATGAAATCATAAGAATTAAAACTGAACTGGTAGAGTTTCTGATTCTTGCAACAATATTTATCACTGCATTTGCGAATTTGATTACTGTGAAGAAGAAGAATTTCCATCAGTCAAATATCAACCAATTTTTTGCCTTATTTTTTGGGTTGATTCATGGACTGGGCCTATCAACTTTATTAAAGATTACCATAGAAGATTCTGAAACCAAATTGTTGCCAATACTCTATTTTGCTTTAGGAGTGGAGCTCGCACAAATAGTGGTCGTAGCCCTTATACTTGTTGGAGGATTCATTGCTCAAGATGTATTAAAAGTAAAGCGCAGAGATTGGGTATTAATACTTTCATCGATTGTCATCGGTATTATTTTACCGATGCTTTTTGAACGTAAATTTTGGTAAAACTTTAACAGCGCTCAAACAATTTTTGCCTGTTCTTTGTTAGAGTTAAAATAAACTGTTAGTTTCACAGTTCTATTATAGAAACTGCTACATACCAAAATGACCGAAGAGAAACAACGCAAATACGATGTGGCTTATCTCAAAATGGCGAAAGAATGGGCAAAATTATCGTATTGCAAACGTAAACAGGTAGGGGCATTGATCGTGAAAGATAAGATGATCATTTCAGATGGTTACAATGGCACTCCTACAGGTTTCGAGAACATATGCGAAGATGAAAATAATTACACCAAATGGTATGTATTGCACGCCGAAGCCAATGCTATTCTTAAAGTGGCTTCATCTACACAAAGCTGTAAAGGCGCCACGTTATACATTACCATGTCACCATGCAAAGAGTGCAGTAAATTAATACATCAATCGGGTATAAAGCGTTTGGTATATGCCGATGCATATAAAGATGACTCAGGATTAAAATTTTTACAAAAAGCTGGCGTTGAGTTAGTACATATACATCAAAATGAACTCGAAGAATAAAGTTTATATACCCTTATTTTTGGCATTAGCTGTTGCTTTGGGGATATTCATAGGAAGCACATTGAATTATCCAAAGAAGAATACTGTGATGCTTTTCAACAGGAATCCTCAGGAAGCCAAGATCAAAAAATTAATAGATTATATTCAATACGATTATGTAGACAAGATAGATACTGATAGTCTGTTGGATGGCACGATTCGTCAGATTTTAGGGAAACTGGATCCGCATTCAGTATATATTCCAGCTTCTGATCATGACGACATTACCGAGAGAATGAGTGGAGAATTCGTGGGTATAGGCGTGCAATTCAGAATGCACGAAGACACAATAGCCGTAATAAAAGTAATTCCTGATGGGCCTAGTGATAGAGCCGGTCTGAAAGCAGGGGATCGAATTCTAGTCGCAGAAAATGACACCCTGTACGGGAAACAACGGCGAAATAACTATGTGATAAAAACCCTCAAAGGAAAGCCGAATACCAAAGTAAACATTGAAGTTTACCGTAAAAGTGAGAATGCATATTTGAACTTTACTATAAAAAGAGGAAGCGTACCTATTAAAAGTGTTGACGCTGCCTATATGGTAAATGATAGTTTGGGGTATATCAAAGTCAATCGCTTTGCGGCGACTACCTACAAAGAATTTAAAAAGGCCCTGGACGAACTCATTACTCAAAATATGAAAGGCCTGATTCTTGATTTACGTGGAAATCAGGGAGGTTTTCTAGGTGTCGCAACGCAGATGGTAGACGAATTTCTTGAAGACGATAAGTTAATTGTCTTTACAAAGAATAAGGGCGGCAGAGTGGACAAATCATATGCCACCAAGAAAGGCGATTTCGAGCAAGGGAAAGTATATGTGTTGATCGACGAAAATTCGGCTTCGGCCAGTGAAATTGTGGCGGGAGCTTTACAGGATAATGATAAAGGCACTATTGTAGGGCGACGCTCTTTTGGTAAAGGACTGGTCCAGCAGGAAATGGAATTAGGTGATGGCTCAGCCGTACGTCTAACAGTCTCGAGATATTACACACCTACAGGACGCTCCATTCAAAAACCATATAATGGTGCAGATAAAAACCAGTATTATAATGATGATTTCCATGAGCGCTACTTAAATGGGGAATTACAAAATCGCGACAGTATTAAAGTGGCTGACTCCTTAAAGTTTACCACGCCAAAAGGAAAAACGGTCTATGGAGGCGGTGGTATCATACCCGATGTTTTTGTTCCTATTGATACTACGGCCTATTTTGGCACCTTTTATTTTGGGCTGATGAATGATTTTGTATTTGACTATGTAGATAATAACAGAAAAGAATTGGAACAAATGACCTTTGAAGATTTTCTCAAAGACTTTGACAAAGATGAGCGTATATTAAATCAATATTTATCCATAATTAAGACTCAAAATAAGGGGGTTATCGCAGATAAAACATATATCAAGCACTATTTAAAATCGTTATTTGCACAGTTCTTATATGACGATAACGCCTTTAATAGGGTCTTGAACCAGAATGACAGGGTGTTGCAGCGAGTTCGGGAATTAGAACACCAGGTGGATTATGTAAAGCAGTAAACTCCCAAGAAAAGGGCGTCTCATTTTCGAAAAGCTCAAGTCTTTAAATCTATATTAACTTATCGTGTACTTTTACGTGTTCACCGTGGTTCCATAAGGTAAGGATATCTGTAGCTACGGCAGCGCCGCTTCCTGAGGCAATTGCAAATTGACTGCGCCATCCTGCCAAGGTGCCGGCAACGTAGATTCCGTCAGTAACCAGATGATCTGAATTTTTTAGCTGAATCCGTTGTTTTTCAGGTCTGGCTTTCTGATGAGGTTCGATGTATTGCTCTAACCCTTTAATAAAGAAAGTATTGGTATAACCTAAGGCAATAACTAGTAGTCTTGTTTGGTAGGAGGCTTTATTAGTTATAATGCTAAAATCACCTGAAGCGCCTCGAACTTCCAATACTTTTTCCTTATGGATTTGATCAACATGAGGATAGATTTCCGATAATTGCTCCAATCCATTTTTTAAAATACTGGCACCCGTTGTTTTTGGGGGTAAACCCAAAACATTGTTAAACAAAGCCGTTTGTAAATGCGATGCTTTTTGATGAGCCATGAGTCCTATTTTCTTGCCTTGGGCGAAAGGTTTTTGATGCGCAGAACCCAAAACCAATGCACATGACATACCCGCTGCTCCACCTCCTAGAATTAAAACGTCATACATTAGAACAGGGCTTTAATATTGGTTGCAAATAATTTTACAGCGATTGCCAACAGAACAACCCCAAAAACTTTACGGATGATCCTAATTCCATTAGGGCCAATAAGGCGCTCAATCCTCGAAGAGGTTTTCAATACGATATAGATCACCACAACATTTACCAAAACAGCAATGATTATATTCTCTATATGGAATTCCGCTCGAAGCGAAAGCAAAGTCGTTAGACTTCCGGGCCCCGCAATCAATGGAAACGCCAATGGAAATACCGAGGCGGTGATTTCACCACCCTCTTCATCCTTATAGAGTGTAATGCCCAAGATCATTTCTAAGGCAATAAAAAATAAAATAAACGCACCTGCTACAGCGAATGAGTTTACATCAATTCCGATAAGGTTTAACAAGCTTTGCCCCAAAAACAAAAAAACAATCATGATCATACCGGCAATAAGCGTCGCTTTTTCTGACTGGATATGCCCGGCTTTTTTGCGCAGGTCAATAATAATAGGAATGTTTCCAACAATATCAATTACAGCAAATAAGACCATAAAAGCGGTAAAGATTTCCTTGAAATTGAGGTTCATGCTGTTCGGTTTAAATTTTTGGCAAAAGTAGAGAAAGCAAGTCGTATAACAAGATTAAATTATTGTAAAGTTAGTCATAAAAAGCTTGACAAATCTAACTACTTTTGTGCTACTATTTCCAATACTGAATTACGTTGTTTAAAAGGTAATTATTTTTTGTTTAGATGAAATAGAAAATTTAAGCATAGCTTTGGCTATGATTCATTTTTATATTGAAATAAAAAGGGAAAGAATAAGTTTTAATTGCAAGTTAATGTTAGAAATAGTATAAATGTTTCAATTAGGCAAAACCATTGTATCTGAAGAAATTATCGAGAATGAGTTCGTATGCAATTTATCGGCTTGTAAAGGCGCTTGCTGCGTGGATGGCGAGGCCGGCGCACCCTTGGAAGAAGAGGAACTGAAGATTCTACTAGATAATTATCTAAAGATAAAACCGTATTTAACCGAAGAAGGCAAAGCGGCGATTGAAGACCAAGGATTGTTTGTTACTGTCAATGGCGAGTACGAAACCACACTAATTCCCAGTGATGATAGTTGTGTTTATATTAACTATGATGAGAAAGGGGTTGCACAATGTGGTATTGAACAGGCATTCAATGATGGCAAAATTAGTTGGAAAAAACCGATATCTTGTCATTTGTATCCTGTGAGAGTACAAGACTATTCAGAATTTTCTGCTGTCAACTATCATAAATGGCAGATATGTGATGACGCCTGCACCCTGGGAAAAGAATTGCAAGTACCCATCTATAAATTTGTAAAAGAAGCCCTAATAAGAAAGTTTGGTGAAGACTGGTATACTGAATTAGAGAAAGTAGCCGAGAAAATTCGCAAGTAATATTCCCTTCTTTACAATTTTAAGGTTTTACAGGAAAAATCCCCGTAAAATTCAGGGTTTTCACCCTTGACACAAGTTATTTAATTCACGAATTTTGTTGGTATAATTTAAACCACCGACCAGAAAATGTGTCTAAAAAGAGCAGAAAGCTGGTGTTGAGATTTGACATTTTAATAGTCATTATCTGTAAATTGTATACGAATTCCAGCCATTTGTAAAATATATTTGTAACCAGAGGATATTTTTCATATATTTAGAAGGCTGTAAGTCAATTACATATACTATTTCTTAAACTATTTGCTATGAAAAAGAAATTATATCTGTTGGCTGCATTTATGGCTTTAAATGTTGCCGCGCAATCCACGTTAGAAACTCCAGGTGAAATTGCTTTAAACCCTATTGCATCGGCCCATACAAGGCCTCACAAAGACGTGCTTAAAAAAGCGTCAATTAGCCTTCACATGGATGCAAAAAAAGAAACCTTAAAGGTTCGGTCTACCCTGCCGGTTAACGAATTGTCCATAAATAATTTGTATGGCAAAAAGCTCATTCGAAAAACAAATAGCACTAAAATTAAGCTGTCTTCACTCACTCGCGGGGTTTATGAATTAGAAGTGCGCTTAGAAGGGACCATATTTCGGAGAAGGATTATTCTTGAATAGGAGCGTGTGTAAATTGATCGCTGATTATACAGGAATCAATGCCATATATACATTTTTAGCCACGATTTTCAATGAAGATCATGA
>JASJDL010000038.1 GCA_030065775.1 Flavobacteriaceae bacterium | reverse complement strand
GTTATCAGTTAACTGATAATTTTCAGCAGGCTACCGATTTATTGACATCCCAAAAAACTTTTTTCCCTGAGCAGGCTTATTTAGATGTTGAAGTGGGCTATAATTTGCAGTTACAGAATAAAAAAGAAGCTGCCATTCCATATTATGATGCGGCGTTGAAATCCATTGAGAATAATCCGAATACTGGCTACCTTATCGGCAAGGCTTTTCAGGATAATCATTTACTCGATTATGCTTTAAAATCTTATGAAAGGGCTATGGAATTAAACCCAAACCTCAACTATGATGCTTATATCGCATTTATTTATGGTGAGAAAGGTGAGGTTGAGAATATGTTCAATGCCTATCTCAATATGATTGATAAAAATCCGAGCTACTTCTCTACCGTTCAACGCTATGCCGGGAGATTTTTATCAGATGATTCTTTAGATGCCAATAACAGTGCATTTAGAAAACTGCTTTTAAAGCGTTTACAAACCAATCCGAATGATTCCTGGAATAAATTATTGAGTTGGCTGTACATGCAGCAAAAAGAATACGGCAAAGCCTTGGTTCAGGAAAAAGCCATTTATTTGCGTAATAGGGAAACTTTGGAACGCGTTATCGAAGTTGGCGGTGTGGCATTTGATAATAACGATTACTTAACCACTAAGAATGCATTTCAATACGTATTAGAGAATACCGGTGATCAAAATTTGCAATTAGAAGCACAACTATATTTACTACAGTCAAATATTGAAACGGCCACCACGACAGACGAAATGAGTGCCATAGAGCTCAAGTTCAAAGAGTTATTTGACCAATACGGAATCAACAGTAATACAGTAGATATACAGATCGCTTATGCAGATTTTCTGACCTTTAAAAAAGACGACCCTAAACAAGCCATAGACATTTTAAAAGAAGCCTTGCACAAAACGACTTCTGAGTTTCAAAAAGGTGAGGTAAAAATCAAGTTGGCTGATGTCTTAGTATATACCAATCAGTTTAACCAGGCTTTGATCAACTACACACAGGTACAAACCAAATTGAAGAATAGCACGCTGGCACAGCAAGCGCGATTCAAAGTAGCACAAACGTCTTATTTTAAAGGTGATTTTAAATGGGCTTCAACACAGTTAAAAGTATTAAAAGGTTCTACCTCACAATTAATTGCCAATGATGCCGTAGATCTCTTTTTGTTAATTTCAGATAATCTCGGATATGATTCCATCCCGAAAGCATTGCAATTGTATGCAAAAGCAGATTTGCTTGCCTATCAGAATAAAAATAAGCGAGCCATCGATAGCTTAGCTTTGGTCTTAAAAAATCATAAAGGTGAAGAAATAGAAGACTTAGCCTTATTTAAACAAGCAGACCTTTATGAAAAAACGAACCAATTCAATAAGGCCGAAGAAAACTATTTAAAAATAATCGATGCGCATGCCGGCAGTATTTTGCTAGATAATAGTTATTTTAGATTGGGTGAGCTGTATGAATCCAGGCTCAAGAATCCTGAAAAAGCCAAAGAAATGTATCAAAAAATCATCTTTGAACATCCTTCGAGTATTTACCTGGTCGATGCACGGAAAAGATTTAGAAAATTACGAGGTGATCAGATTAATTAGCTATTTTGATAATAGAGATGATTAGCTTATCAACTTGTTAAATAATATTCAATTCATCAAATTAAAGTATGTATATCTATAACGTAACTATAAATATAGACGAGTCAGTAGAAGAAGACTGGCTTCGATGGATGCAGGAAAAGCACATCCCTGAAATGCTGGATACTGGTAAATTCACCGAAGCTAAAATGTGCCAGGTCATGGTTGAAGAAGATATGGGTGGTGTTACTTACTCCATACAATATACTACTGAGAATAAGGAAACCCTTGAACGTTATTATGAGGAAGATGCGGGTAGGTTGCGGCAGGAAGGGCTTCAATTATTTGCTGATAAATTTGTGGCTTTCAGAACCGAATTAGATGTCGTGCATCACACCAGAAATTTTATTAAGTCTTAATGTCGGTTAGAGCTAAAAAGCACCTGGGTCAGCATTTTTTACAAGATGAGAATATTGCCAAAAAAATTGCTGATTCATTAACCGGAAACAGTTATGATCAAGTTCTTGAAATAGGCCCCGGCATGGGTGTTTTGACCAAATATCTTCTTGAAAGAGATTTTACAACCTATGTTATTGAAATAGATACAGAATCGGTAGCCTATCTGAAGGCACATTATCGAAACCTTGCTGACCGAATCATTTCAGAAGATTTTTTAAAAATCGACTTTGATGGCCACTTTGGTGATAGACCGATAGCCATTATCGGTAATTTTCCTTACAATATTTCATCACAAATTGTTTTTAAAACTCTGGAAAACCGCCATCGCATTCCCGAATTTGCGGGTATGTTCCAAAAGGAAGTTGCCCAGCGCATCACAGAAAAACCCGGTTCTAAGACCTACGGTATTTTATCAGTTTTGACACAGGCCTTTTATGAAGCCGACTATTTGTTTACGGTTTCTCCAAGCGTTTTTAATCCGCCTCCAAAAGTGGATTCAGGTGTTATAAGACTGACGCGAAAAGCGAACTATACATTACCCGTTGATGAAGGTTTATTTTTCAAAGTAGTAAAGACTGCTTTTAATCAACGTAGAAAAATGTTGCGCGGCAGTTTAAAATCCTTCAAATTATCAGAAAAATTAAGAGAAGATACTATATTTGCTCAGCGTCCTGAACAATTATCTGTTCAGGATTTCATTAGCTTGACGCAAAAAATAGCCAACGATGTCTCTTGAAATTAGCAAAGAATTTATTGAGAAAATACAGACGCTCATCGAAACCAAAGATGATAAAGCGTTGACCTATTTATTGGCTGACGAACATTATGCTGATATTGCGGAATTGTTGGATGACCTCTCTTTCGATCAAGCCATTTACATTATTAAATTGCTTGATAGTGATAAGACCTCCGATATTCTTATTGAACTTGATGAGGATACCCGAGAAAAAATCCTTGAAAATCTTTCTATCAAAGAAATTGCGGAAGAACTAGAAGAATTAGATACCGATGACGCTGCCGACATGGTCGCTGAGCTGCCGGAAGAACGACAAGCACGCGTAATTTCTGCCATTGAAGATGAAGAGCATAAGGCCGAAATTGAAGAGCTTTTAACTTATGATGAAGATACGGCCGGTGGACTAATGGCCAAGGAGTTGGTAAAAGTTTATGAAACCTGGACCGTTGCCGGATGCTTGCGACGTATTCGCGGGCAAGCCAAAGATGTAAAAAGGGTACATTCGATTTATGTGGTAAACAAAGAAGAGCAATTGATCGGGAGGCTGTCGCTTAAAGATTTAATCATCGCAAAGAATGATCAGAAGATTGGCGATATCTATATTTCTAATGTTGACTCTGTGCACGTTAATGACGACGGTGAAGAAATCGCGAAGGTAATGGCAAAATATGATTTGGAAGCTATACCGGTGGTAGATGATAACCAAGTACTGTTAGGACGGATTACAATTGATGATATTGTAGATGTTTTAAAAGAAGAAGCAGATAAAGATTATAAACTGGCAGCCGGTATTACCGAGGACGTTGAAGCCGATGATAGTATTTTAGAACTCACTCGAGCTCGATTGCCATGGCTAATTTTAGGCCTTTTTGGTGGTTTAGGCGCTGTACTGATTATGGAAGGTTTTGAAGAAGCCCTAAAAAAATACAAAGACCTTTTCTTTTTTACCCCACTGATAGCTGCAATGGCAGGTAATGTAGGCGTACAGTCTTCTGCGATCATCGTACAAGGCTTGGCCAATGACACTGTCAAGGGAAGTTTGTTTAATCGACTGCTCAAAGAAATAGGTTTAAGCCTTATTAATGGTTTTGTTCTTGGTATCATAGTAATCGCTTCGGGATATCTGATGAACTTGGACCTCAACTTTAGCGTTACCGTAGCAATCTCCATGCTTTGTGTGATTATTGTTGCAGCGCTTATTGGGACGTTTGTACCTATTATTCTAGACAAACGCGGTATTGATCCGGCAATTGCTACCGGACCTTTTATCACAACGAGTAATGATATTTTCGGAATCTTTTTATTCTTTTACATTGCCAAATTAATACTTGGTTTTTAAGCACTCTAAAAGGTAGTTCTACCTCACTTATTTTAATTATTTTTGCTGTTCAATTTTTAGCAATGTCTGAAGAAAAAAAATCATTAAACTTTTTAGAACAGATCATCGAAGAAGACCTGGCAAACGGATTCGATAAAAGTGACCTTCGTTTTCGATTTCCACCTGAACCAAATGGTTATTTGCACATCGGCCATGCTTCCTCCATTTGCCTGAATTTTGGCCTGGGATTAAAATACAATGCTCCTGTGAATTTGCGTTTTGATGATACCAATCCGGCCAAAGAAGAACAAGAATATGTCGATGCCATAAAAAACGATATCAAGTGGTTAGGCTTTGAATGGGCGAATGAATTATATTCTTCAGATTATTTTCAACAATTGTATGATTGGGCCATTTTGCTGATCAAATCAGGAAAGGCCTATGTTGACGATCAATCATCTGAAGAGATTGCCAAACAAAAAGGCACGCCAACAGAACCTGGCACCAACAGTCCGAATAGGGACCGCCCAATCGAAGAGAACCTGGAACTTTTTGAGAAAATGAAAAATGGAGCATTTGAAGAAGGCTCACATATTCTTCGAGCTAAAATTGATATGGCCTCTCCTAACATGCTCATGCGTGACCCTATTATTTACAGAGTGCTCAAAAAAGCACATCATCGTACCGGGACAGATTGGAATATTTACCCAATGTATGATTGGGCGCATGGTGAATCAGATTATATAGAAGGTATTTCGCATTCACTTTGTACTCTCGAATTCAAACCGCATAGAAAATTATATGATTGGTTATTAGATCAGATTTATGACGGAGGAATACGTCCAAAACAGCGTGAGTTTGCGCGTCGAAATTTGAGCTATACCGTAATGAGCAAGCGCAAACTCTTACAACTGGTAGAAGAAGGACATGTTAACGGATGGGATGATCCACGTATGCCCACCATTTCAGGCTTGCGCCGAAGAGGTTATACACCGGCAGCCATTAGAAAATTCAGTGAAGTTGCAGGCATCGCCAAGCGCGATAATGTTACTGATGTTGCTCTATTGGAATTCTGTGTAAAGGATGATCTCAACAAAACTGCCCCTCGCGTGATGGCAGTTTTAAATCCCGTTAAATTGGTCATCACCAATTATCCTGAAGGTGAAGAAGAATGGCTGGAGGCGGAAAATAATCCTGAAGACGAGCATGCCGGAAGCAGAAAAGTACCTTTTTCGAGGGAGTTATACATAGAACGCGAAGACTTCCGAGAAGAAGCGAATAAAAAGTTTTTCCGTTTGACACTGAATAAAGAAGTACGACTAAAAAATGCCTATATCATAAAAGGCGAATCGGTTATAAAAGATGAACATGGTGACATCAAAGAGATACACTGTTCATACGATCCGAAAAGTAAAAGTGGTAGTGGCACAGAAGAAAGCAAACGAAAAGTAAAAGGAACGCTTCATTGGGTTTCGATACAGCATGCTGTTAAGGCAGAAGTTCGTATGTACGATAGACTCTTCAGTGATGAAGCGCCAGACGGGCATAAGGACAAAGATTTTAAAGAATTTATCAACCCTAATTCTTTGGTTGTAAATAAGAATGCTTTTGTCGAGCCTGGTTTACAGGAAGCCAAACCCGGTGACCGTTTTCAGTTTCAGCGCTTAGGGTATTTCTGCGTGGATTTGGATAGCAGTCATGAGCATTTGATCTTCAACAGAACAGTGCCATTACGCGACAGCTGGGCTAAGATTGAGAAGAAAGGTTGACATTCTTTTTATAAACTTATACATTTGATGCTCTCATGAAGGTTGTTGAGCACATAAAATCACCGATACAAAAAGAAATGGAACTTTTTGAACAGAAGTTCAAAGAATCGATGATTTCAAATGTACCCTTACTTAATAGAATCACACACTTCATCATACGTAGAAAAGGAAAACAAATGCGCCCCATGTTTGTTTTCTTAGTAGCGAAAATGGTATCGAATGGTAATTTTAAAGAAAAAACATATCGCGGAGCGGCGTTGATAGAACTCATTCATACCGGTTCTTTGGTGCATGATGATGTGGTCGATGATAGCAATCAACGACGCGGTTTCTTCTCCATCAATGCCCTCTGGAAAAATAAGATTGCCGTACTTGTGGGTGATTATCTGTTCTCAAAAAGTTTACTCTTATCAATAGATCACGATGATTTTGACCTCTTAAAATTAGTATCTATTGCTTTAAAAGAGATCACCGAGGGTGAGCTGTTGCAAATAGAAAAGGCGCGTCAATTAGACATTACCGAAGCGATTTATTTTGAGATCATCCGCCAGAAAACAGCCACCTTAATTGCTGCTTGTTGTGGTATTGGCGCTGCTTCAGTAGAGGCCCCTAAAGAAGAAATACAGCGCATGCGAAAATTTGGTGAGCTGATAGGTATCGCTTTTCAGATTAAGGACGATCTTTTTGATTACACCGAAGAAAAAATTGGGAAACCGACCGGTATTGATATTAAAGAGCGAAAAATGACCTTACCTTTAATTTATACGCTTAATAATTCATCCTCCAAAGAAAAACGATGGCTCGTTAATTCAGTAAAAAATCGGAATAAAGATAAAAAAAGGGTTAAAGAGGTCATAGCCTTTGTAAAACAGAATGGTGGTATTGAGTATACCGTTTCAAAAATGAACGAATATAAAGTAAAAGCCTTAGAAATATTAGATCAATACCCTGATTCTGAGTACAAAAATTCGCTCATTGAAATGGTGAATTATGTAATAGATCGCAAAATTTAAATAGCTCCTGTTTTTGACTGTTGATTGTTTTGCAGCAGTACAGATTTACAGACAAAAAATAGACCAATAGCATGTGAGAGCAGCGGAATTAAAAAATTGTGATAGTCATTCAATTGTAATAATCTGCTAAGGCCTGTAAAAAAATCACGCATGATCATTAATATCACCCCTATCAGCATAAAACCGGCTACTCTACTCAAGGCCTTCTTATAATGTAAAATTGCAAAAGAAAGTAAGATGGCCAATGAAAAACTGTATACAAATATTAAAATCTTAAGTATAGTAATAACTTCATAGAAGTGATAGACGAGCAACATTAAAATAATATAAATCGGTAACGCGATAAAAAAAACTTCTTTGAACTTAAGAATATTCATTCTGTGTACGATAACTAACAAAAAAAATTGATTCGCTATAAAAATAATGGCTAACGCAAGTATAAATCTTTCAACCGAGTAGTCCAGAAAAAATAAGCTACCTATTAGGGTGAATAAAAGTGCTAATAGGAAAAGAAAGTTCAACTTATTCGCAGAAACGATATAATAAGCGGTGAGCGTGATGACTATAAAGGGCTGCGTAACTAAAGCGTAGGAATCCTGGCCTTTTAACCTAAAAAAAGAATAAACAATTAAAGACACCACATAAGCCAGGAGCGTAATTTTTTTCTTCATATTATGCCCTCAAATTACTTATTAACCTCATCGAACTGCTTCAATGAAGTGAGCTCCTCGATGAAATCCCGGTTGTTTGATAATCTTGGCACTTTATGTTGACCTCCTAGCTTTCCTTTTTGTTTCAACCAATTGTAAAATAATCCTTGATCGGCGATGTGCACCTCTGGCATCGCTAAGGTCATGTTATTATAGCGTTTAGCTTCATAATCAGAATTAATAGACTTCAACGCATTATCTAATAACTCGGTGAAATAATCAATATTTTCTGGTGGTTTTTTAAATTCGATAATCCATTCATGCCCTCCTTTTTCGCGGCCATTCATAAAGATTGGTGCAGCCGTATAATCTGTGATCTCAGCGTTTGTTTTGCCACAAGCTTCACGTAACGCTTCTTCGGCATTTTCAATAATCAATTCTTCACCAAATGCATTGATGTAATGTTTGGTTCGACCGGTAATTTTAATTCTATAAGGATTCAATGATACGAATTTTACTGTGTCGCCAATTAAGTAACGCCATAAGCCCGAATTGGTCGAAATCACCACTGCATAGTTTTTATTAAGTTCTACTTCCTGTAGCGGAATAGCTAAAGAATCTTCTTCATTGAATTGATCCATGGGAATGAATTCGTAGAAGATTCCGTAATCCAACATTAGCAGCAGGTCACTGCTGTCATTAGAATCCTGAATGGCAAAAAATCCTTCTGAGGCATTGTAGATTTCGTAGTACCTGAAATCGGTCTTTGGCAGTAATTTTTTGTATTGCTCACGATACGGATTGAAATTCACCCCGCCGTGAAAATAAACTTCAAGATTCGGCCAAACTTCCAGAATATGATCTTTCCCTGTCTTTTCTAAAACTCCATTTAACAGTACTAACATCCATGAAGGAACACCCACCAGGCTTGTCATATTTTCATTAACGGTCTCATTAATGATGGCCTTCATTTTGGTTTCCCATTCACTCATTAAAGCTACCTCTGTTTTTGGAGCGCTACTAAAGTCCGCCCAAAAGGGCATATTTTCAATAATTATTGCAGACAGATCACCGAAATAGGAATTGTTGTCTTCATAAATGGCACTGCTTCCGCCAAGTCGTAATCCTTTTCCGTTAAACAGGCCTGCATCCTCATTGTTATTAATATAAAGGGCCAACATGTCTTTTCCGGCTTTCATATGACAGTTTTCGAGTGACTCGTGGCTTACCGGGATGAATTTACTTTTGGCATTAGTGGTACCACTGGACTTTGCAAACCATTGAATAGTAGAAGGCCAGAAAAGGTTCTGCTCTCCTCGACGTGTGCGCTCAATTAATGGTTCAATCGACTCATACTGTTGTATGGGAACCCGTTCAGCGAATGTGCGATAATCGTAAATAGATTTAAAATCATACTGCTTCCCAAATTCAGTATTCTGGGCAACTCCAACGAGGCGTCTCAATAATTCCTGCTGTACATCAATCGGATATTTTAAAAACAATTCCATTTGATGTTTTCGCTTCTTTAAAAACCAGGAAACAACTGTATTAAATAATGGCAGCATTGATTTTGAGTTGGTTAAATTGAACCTGAAACCAGCTTACAAAAACCAGTTTTTATAGTATCTTTAGCCAATAAAAATACGATATTTCTCAATATCGGTTTTTACTGGTTATGAGCAAATTAAAATCTCAATTATTGAATTATGCCTAAAGTAGGAATCATTATGGGAAGCAATTCAGACATGCCTGTTATGCAGGATGCCATTGCTGCACTCCATGAATTGAATATAGAAACCGAAGTCGATATTGTTTCGGCACATCGCACACCTGACAAGTTGTATGACTATGCAAAAAATGCGCACTTACGTGGAATTTCGGTTATCATTGCCGGAGCGGGCGGTGCGGCTCATTTGCCTGGCATGGTCGCCTCTTTGAGCCCTCTACCTGTGATCGGTGTTCCCGTAAAATCGCGTAACTCTATTGATGGATGGGATTCTGTCTTATCAATTCTTCAAATGCCCGGAGGAGTGCCTGTAGCAACGGTTGCCCTGGATGGTGCCAAAAATGCCGGAATTTTGGCTGCACAGATCGTCGGCACGAACGACGAGGTTGTCTTGCAACGTATCATAGCCTATAAGGAAGAATTAAAACAGAAAGTGCATAAAGCTGCCGACGACTTAAAAAAGTAGACCTTTAAATTTTTTAATTGCTCCACCCAAATTCTGATGCCATATTATTCAGAATTTGCTCTTTAAATTTTGATTATTACAACCATGAATCCATTATTAGAAACATTTAATACTAAGTATACTACAGCACCCTTTTCAAAAATTAAAGAAGCGCATTTCAAACCTGCTTTTGAGGAAGCCATTGCCCGCGCTAAAGTCGAAATTAACGAAATAACAAGCACTACTGAAAAGGCGACATTTGAAAATACGATTGAGACTTTAGAGTTTTCAGGGCAATCCCTGGAGCGAATCTCAGCTATATTTTTCAATTTGAATTCAGCGGAAACCAATGATGAAATTCAAAAGATTGCACAGGAAGTATCACCAATGCTTTCAGAATTTGCCAACGATATTCGATTAAATAAAGCTTTATTTAAGCGTGTAAAGCGAGTTTTTGAGGAACGAGATACACTAGACTTGTCCCCTGAGCAAGCCATGCTGTTAGAAAAAAAATACAAGGGTTTTTCCAGGAACGGGGCTAATCTGAATGATGCTGATAAAGAAAAGCTGCGAGAGATTGACAAAAAACTTTCGAAGTTGTCCTTGAAATTCGGCGAAAATGTATTGGCAGAAACCAATGCCTATGAACTCCATATAAAAGATGAAAATCAACTCCAAGGTTTACCTGAAAGTGCCAAAGAAGCCGCTGTTCTACTGGCAAAACAAAAAGAAAAAGAAGGCTGGCTCTTCACCTTAGATTATCCTAGTTATATCCCGTTTATGACCTATGCCGATGATCGGAGTTTACGCGAGCAACTTTCAAAGGCATTTGGCGCTAAAGGATTTCAAGAGAACAAATACAACAATGAAGAGATTGTACTTCAACTAATTAAACTGCGACACGACCGCGCCAATTTATTGGGGTATAAAACTCATGCCGATTTTGTCTTAGAAGAACGCATGGCTGAAAGTCCCGGTAAAGTACTTTCCTTTGAAAATGACTTGCTCGAAAAGGCAAAACCTGCAGCCGAAAGAGAGTTTCTACAACTGGTCGAATTGGCTAAAAATGATGGCATAGTTCAACTTCAAAAATGGGATGGTGCCTACTATTCCGAAAAGCTGAAAAAGCAACTGTTTGATCTTGACCAGGAACAGTTAAAACCATATTTCAAACTGGAAAACGTTATTGATGGCGTTTTTACCATATCAAACAAGTTGTTTGGCCTTAATTTTAACGAAATTTCTGATATTGATAAATATCATGAAGAAGTGATGACTTATGAGGTGACCGATTCGAAAGGAGATTTTATTGCTGTTTTTTATGCCGATTTCTTTCCACGACCGGGCAAACGAAACGGTGCCTGGATGACCTCTTATAAGAGTCAATGGAAAAAAAATAATGAGAACTCGCGACCGCATATTTCCATAGTCTGTAATTTCACCAAACCAACTGAAACCAAGCCTTCATTGTTGACATTTAATGAAGTAACTACCTTATTTCATGAGTTTGGGCATGCCCTGCATGGCATGTTGGCCAATACTACCTACCCAAGCCTTTCAGGTACGTCAGTCTATTGGGATTTTGTCGAATTGCCAAGCCAGCTGTTAGAAAATTGGTGTTACGAAAAAGAAGCCTTGGATCTTTTTGCGAGGCACTATGAAACTAATGAGTCTATTCCGATGGAAATGGTTCAAAAAATTAAAGATTCGTCCAATTTCCTGGAAGGAATGAAAACACTGCGTCAATTGAGTTTCGGACTGCTGGATATGGCCTGGCATGGTGCCGGTGAGTCACCTGAGACAATTTCTTCTGTAAAAGACTATGAAATGAAAGCTTTTGCCGATACGCAATTGTATCCAGATGTAGCCGAAAATTGTATGAGTACCTCTTTTGCCCATATCTTTCAAGGTGGTTATTCTTCCGGATACTATTCCTATAAATGGGCCGAAGTTTTGGATGCAGATGCCTTTGAGTATTTTAAAGAAACAGGTATCTTCAATAAGGAAACCGCAAGAAAATTCGAAGAAAATGTGTTGTCGCAAGGTGGTACCGAAAAACCTATGACTTTGTATAAGCGTTTTCGTGGAAAGGAGCCAAATAATGAGGCTTTATTGAGAAGAGCGGGACTTCTGGAAATAGCCGACTAAGCTCATCTTGTAACAAAGATTTATCTTAGAATTTTTGTCTCAAAAGAAAGTCTATCAATATCTTGAGTCAAAGTTCAATTATGATGAATTCTGACTAACTATTTGGAAGAGAGGTAGTAAAGGATAATTTCTTAGGCTCCCATAGCGCACTTTTACAATTTTTTACTTCTTATGGCTATTTCATAGGATTTTTGCGCCCACTTGGCTAATTCTTCCTTGTTCTCAATAATTTCATTGGGCACCTCCCAATACGGCATTCCTTTCTTTTTCTTTTCAGAAAAACAAGGTTTCATTCCATACGCCTCGAAATCTTTTCGATTGTATTCGTCGACTTTCAACCGAAAGATATCTCCACCGATTTTTCCAAACATTAATCCATTCTTAAACAAACCTACACCACCAAACATTCGTTTTGTTTCGATCGCACCGAATTCAGATAGCTGATCTGTTATCCAGGTCACATAAGTTTCACTTACTGCCATATTATTTCCATTTTTTTAATGCTGATAATTTAATTTTATTGAAGTCCTTGAGGGCATCCTTTTTGACCGCTTCGTTAGAGAATAGATACAAATTGTTATCTTCTATATGCCAGAATTCTCCGTTTCCGGGAGCGGTAAATCCCTTGCTTACTGCAAAGGTGCAATAGCCCCCTACCTGTGGAGCGTATTTTTCCGGATTATTTATAAAACTTTCTAGGTTTTCTTTCGAGGAAAAAAGCCAGGTTGCGTCTTTCCACTCCGTAGCATATGTTTTTTCCCCTTTAATTGCGCTATTATTTTGATGGTACTGTACAGGGTCATATCCTGAAATCGCATAATTTTTTTCCTGAAATACCTGTTTATGTAAGTTCAACCCTAATGGTGATACGCCCATTATTTTCCCTACAATAACGGCCAGAACTAGTAATACCAGAACACCAATCAAAATAAATTTCATTTTCTTCACTTTTTAAATTTTTAAGATTCATAATTGCTCGTCTACTCTTAGACGTTTCAAGTGATGAAAACGGACGAAAACTAATGTAATTAACTATTTATCAGTAGTTTTAAGTGCCTTTTGTTGTTTCGCCCAGGCAGGAGAATTTTCAATAAGGTAGTTATGAAGATCAATACTGTTTCCTGCTAAAGGGTCTATACTCTTTACAAGTTGAAGTCTTAAGTCCAATAACTGCTCATAGTTCTTACCTCTTCGTTCTTTGACCATTTTTATTTTATTGGCTTCAATATGAGCGTCTTGTTCAGGGTTATACATATGATTGAGCCCGGTACACTGACTGCAAGTACCATTTTTATTTATTAAGACACATTTTTTTTCGAAAATCTTACCCATGGCACCACGAGCATCAGCAATAGCATGCTTCACTTTACCCTCAGTTAAACCTACAATAAGAACAATTTCAGAAATTTTAAAATTATAAACTTCTTTTAACCATAAACAGATTTGTTGATTCAGCAATAGCGTTTTTGAGGTACAATTAAAGCAGTAGTTTAGATGTTCGCTTAAGACAAATTTTCCATGTGGAGAATTTTCAAGTATTTCTCTCTTTTTAGCGAATAGCTCGGGATTTGCTACATGCGCATCCTTCACCAGATCCATCCAATCTTGCCCCCATCGTTCTCTTGCTCTTAGATTATCTTTAGCCAAATTAGTGGCGATGGCAAAGACCCAGGTCTTAAACGATGATTTTTCTTGAAAGGAATCAATACGATCAAATGCTTTTATATAGGTATCTTGAACAAGATCTTCGGCCTCCTGTCTATGGGTAACTAACCTGTATATATAAGAGTTTAGTTCATTTTGAAACTCTGTAAATTCCTTTTTATATGCTTCTACAGACATTAATTGTTGATGAACTTAAAGATTTTTTAAATAAGTATACATTTTCTCTCTGCCTTTTTCATCCGGTAATTTACCATACCCCGCCATCATATTATCAATAACATGATGTGGTTTAGAAGTACCGGGTATTACACAGGTCACCAATTTGTTTGAAAGGATGAACTTTAAAAAATACTGCCCCCAGGAATTAATATCATAATCTTTAGTCCATTCAGGGAGTTGTTTACCACGAGTCATCCGAAACAAAGAACCACTTTCATATGGCTGATTAATTAAAACTGCGGTTTGATTTTCTCGTACAGTTTCAAATAAGGACTTTTCGGCATAGCGGCTTCGAATCGAATAATTGAACTGCACAAAATCAGGTTGTTCTTGCTTGATGATTCTTTCTAACGATGCATGCGAAGAATCAACATAATGTGTGATGCCCCAATACTTGATCTTACCTTTTTCTTTCCAGTCTTTTAATGTTTTCACATGCGTTTTCCAATCGACCAGGTTGTGTATTTGCATCAAATCCATTTTAGTTCTTTGCATGAAGTCAAAGGACCGGTCCATTTGATGAATTCCGGCATCTCTGCCTGAGGTCCAGACCTTAGTGGCATAAAAAAATTTTTCTGCCAAACCGGTTTTCGTCGCCAGGTCTCCCACTACGCGCTCAGAGCTACCGTACATTGGAGAAGAATCTATTACACTTCCGCCCAACTTTTGCATTTCTCTAAGCACCTCAGCTAATGTTGCCCTTTTTTCGGAAGAATTTCCTACATCAAAGGTTTGCCAGGTGCCTAATCCTACTACAGGTAACATTTCACTTGAGGAAGGAATGGTTCTTTGCAATATGCTTTCTTTTGATTTAAACGACATTAGACTTGGACAAGCTAACAATCCTAGCGCCATCAATGCTGTTAGCTTAAATGCTTCTCTTCTTGTGTATTCGTTTGTTTCCATGACTAAAGTTAAGCATTCTTGGCTTCTATCCACTTACTTAAGTACTTTGTGCTCTGCAAGGTATGATGCTGCAGCAATGATCCGATAAAATTCTGCCTTCTGTGTTCTCTTAAGTTTTGTTGTAATCCTTTTATGCGGTCAATCAGCTTTTGGCCTAATGAATCTTTATCATACAAATGATTGATGATCTTAATTCCGTTTTCTTGCGACTGGTTCCAAATGGATTTATTTGAATATAAGGTAACCGCTTCAACTGCAAACACTTCCAGATCGTCTTCTATGAACCCGTTCCAAGGTAAGTCATCATGCATTCCTTCTGCACCAATAGAAGTTGTCATGCTTGGCGCACCGCATATCATGGCTTCGGTTAACTTTCCTTTAATACCTGCTCCAAATCGTAAAGGCGCTAAAACGACACGAATATTTTCAACTACTTTTTTAGGATTATCAGTATAACCTTTAATTAAAAAACCTTCTTTCTCGTTATGCAAATCATTTACCTGCTGTGTAGCATAAGCTACGTAAACGTGCAATTCCACATTTGGTAATTGTTTTCTGATAAGAGGCCAAATAACCCTCTTTAACTGTAAAATAGCATCTACATTCGGGTCATGCATACAATTTCCAATAATCGTAAAATGTCGTCGCTCTTCAAAAGTTTTCCAGGACTGAACATCCGCCGAATCTATACGATTCAGAAGAAATGGTACATGGTGTAAAAGCGCATGATCAATCTTAAAAATTCGCTCTAAAATACTTAATTCATAAGTAGAGATCATCAATGACAAATCACAGCGGAGTATAGCAGCTATCTCACGCTTTGCCAGGTCAAATGTTAGTAAATCTCCTTCCTGAAAAGGTCGCTGCTCTTTTAGTGCTTGATGGCGCGCTTTACGTAAGGAGTGAAAGTCTTCAGTATCTAAGATCCGTAACGCATTCGGGCAATTTTCAGCTACTCGCCAACCGAATTGTTCTTCCATCATAAACCGGTCGAACATGACGATGGAAGGATTCAACTCCTCTAAAAAAACATCAAAGGATGCGCTATTTAATTCAATAACAACTTCATCAATTCCGAATTCAGATAAATTCTTGGCTTTTTGAGATCGTTGTGCGGGCGATGCAAATGTAATTTCCCATCCGTGGTTCAGAAAAACTTCAATTAATTGCAACATTCTGCTGCCGGCAGCTGAGGAATTGGGTTCTACCCATACATAGCCGATGATCAGTACTTTTTTCGCCGCCAATTATTAGTTATTTAATTGACTCTTAAAATCAGACTGTACACTTTTAGCCCAATCAACGACGGCCTTGATCTGTTCATCTGTTAATTTGGCATCGGAATGTATCCATGTATAGGATTCTAAAGGCATGTGCTTCTCTTCCACCTCTTCATAGACTTCCTCCATCTTATGTTCTTTTTTCTTGAGTGAGTACGTCGACCACTCAGAAAAGTTTACCTCCCCTTTTCCATGGCGCACATGATCCGCCATCCAATAATTTACCGGGGTAATGTTGTTATACCAAGGATACCGCGTGAAGTTACTGTGACAGTCAAAACAGGTAGTCTTTAAAATTTCATGCACATTATCTGGTGGGTTTGTTTCTTGCACAAACGCGGTAATTGAAGTCAGGTCACCATTGTTCTTTTCTGGGCTGAAAAATTGAGCAATCAGCAAAGCGACCAACAAAAACCAGCCTATTTTCTTTAAAATTTTCATTTTTAAAAGCTTTGAGGTTTTAAAGGTAGTAATTCAAATAGTATTGCCAAATAATTGTACTTTTGTGTTTCAAAATTTAGAATATACATGAGTACATATGACGTAGCCGTGATCGGCTCAGGCCCTGGCGGATATGTAGCAGCGATTCGCTGTGCACAGTTAGGTATGAAAACTGCCATTATCGAAAAATACGATACCCTTGGAGGTACGTGCTTAAACGTAGGTTGCATCCCCTCAAAAGCTTTATTAGACTCTTCACATCACTATTATGATGCCGTAAAGCATTTTGAAGAACACGGTATTGAAATTCCTGGAGATGTGAAAGTGAATCTTGAGAAAATGATTGCGCGTAAACAATCGGTGGTCGATACAAATACAGCAGGTATTAAGTACTTAATGGATAAAAATAAAATCGATGTTTTTCATGGATTAGGCTCTTTTAAGGATGCCACCCATATCACTATCGCTAAAGCGGATGGGAAATCTGAAACGATTGAAGCAAAAAATAGTATCATAGCTACTGGTTCAAAACCGTCGACATTACCTTTTATTGAGATCGACAAAAAAAGGATTATTACCTCTACAGAGGCCTTAAGCCTAACAGAAATCCCAAAACACCTGGTTATCATTGGCGGTGGTGTTATCGGATTGGAATTAGGTCAGGTCTACCGACGCTTAGGTGCAGAGGTTTCCGTCATCGAGTATATGGACCGTATCATACCCACCATGGATGCTTCTTTATCGAAAGAATTACAGAAAGTACTCAAAAAACAAGGGATGAAATTCTATACAAGTCATAAGGTCACTGCGGTAAAGACAACGGCTAAGAAGGTCATCATTACGGCCGATGATAAAAAAGGGAATCCTGTAGAGTTTGAGGGAGATTATTGTTTGGTTTCTGTGGGAAGAAGGCCGTATACTGACGGACTTGGATTGGAAAACGCCGGAGTGAAGTTATCTGAAACTGGTCAAGTAGAAGTGAACGATCATTTGCAAACAAATGTAGCTAATATCTATGCAATTGGCGATGTTGTTCGCGGAGCGATGTTGGCACACAAAGCTGAAGAAGAAGGTGTTTTCGTAGCAGAAACTTTAGCTGGACAAAAGCCTCATATTGATTATAATTTAATTCCTGGTGTTGTATATACCTGGCCGGAGGTTGCCGCAGTTGGCAAGACAGAGGAAGAATTGAAAGATGCGGGAGTGAGTTATAAGTCAGGCCAATTTGCTATGCGTGCATTAGGACGTTCACGTGCCAGTGGTGACATAGACGGATTTGTAAAAATATTAGCTGATGCTTCGACTGATGAAGTATTAGGTGTGCATATGTGTGGAGCCCGTGTTGCAGACCTCATTGCGGAAGCCGTTACTGCTATGGAATTCAGAGCGTCGGCCGAAGATATCGCTCGCATGAGCCATGCGCACCCGACTTATGCCGAAGCTGTGAAAGAGGCTGCATTAGCGGCGACAGATAACAGACCACTGCACAGTTAAATAATTTAAGATGAGATTTCTTTTTTCGTTCGTATTCTTAATAACCACAGAATTTCAGGCGCTAAGCCAGGAAAAAGAGGTCTCATCTTCTTTTCAAACTTCTAAGTTAGAGATCACAACTATGATGCTCCAACAAGCCAAAGACTGGAGCAATGGTGATCTCTAACTTAGAAGTTTGAAAAGAAGATGAGACCTCTTTTTCCTGGCTTAGCGCCTGAAAT
>JASJDL010000037.1 GCA_030065775.1 Flavobacteriaceae bacterium | reverse complement strand
GAGAACATTACAAAGAAAGAAGCTATACTTTATATAGATGAAGTAAAGAATAGAGCACGAGGCTTCATAAAATCTCCATACTTAGAAGTTTTATTAAAGTATCAGTATTTCGATCATCCCGAGAGTGAGCTGGCGAATAACCATTATAAAATCTACAGCGTTACGAACTATTCAAATTCAATAAAAACGGAATTGCATGTAAATATTCCAAAAAGTTGGAAAGAATTAAGCTCTAAAAATTCAACCCAAATTCTTAAAACATTTAGAAGTGAACTAGGGAATGGCAAAGAAATCATTACCATAGCCAAAAAGACATTAACCAAAAGTACACTGACTGGAGATCTATCTATTGCCAAAGAAATTCAAAAGATGATTCCAAAAAGCGCACAGAAAGTTGCATCAGCTTCAAATTTTATTCACAATAGACTTGTCCACAAAGTCCAATATTTAGAATCCAATACAACTATTAAACCTCAATTGAAAAGATATGTATTTCTCTATGCTTTTGAATATAAAGGTTTATTAATCTTAGTTAATTGCTCGCTCTATGATGAAGTCAACAATACCATCAATAAAGAACGATTTGAGCCGCTATTTCAGGCTATTTTGAGCTCAATAAAGTTAAGAATAGAGCCATTTGGCAAAAATATTATAAGCAGTTATAAGCAATAAAAATAAACGCTGGACCCAGAACACCCAATGAAGAATAACAACTTACACCCTTTTTATGTTTCTTATCTGAGTTGGGTGTACGGTCTGGTTTTAAATTTCATTACCAACCATTAAATAAAATATTTATGCAAGTATCACCATCCAAACCCACCTTATTTTTTTTACTCTTCTTGAGTCTTCATTTTTTAGCGAGTGCTCAGCTTCAAAACGCTAATTGGTACTTTGGCCACCAAGCTGGTTTGAATTTTAATGACGGCTCATTACCTCCAACCATCTTAACAAATAATGCCATGTTTGCTAATGGTTCCTCGGTTTCAGTAAGCGACAACTCTGGTAATTTATTATTCTATACAAATGGTATAAATGTATGGAACAATACACATCAACTCATGACCAATGGCTTGAGCCTCAATGGTAATACTGAAATCAACCAGTCTGTAATAATAGTTCCAGATCCAAATAATGCAAATGCATATTATATCATAACAAACAGTGGAGATGTTATGGGGCAGTCAGGGTTATACTATTCATTAGTAGATATGAGTTTGGATAGCGGACTTGGTGCTGTTGATGCCACTAAGAAAAACATTTTATTAATAGAAAATAATTGTAAAAATTTAACTACAATTTTAAATCCTAATGACAATACATATTGGGTTATTGCTTTTGGAAAAGATAATGTCTCGCAAAAAAATGGTACCTTTTTTAGCTTTAAGGTAGACACCTTGGGAATAAACTTGGTAAACCAAGCAACATTTGCATTTACACTTAATGAAGGCCTTGAAAATACTGATGGTCAACTAAAAATAGCACCCGATGGTCAATCATTAGCATTATCATATAATACTGTCGGAGAAGGGCGAAATGGAGAATTTGCCGAAGCTCAGAGTTTATTTTTATTCAATTTTGACAATTCTACTGGACTAGTAAGTCAACTGAATGATACAATATCAATTGATGATAATTTATATTCTTATGGTATAGAGTTTTCACCTGACAGTAATTTATTATATGTTACAACCACTAACGAATTTAATCTAGGCAATAGTGTTGGAAGGATACATCAAATACAATATAAAGATGCTATGAGCACGCCCCAACTAATTTATGATAGTACTCAGCCTATTTATGGCCTTCAGACTGCTATAGATGGAAAAATATATGCTGTCAATTCTTCTGGCACTTTAGGTGTCATTAATACACCTAACATTGTTGGAAATGGTGCTAATTATGTGTCTATTGCGATAGATTTAGCTCCCGCCATTGCTGTCAAAGAGCTTCCGCAATCAGTGCCTGATATTATTATAAACGAACAAACGAAAAAGGCAAAGAAACCTATTATTATGGGTAATCCGTTTAAAGACGAATTAAAATTTAAGTTTAAATTTATACAGACCTATACGATAGAATTTTATAATTCCTTAGGCGGGTTATCAAAACGTATAATCTATGATGATATGCGAAATAGAAAACCCTATGCCGTAGATACATCTGACCTACAACCCGATACTTATTATCTTATTATTAGAGATGAACAATCTCAAATATGGTATGAAACGGTACTAAAAATTGATTGAAACCCATAATAATAATCTTTTTCATAGCAAGAGAATCATCGATACTAGTCTATAGAGATCGGTGATTCTTATTTTTTGCTCCTATGTCAACCAGTTAATGCTATTCTTGAGAATTAACATCAAAAGCTGCACCATCCAGAAAAAGATCAAAAAGATAGGGTCCAAAAGCAAAGGTCACAATCAATAGAAGCGCTAATACAATTAGAAATGGTTTAGAAAAATTCTTCTTAAGAATCGCTCCTAATGCGCTTAAGGCTATTACTAAATAAATAAGGGCCAGTATATAAAACCCTTTTACCAAACCTTGTTCGATTTCTTCAGTAAGCTTGGGGTCTTCGATGGATTCTAAATTAAATACAGGAATGATATTCATCGCTACTCCGGCAACCGAAAAAAAGCATACAATTGCGTAGAGTATCATTAAGTTTCTGGTAGCACGCTCCATTACTTAAAGAATGAATCCACAAATTCATGTTTATTAAATACCTGAAGGTCATCAACGCCCTCACCTACCCCGATATATTTTACAGGAATCTGAAATTGATCAGAAATACCAATGACCACGCCTCCCTTGGCGGTACCATCTAATTTGGTCACAGCCAGTGAAGTCACCTCAGTTGCTTTGGTGAATTGTTTCGCCTGTTCAAAAGCATTTTGACCTGTTGAGCCATCTAATACTAGCAAGACATCATGTGGTGCCTCAGCAATTGTCTTTTGCATCACACGTTTAATCTTAGACAATTCGTTCATCAGGTTTACCTTGTTATGCAGACGTCCTGCTGTATCTATAATCACAACATCTGCATCTTGATTTACTGCAGACTGCACCGTATCGAACGCCACAGAAGCTGGATCACTTCCCATTTTTTGTTTGACAATAGGTACGTTCACACGATCTGCCCATACCTGTAACTGGTCAATAGCCGCTGCCCTGAACGTGTCTCCGGCACCGAGCACTACTTTTAGTCCTTTACGTTTGAATTGGGCGGCCAGCTTACCGATAGTTGTTGTTTTACCTACACCGTTGACACCAACTACCATAATTACATAAGGCTTCTTTTCTCTTGGTATTGAGAACTCAGTGGCTTCGCCTACATTGGTTTCTGAAAGCAATCCTGCTATTTCTTCTCGTAAGATCTTATTCAATTCATCGGTACCCAGGTATTTGTCGCGAGCTACGCGTGCCTCAATTCGTTCGATAATCTTCAAGGTAGTAGCCACACCCACATCTGAGGCCACCAAGACCTCTTCCAAATTGTCCAAAACATCATCATCTACTTTCGATTTTCCTGCAACCGCCTTAGACAGCTTGCCAAAAAATGAAGCATTACTTTTTTCCAGGCCTTTATCTAAGGTTTCCTTTTTCTCTTTTGAAAATATATTTTTAAATAAACTCATTATACACGCTAACTTTCAGCAACAAATATAAAAAGAAAAGCTACTTTCAGGTCTTTGAAAGTAGCTTGGAATATATACGTTTTAAAGTACTTACTTCTTTAAGAAATCGTTTACCTTAGAAGGATCCATTATAGCTTCAACAAAAGTATAAGCGCCTGTCTTAGGAGACTTTACCATTTTGATAGCCTTTGTTAATCTTTTAGAACCTGTTTGTAACGATGCTACTGCTTTCTTTGCCATGATCCAATAGTGTTTTAGAAATTACTTAATTTCTTTATGAACTGTCATTTTCTTTAAAATAGGATTGAATTTCTTCAATTCCAACCTGTCAGGGGTATTCTTTTTACTCTTCGTAGTAATGTATCTAGATGTACCTGGCATACCACTGTTTTTATGCTCCGTACATTCTAAAATAACCTGAACTCTATTACCTTTCTTTGCCATTGTGTGCTCTTATTTTTTCAAAAATCCTTTTGCTCTAGCTTCTTTAATTACAGCAGAAATACCTTTTTTATTGATATTCTTTAAAGCCGAAGTAGATACTTTTAAGGTCACCCACTTATCTTCTTCAGGAATATAAAAACGCTTCTTTACTAAATTCGCATTGAATTTACGCTTCGTTTTATTCATGGCGTGCGAAACATTGTTTCCTACCATCGCCTTCTTACCTGTTAACTCACAAACTCTTGACATTTCTAAACTGTTTTATAGTTGTTCCAAAACGAGGTGCAAAAATAATAACTTTTGGAAGAACTGACAAACAAATTTACCTATTTTTTAAAATTGACGTTTTTAGTAATTCCAGTGCTTTAACAGATGTTTTTTGAATTACTTTTTGACGGGGCGGGCCAAATACATAATCTTTTACATAGGTGCCTCCCGGAGATGCAATCGCTATAAACACTTTACCAACTGATTCATCTGTTTTATCTTTTGTTGGGCCCGCATTACCGGTTACCGCGATGGCATAATCGCTTCCATATGATTCTTGAATACCCAGAGCCATGGCTTCTGCTACCTGAGCACTCACCACTGAATGCTTCACGATGGTTTCTTTTGGTACATTCAGAAAATCTACTTTAATACGCTTATGATAGCTGGTTACCGAACCAATAAAGTACTTCGATGCTCCAGGCACACTCGCAATCATTTCGGCAATTGCACCACCCGTGCAGCTTTCGGCTACAGCCAATGTTCGATTTTGGCTGATCAATAGTTTACCTATTGCTGCTTCCAGACTTTCGCCTTCATCAAAACCAACCAGAATATCACTAATTAATTCTGTAAGCTTATCAACTTCATCATTCAATGTTTTCATAAGCATATTTTCGTCATCACCTTTAGCTGAAAGTCGTAAGCGTAACTTGCCGTAATTGGGTAAATAAGCAAGTTTGATGTGATGAGGCAGGGCATTTTCCCATGCTTCGATACGCTCAGCGACTTTGCTCTCTCCCATTCCATAGGTGAGTAAAGTCTTGTGCAAAATAAAGGGAAGATGAAAGGATTCCTGTAATTTAGGTATAACTTTCCTAAGCATTAAGCCTTTCATTTCATTAGGAACACCCGGTAGTGAAATAAAAACTTTTCCATGCTTTTCAAACCACATACCAGATGCCGTACCTAAATTATTCTTCAAAATAGTAGCCTTAACAGGAAGTACTGCCTGCTGGCGATTCAATTCGGTAAATTGATAACCTATTTTGGTAAACATTTTCTTAATGTGTACCTCAATTTCTTCATTCAACTCTAGTTTAGAATCAAAATAGTCAGCTATAGCATGCTTGGTAATATCGTCTTTTGTTGGCCCCAGGCCACCGGTTGCTATAACAATGTCCGCATTATATTCAGCTTCGGTTAAGGCCTTTAAAATATGTGACTCCTTATCTTGTATGGAAGTAATCTGATAAACAGATACTCCAATCTTATTAAGTTCTTGAGCGATCCACTGTGAGTTCGTATCTGTGATCTGACCAATTAATATCTCATCACCAATAGTTATTATTTCTGCATTCAAAGCTTATTCTTTACAATTGAGTAGCAAAGGTATCAAATAGCATATATTTTAGTAATTTTAAGACAACTCTTTAACCAAGAATAAAATGAAACTAGCAAAACTAACCATCTACACCACTGTCTTATTACTTCTTAATTTACTTCTATTCTCTTGTAATCAAGATAAAAAGAGCACAGAGGTAATTGCAGAATTGCAAGAAATAAAACCAGACTTTACGCTTACAAAAGATCAAACTCACAATAAATTCAGTAGCCAGATACCCCCGGTGCTAAAGGTGAAATCAGGAGCAATTATCGAGGCATTTACCGAGGATGCCAGTGATGAACAATTTGACCTGAATTCAAAACTTACCGATTTAGACGCTTTAAAATTTGACCCCATCCATCCTTTAACCGGGCCCGTTTATGTTGAAGGAGCTTTGCCTGGAGATGTTTTGAAGGTGACACTTCATAAAATAGAAATGGGTGATTGGGGGTGGAATGCCGTCGTTCCCGGATTTGGCTTTTTAGCAGATACTATTAAGGAAAAATATTTGAGGATATACGAACTGGGAAAGGATAAAGCACACATAGATTTTAATGACAAAATTAAGGTTGCCCTTAAGCCCTTCCCGGGTGTTATGGGTGTTGCACCTCCTACCGAGGAAATGTTATCTACCATTCCGCCAAGGGCTAATGGAGGAAATATGGATGATCCCAACCTGGTTGAGGGAACTACGGTTTACTTTCCAATCTTTGTTGAAGGTGCTTTATTCTCGATTGGCGATGCCCATGCTGTTCAGGGTTTAGGTGAAGTATGCGGCACTGCCATTGAAGCACCTATGCGATTCGTGTATCAGCTTGATGTGCTAAAGAACAAATCAATCAAAGAACCTCAGTATGAAACCAAAGATTATTACGCCACGACAGGCTTTGGTACCACCATTGACGAAGCGGCGAAAAAGGCGACTTTATATATGATCGACTACCTTCAACAAGAGCATAATTTAACGAAACTAGAGGCATATGCCTTATGTTCATTGGCGGGAGATTTAAAAATTTCCGAAACAGTAGATGTACCGCATATGCTAGTAACCATGCATATTTCTAAAGAAGTTTTAGGCACGAAATAAGTACGGTGTCTTGTTAAATATTTGAAAATCATTCCATATTCGACTACCTTTAACGCTCTCTAAATTTTTTTTCATGAAAAAAACACTACTTACCTTATCATTATTAGTTTCGACTGTATCATTTGTTGCACAAACAGATCTTGAAAAAACCAAAAGCACCATCTCAAAAAACAACATTGAAGGGCATATCTATTTTTTAGCCTCTGATGAATTACGTGGGCGACAAACCGGTACCCCGGAAATTGACATTGCCGCTTCTTATCTTGCCAATACACTAAGGCGTTATGGTGTAAAGCCCGCCAATAATGGCAGCTATTATCAAGGGGTTGAATTAGAGAACATTTCAGCGCCAACAAAATTAGGTATACGATTAAATGATTTCTCTTCAGATAAACTATTACAACTGAGCGGGTATAACACATTTTTTAATGGCCAGGCAGTGTACCTCAACTTTGGACTCGCTGATGACTATAAGGATAAAGATGTTACAGGCAAACTAGTCATTGTAAAGGCCGGAACTCCTGAGGCAAGTAGTCCACAAGCTGCTTTTGGCGCCAGACGTACGAAAGCGCAATTAGCAACGGAGTATGGCGCAGCAGGTTTAATAGAACTCAGCTCGGCAAGCGACCTATTATGGGGGCGTTTTTCGAATTTCTTTAACTCAGAGAAAATGGGATTGGCGACTAATGACGCTCAAAAGCTAATTCATTTATGGTTACAAGATATTGACGGCTCCATACGAAGTAAACTTGAAACTTCTAAGAAGATCAATGCAAATGTCAATATTGATGGAATTAAAAAAACGCCTGTTAAAGCCAAAAATGTGGTAGGCATGGTAGAAGGTTCAGATCCAAAACTAAAAGATCAGTTTGTGATTTATTCTGCGCATTACGATCACATAGGGGTTGGTGCGCCTAATGCCCAAAAGGATTCTATTTTCAATGGTGCCAGAGACAATGCCGTTGGTGTGGTGACTGTCTTAAGTGCCGCCGAAAATATCGCAAAATATCCAACGAAAAGATCTGCATTATTCATCCTGTTTACTGCGGAAGAAAAAGGGTTATTAGGGAGCAAATGGTATGTCGAAAATCCCGTAATTCCCTTGAATAAAATGGTATATTGTTTCAATAGCGATAACGGTGGATATAACGATACGAGTTTAGCTACGATTATTGGCTTAGGTAGAACAACTGCAGAAAAGCATATTAAAAGTGCAGTAGAAACCTCCGGATTAAAAGCTATTGATGATCCTGCGCCAGAACAAGGATTGTTTGATAGGTCAGACAATGTAAATTTTGCAGCGAAGGGTATTCCCGCCCCAACATTTAGTTTGGGCTTTACAGCCTTCGACGCTGAAATTGGTAAGTATTACCATCAGCAGGCTGACAATCCTGATAATGTAGACTATGATTATTTGGAGAAATTCTTCACTTCCTATGTTTTAGCCTGTAGATTGATCGCAAATGACCCTGAAATTCCATTTTGGACAGCTGGAGATAAATATTATGAAGCCGGCGTGAAATTGTACAACAGAAAAGCTTTAAAAAACTAAATAGCCATGAATTATTTTTGTTGTATTGCGATGATTTTAGCTCTAAGCATAGCCTGTAAAAAAAATACCTCTGAACCCAAAACAGATCATGAATTAAGTGAACTATTTGCGCTAATGCAAGGTTCTTTTAATTCTGAAAGGCAGGCCATGGCCGATTCGACCTACTATAATATTTCTTTACACATGTACCCTATTTGGGAAGACCGGGGGAACTTTCTCTATGTAGAGCAAGCGTTGAACACCATGCAAGACCGACCTTACAGGCAAAGGGTTTATGAAGTTACCAGGGTAAATGACAGTATGTTTAGCTCGGCTATTTATACACTTCCTGCAGATTCCTTATGGATTGGCACATGGAGAACTCCACAGGTATTCGACTCCATTTCAAAACAAGATCTTAGCTTAAGAACCGGATGTGAAGTACTGCTTAAACGAATCACCGATAAGAACTTCAAAGGCAAAACAGGAATTAAAACTTGTGAAAGTGCTTTACGCGGTGCATCCTATGCCACCAGCGAAGTTGAAATTTTTACTGATAAGATAGTTTCCTGGGACCGAGGCTTCGACAGTATTGGAAAACATGTCTGGGGTGCAGAAAAAGGAGGCTATATCTTTGATAAAATCGCATCAAATTACTAAATCAACTCAAACTATTTTTGGTTATGAAAAAACCGGTAAACATTTTTCTTGTCGCACTAAGTATTGTCTTTACAGTAAATGCGCAGGATAAAAAAGATAAAAAATGGGATGTTTCCAATCCTGAAGGTGACTTTAATTTTAAGGAAGTACAATTATCAACAGATGAAGGCACCTGGATGAACCTGGATGTCAGTCCTGACGGAAAAGAAATTGTATTCGACTTGCTAGGAGATATTTATAAAATGTCAGTTACCGGCGGAAAGGCAAAACTATTGCGGGAAGGACTTCCATTCGAAATACAACCAAGATTTAGTCCTGACGGTTCTAAAATACTATTCACCAGTGATGCTGGCGGTGGTGATAATATCTGGGTAATGAATGCTGATGGTTCCGATGCGAAACAGATAACTGAAGAAAAATTCAGGTTATTAAATAATGGTACCTGGTCGGCAGACGGCAACTATATTATCGCCAGAAAACATTTCACATCGCAACGCTCTTTAGGCGCCGGTGAGCTATGGATGTACCATATCACAGGAGGTTCAGGCACTCAAATTACCAAACGAAAAAACGATCAGCAAGATTTGAACGAACCGAATACCTCTACTGACGGTAAGTACGTGTATTACAGTGAAGATGTGTATCCCGGTGGGTTCTTTCAATATAATAAGGACCCCAATAAGCAAATCTATGTGATCAAACGCTATAATTTTGAAACCGGTGAAACTGAAATTGTTACGGGTGGCCCTGGAGGAGCAGCAAGACCTCAAGTATCTCGAGATGGAAAAAAGCTTGCCTTTGTAAAGCGTGTCCGCACAAAAACTGTACTTTTCGTTCATGATCTGGACACTGGCGAAGAATGGCCCGTTTATGACAACCTGAATAAAGACCAGCAAGAAGCCTGGGCCATTTTTGGTGTGTATCCTGGTTTTAGCTGGATGCCTAACAATGAAGAAATCGTTTTCTGGGCAGGAGGAAAAATTCATAAAATAAATAGTAATTCACTAAAAGTGGATACTATTCCTTTTAGTGCCCAGGCCACAATTAAAATAGCAGAAACCGTAGCATTTGATACCCCCGTTTTCATGGATAATTTTACGGCAAAAGTCATTCGTGGTGCAGTAACCTCTCCCGATGAAAAATCAATAGTGTTTAATGCATTAGGATACTTGTGGACAAAGAGATTACCTAATGGAACTCCTAAACGTCTCACTAAGGGCATTGATTTCGAATCAGAACCCAGCTTTTCACCAGACGGCAGACACATTGTATATGTCACATGGAATGACGAGAATTTAGGTGCCGTTTATAAAATTCCCGCCAAAGGTGGTACTCCTGTAAAGTTGACCACACAAAAAGGAATTTATCGGAATCCCACCTTTAGCAATAGCGGGTCGAAAATTGCCTATGTAAAACAAAACGGCAATGGTGACCAGGGAAGAACTTTCGCCAAAAACACGGGTATTTATCTGATCAATGCTGACGGTTCTAACGCAAAGCGTTTAACAAAAGTGGGGGACTATCCCAGATTCAATAAGGATGATTCTCGAATATTCTTTCAAACCGGCGGCTATTTATTTGGCTCTTTAACAAAACAATTAAAGAGCGTCAACCTTAACGGAAAAGATGAAAAGACGCATGTAAAATCGAAATATGCTAATCGCCTGGTACCAAGCCCTGATAATAAATGGATTGCTTTTAGCCACTTGCATAAGGCGTACATTGCCCCATTGCTTTTAAATGGAAAACCCATTGACTTAGATAATAAAACCAAGGCTATACCTATTTCGCAAATTTCTAAGGATGCGGGTATCAACCTGCACTGGTCAAAGGATAGTAAAAAAATATTTTGGACCCTGGGTGAGGAATATTTTACAAATAAAGTGTCCGATCGATTTACTTTTTTAACCGACTCACCAGATAGCATTCCACCGATGACCGAAAAAGGGATCGCGATAGGTTTAACCTCTAAAAGCGATAAACCAAAAGGGAGGATTGCATTTACCAATGCCAGAATCATTACTATGGAAAGCGATCAGGTTATTGAAAATGGAACCATCATCATAAATGAGAATAAAATCGAAGCCATTGGAAAGTCTGGTGATGTTTCAGTACCAAGTAAAACCAAGGTGTATGATGTCTCTGGAAAAACCATTATGCCGGGTATTGTAGATGCCCATGCACATGTGGGTGGATTTCGATATGGATTGACCACTCAAAAGCATTGGCAATTCTATGCCAATCTCGCCTATGGTGTTACTACGGCCCACGATCCTTCCGCAAATTCAGAGTCTATATTCGCCATGTCTGAATTAATTAAAAGCGGTACTATGGTAGGCCCTCGACTCTACTCCACCGGTGTAATTCTCTATGGTGCCGATGGTGATTTTAAAGCCGTTGTGAATAGCCTGGATGATGCACGCTCAGCGATACGCAGAACCAAAGCTTTTGGGGCATTGTCTGTTAAAAGTTACAATCAACCCAGAAGAAATCAACGGCAGCAAGTATTACAAGCTGCACGCGAAGAAGGAATTTTTGTGGTTCCTGAAGGAGGTTCTACATTTTATCATAATATGAATATGATTATGGATGGGCATACAGGTATTGAACATAACATCCCGATTGCACCAGTGTATAAAGATGTGGTTATCTTATGGAGCAACAGTGATACAGGATATACACCTACTTTAGTGGTTAACTATGCAGGGTTGAGTGGTGAATACTATTGGTATCAAAAGGATAATATCTGGGAAAACGAAAAACTATTGAAATATACACCGCGACGTGTCGTTGACGCGCGTTCACGCCATAGAACCATGGTACCGATGGAAGAATATGAAAACGGGCATATACTTACTTCAAAAACTTGTAAAGCATTAAGTGATGCAGGTGTTAAGGTAAACCTCGGAGCCCATGGGCAAATGCAAGGCTTAGGAGCACATTGGGAATTATGGATGCTGCAACAAGGTGGTATGACCAATATGGAAGCCTTACGAGCGGCTACTTTGAATGGTGCAGAATATATTGGTATGGGTAAGGATATAGGCTCATTAAAAGTGGGGAAACTGGCCGATTTAGTTGTGTTGGATAAAAATCCGTTAGAAGATATTTTAAATACTGATAGTGTGCGTTATACCATGGTCAATGGCAGGCTCTATGATACTGAAACCATGAATGAAATTGGTAACACTGAAAAAAACCGAACCAAATTCTATTGGGAAAACAGCAAATACAACCAATCGTTTGAGTGGCATGAAGAAGCTCAAAGTTTTACCCTACCGGGATGTGGATGCCTGGTCGGCCATAATGACTAAACGATGGACACCATTATCAAAAAATCGTCGAATGGAACACATTATATTTTGATCAATGAAGACCTGGTAAAGAGCTTTGATACAAGAAGAGTCATTTGCACTATGAATACTAGGGCCAAATTTCATTGTGCATTTAACTTCAGCAAAAATGAAGGCCACTATATTTATGTAAATAGAAAATTAATTGATAAACTGAAGTTAAACGCTGGTGATCCGGTAAAGGTCACATTTAAAAAAGATAACTCGAAATATCAATTTGAACTACCTGAAGAGTTTGAAGAAGTACTCAAAACTGACGCGTATGCCAATAAAGTGTTTCAAAGTTTAACACCCGGTAATCAACGCGGAATTATTCATTTAATCGCAAAGATCAAATCATCTCAAAAACGTATTGAAAAGTCATTGCTATTTGCTGAAAAATTAAAAATGAGGATAACTTCTCCAAGAGAAATTACTAAACGATAATGATCTTTAACACTTGTCAATTAAAAGCACCACTGACCTACCATATAGAATCAATATTTCACTACAGTGGATTCATACCTGACCACTCGATTGAGCGAGTAGTACCAACAGGACACTTATTTATTCTTTTCGAACTTGATGGTATCACAAGACATACATATAACAGTGAGACACTAAAACCCAATGGCGAATTTAACAAGGTTTGGGTTTCTGGTATTCACAAAAATTACCTATCCATTTCAGCACCACAAAACTCCGAAATGTTTGTTATTCAGTTCAAACCAACTGGAGCCTACCCTTTTATACATACACCAATTGAAGAATTAAATGACACGGTAGTTGATGCCGAAAAATTATTTGGTAAAGACATTTTAAGCTTACGAGAGCATATTTTGAATAGCGAAACCCCTGAGAAAAAATTCATACACGCAGAAGAATGGCTTGATAAACGCTATATCAAAGAAAAAGAGCCAGAAAAAGAATTACTGGAGCTTTTTCAGGCGATTACAAGGTCCCCTGTAAATGAATATCAGAAGGCAATAAGTTCTTATTCCAAAACACAAAAACATCTGATACATCAATTCAAGAAGTATTTTGGATTGACCCCAAAAAGCTTTCAAAGGATTTTTAGGTTTAATGAGATCCTACATCAAATACATCATAAGGAAAATATCAACTGGTCTCAAGTAGCTTACCAATGTGGATATACAGACCAATCACATTTTATCAAAGAGTTCAATCAATTTTCAGGGTTTAATCCCCAGGAATTTATTGTTAATGACTTCAATAAAAATGAGCCTAATTTTTTCCCTCTGGATAAGAAAGGTTAATTTTTTACTATCAACTTTCAACTCATCTCCTTATACTTGTATAAATCTTTGACTATGAAAAAAATATTCATCTTCTTATCTTATCTTTTCATCATCTCAATCTCCTATTCTCAAGATAAACAAACACTGGAAAATAGGATCATTTCCAAAGTAGACTCAACCAACGGTAGAGATATCGTACTTATTCAGGAATTTGATGTCAATGTCTCGATCGATTCGGTTTGGAATGCGTATACCACTAAAAAAGGCTGGGAAAGCTGGGCAACTGCTCTAGCAGAAATAGATGTTAAAAATGGAGGAATAATTAGGACTAATTATAATAAGACCGGAAGGATTGGTGATAGCACCACGATCGTATTACATGTGAAAAATTATGTACCTAAAAAGCTCATTACTTTACAAGCTGAATTAACTGGTAATTTTCCTGAGTTTATGAAAAAAGATTGGCAAAACATGTATAACATTGTACATTTTGATGCGATAGAACCTTCTCGAACCAAAGTTATCTCCTATGGAATAGGTTATAAAAACAATTCGAAATATAAATCCCTTTTAAAATTCTTTATCAAAGGAAATGCAATGAGTTACATAAATTTAATCTCTTATTTAGAAACAGGAAAACCAAGTGTAAACTATTAAATCATGGACAAAGCTTTACAAACAATGATCAATAATATGCCTGAGAAAACAGGCAAATCATTAGAAGAATGGATCAAAATTTTAAAGACAAAGAACTTCGCTAAACATGGTGAAGCCGTAAAGTTCTTAAAGACCGAACATGGTGTTACCCATGGTTTTGCCAACACGATCGTGACATTGTCAAAGCAAAATAATGATGCTGCGGAAGATTTGGTAGCGAATCAGTATGAAGGTAAAGAAAGTCTGAAACCCATTTATGATAAATTGGTTGCCGAAATTTCAAAATTTGGTAGGGATATTACGAAAACTCCTAAAAAAGCAAGTGTAAGCTTGATCCGTAAACATCAATTTGCGCTGATAAAACCGGCCACAAAAACACGTATTGATCTTGGCTTAAAATTAAAGGGAAAACCTACAGAAGGGCGCTTAGGTGACTCGGGTCCGTTTGGAACCATGTGCACACACAGAGTACAATTAACATCTGTGGATGATGTTAACGGCGAAGTATTGGGTTGGATTAAAGAAGCATATGACAAATCAGTTTAACTGATCCAGTTTATCTTGAATCAGTTCTTTCCTAAAGGGCTGTTTCGCTGTTTCAAGGCTCTTTTTGTACCAATACTCCGAGAGTTCTTTATCCTTGTCAGATAGATATTCTGCCATACTCACGGAGTAATATAAATAAGAATCTTCCAGTTCATCTTTAATGGCATCCAAGGCCATTTTACCTTCCTCATAATTTCCTAATTCAAAAAGACAAATCGCTCTATTCAATTGAATAATTGGCGTGTCTTGCAACAACAATAAAGCGTCATAAAGCTTTAGGATCTCTTGCCAATTGGTTTCTTTAAAGGAAGGTGCTGTGGAATGCGAAGAAGCGATAAGAGCTTCAATATAATAACGGTTCAATACTGCCGGTGTTTTCAAATAGTTGAATCCAAGTTGGATAAGGTCATTATCCCACAGTGTTCGGTCCTGCTTTCTCAAGGAAACAAATTCACCTGCGTCATTTACGCGCGAATCAAAACGGGCCATGTGGAAGTAAAATAACGCCAACAGGTTTTGTGTAGTAGTTGCATGATGAATTTCTTCTAATAGATGCGCCAATCGCACAGCTTCAAAACAAATTTCTCTATTGATCGCAGTTTTTGACGATTTATTGATTGAATCATAACCTTCATTAAACATAAAATAGATGATCTGTTCAAGGTGATCAATATCTTTATCTGATAAAGAAACTGGACTTTTCTTGGCAAAATAATCCTTAGTGAGTGCTTTTAGTTTTTGCTTACAACGTTGCACCTGTTTATAGACATTTTCTTCTGAGATCATCAGGCTGTTGGCTATTTCAGTCACCCCGAAACCACAGATAGCTTTTAGTGTAAAAACTAGTTTGGCCTGTGGTTTTAAATCAAACTTCACACAAGTCATCAGCAAACGCAGTTGGTCTTCTTTGGCTTGCTGCGATGCTGTTTCGCTGACTTCATTAGTAATTAAGAAATTATCAGCACTGATACTTCTTGAACCTTTTCTTAATTCATTGATGATATTATTTTTGGTAACGATAAACAACCATCCTTTAGGATTTGAAGGAAGATCATTGAACTTCCAGGATTTTATAGCTTTATAAAATGTGTCCTGCAAGGCATCCTCGATCGTATCGATATGCTGTGCACCAAATCTCACAATCAAAGATGAAAACACCTCTTGGTAGAAATTTCTAAAGAGGTGTTCTGTCAATTGATTGGTCAGTTTTTTACTGTTCAGACTCATAGTCCATAATAGGTCTTATTTCAGTAACGCCTCCCCAATGATGGCATGGGCATTCTTTAGCAATTTCTGTTACCTCTTCTAAGCTGTTGGCCTGTAGTAAGTAATAACCGCCTATGATCTCTTTAGATTCTGCATAAGGCCCGTCTTTTACCAGCACATCTTTACCCTGGATAATCATACCATCAGGTACGAGTCCGTCACCACCTAAAAAAGTACCTTCATTTGTAAGTTTTTCCACCCAGTTCATATGTTCTTGAACCAACTGCTGCATTTCCTCTGGCGAATAACCTCTTTCTTTTTCTAGCTCGTCATGGAGCAATAAAATAAATTTTTTCATTGTTATATTTTTATGATTTCCCTACTGACAAATAGCACATTAATTTTTGGACATTTTATTAAATATTATTCCGGCAGGTAATCCCCCAGGAGATTCCAATCCATGCTATTGCCCCATCCCCATCCGTGATCACTGGTATTTTTAACTTTATGAGCTTCACCAATGGAATACTCACCATAACTCAGCAATGCAAGAATTTTTCCCGGCCTCAGATGGTAACTTGCCCATGTTAAAGGGGAGTCACCATTCGCATCCTTGGCCGCTTTATCAGCTCCGTTAGCTAAGAGAAATTCAATGGTTCTAACATCGGCGTAAGCGGCAGCTCTGTGCAGTGGTGTTTCTCCTTTTGTACGTACATCGCGCATAAATGCCCCTGTTTCTAATCCTGGAATCGTTTTCGCATTGACGTCAGCACCCTTTTCTGTAAGCAACTTTACAACGTAAAAGTAGTAAGGCCTGCCTGCTTTTACGATAGCGTTGTGTAAGGGCGTTTCATTGGTTTTATCTACCGGGGCGTTTACATCGGCACCCTGATTGATCAAAAAATCACATACTTTCCAATGACCGTTAAAAGCTGCATGGCCCAACTCGGTATTCAAATCAATACTTTTAAGGTCGCCTCCATTTTCTAAAACAGCCCGCAATGCTGTTGTATCATTGTAATACACCAACCATTGTAATGGTTTTACGTAGCCTTCATTGAGAAGCGCTTTCCAATTATCTTGCTTAAATAATTTAAAAATATAGTCTGTTCTCCCTTGAGCAATTGCCGTCAAAATTGATGCTGTATCCATGACATTGAAATTTATTCTCGTAGCTTCCCGTTAAAAACACTTACTTTAGGGTTTAATGGGTTACCTGAAGCACGTCTCATCAGCACCACTTGTCCGGCATGCCAAATGGCATCAGCAATAGGGCCGTTAATATTATTCCAAAAAGGATAATCTGACGTTCCATACTGACTTTTAAACATTAATTTAAACGCTGATAAGTCAGTCTCTTCCCGTAAAATTTGACTGGCTTTTTGGAAGTTAAGCAATGTCTTCTTTCGCATTTCTTCGATGGACAATTGCTCTTTCTCGGCGGTTGTTCTATCATTTACTGTTTTAGTCGCCGCATTCACGATAACACGGGATAGACCATAAATATGATCTAGTGTTTCCTTACAGGCTCTTCCGCTTTCACTTGGCTTGTAGTCTAGATCTTCTTCACGAAGCCCCTCCGTAGCCCAGTAGTAGCGAAAACCCAATCCATCAATCATTCGTGCAGCTACGCTACCTGCGGTGTAATTTTCAGGGTAATCTGGTATTTGGTGATAGGGAAGTTCTGAATTGTCTTTTTGTTGTGCTACTACCATAATTGATAAGAGAAGAATAAGGGGTGTTATAATTTTTTTCATGATTTAGAATTTCATTTGATGCTTAAATATACCATCTAAAAACGTAATTTTACTCGTACAAGATAAATTCTTTATGAGCGAGAAAGAAGAATTATTTTTTGAACGCGATGTAGATTGGTACGATTGGTTGTTGTCAAATCATGATAAATCTGATGGTATCTATCTCATATTTTATAAATTAGAACTGAATGTTCCTACGATGCGTTGGGAAGAGGCCGTAAAAGTAGCTTTATGTTTCGGGTGGATAGACTCCACAGTTAAAAGTTTGGGCAATGGTAAACGGCGTCAGTACTTTTGTCCTCGAAAACCTAAAAGTGTATGGAGTGCATTGAATAAAACATACATTGAAGAATTAATGGCTGCCAACCTCATCCACGAAAGTGGGCTCCAAAAGATTGAAGCTGCCAAAAAAAATGGCTCGTGGGCAGCCCTAGATGATGTGGAAAAGGGTATTATTCCTGAGGATCTACAACTAGCATTTGATCAAAATCCAAGGGCGTTTGAAAATTATCAGAACTTTTCGAAAGGATATCGCAAGAGTTATTTGTATTGGCTCAACCAGGCGAAACGTGAAGAAACCCGAAAAAAAAGGATTCAATTGATCATAACCTACTGTAAAGCGAATAAGAAGCAACGCGATTAATACATCAGTTTTTTAATATTATCCATATACCCCCTGCTTACTCGTACTACATCTCCATTTAACATGGTGACGTCATAACTCTTTGTATACTTATTTAACTCCTTGACCTTATTCAAATTTATGATATAAGATCGATGCACTCGTATAAAAACTGAACCATTCAACTTTTCCTCTAAAGAAGATATTCCGTAGTTGCTCAGGTAGGTCTTATCTGCAGTTATTAATTTAGAATAATCTCCATAGGCTTCAATTCTTATCACATCTTCCAGCGCAATCGTAATTAATTTGTTTTGACTTTGAACCAGAATACGCTCAGGATGTGATCTGGTATCCATTAGCAAGCTTTCAGCTAAGGGTCGAACTTTATTTTTACCGGTACTTTGTTCGAGCCGTTGAACCGCTACTTTGAAGCGATCTTTTGTATATGGCTTCAATAGATAATCTACCGCATGCACCTCAAAGGCTTTCAAGGCATATTGATCATATGCTGTAGAAAAAATAATCTGAGGCAGTTCCTCAAGGTGGGTCAGTACATCAAACCCAGTCATTCCAGGCATTTGTACATCTAAGAAAACCAGGTCAGGCTTATACTCATTGATAATTCTGACGGCATCCACTCCATTATTGGCCTCTCCAAGCAAAATTAAATCTGTATAGTCAGAAAGGTATTCCTTAATTAACTTTCGGCCTGCTTCTTCATCATCGACTATAACTACTTTTTTCATATAGCAAAGCGAATTTTAAGACCCTGAGGTTTATTATCTGTTATATGCAATGTACTTTGATACATTTTCTCTAATCTTAGGCGTGTATTGGTCAGGCCGATTCCTTGTTCAAATACCTGACTTTTATCTTTTATTCCTACGCCCGTATCCGTTATTTCAAAGGTTAGTTTCCCATCTTTCTTTTTAATGATGATAGCGATCTCTCCGCCTTCAATTAATGAAGACAATCCATGTTTGACAGAATTTTCCACGAGAGGCTGTAATAACATCGGTGGTACTTTTTCATCCAAGATCTCGGAATCAACATCGATATTAATTCGCAAACGTTCTTTAAAACGTTCCTTTTCCAGGTCTAAATATTTTTTGACGAACTCAAGCTCTTCTCTTAAGGTTACTTTATCGACTTGCGATGCCTTGAGCTGATACCTAAATAGGTCAGAAAGCTCTGCGATTAAGTGCCTGGTTTTCTCATTCTTAGCAGGTACTGACGCGCTTATAGTATTAAAGATATTGTATAAAAAATGAGGATTCAGCTGTGCTTTTAGTGCGGATAATTCACTTTTAAGCGCTGCTGTTCTCAGCTCTCCCTCAAGCTTCAGCTTTTTCTGATTGTCTAAATAATAATTGTAGGAATGCAAAATACCAAATTGCAATACGTAAAACAGTGCTGGAATATAAATATCCCATACTTGGCCTCTTCCGGTTAAATGGCTAAAATCAAGAGCGTCGCTACATAGGTAATAAACTTCTTTCCATACAAACACAAAGATGGGAAGTAACACCAAATGGAGGGCTAGCCTCTTGGCCAATGACCAATTTCTTAACTTTTTAAAGAGTAACCACCAAATAGGAATAGTAATTAGAAACTTAAGAAGGTAGTCAAGACCGCTATCATCGAAGAAAGCAATGGGTTGAAACAAAACGTCTTCTTCATGCTTATAACCAGCTCTGTTGTACCATAAAGTAGCGTGATAGAAAGCGGCAAAAAAAGCATAAAAACCTAAGAAGGCGAATAATTCGCCGTAGCGAACACTAAAAATTTTGCGATATAAGAATGGAGTCTTCACTTTTTTTCTTTGTCCAAATTTAAAGTTACCATATTTTTTTTACATCTTTTTTTCGTTGAACTGTCCTATGATCAGTTAAATTGTCCTGCCCATTCATCGACTTATAGGGTCATTCATCAAAAAACAAGTGCAGATGTTCTTCTTTATCAAAATATTTGTCTCATAAAACGAAAGTATTATGAAAGCATTAGTCTACCTTTTAGTTATAGCATTATCGATCTTTACGATAGATGCGCAAACCATAAGTGGTAAAATAATCGATGATGAAAACCAACCCATTCCCGCAGCTGTAGCTTCACTATTTAAAGAAGATGGTAAAACATTTGTGAAAGCGGTGATAAGCAATGACAACGGTTTTTTTACCATTAAAAATGTGAAGGAAGGTACCTATAAACTTGTTATTGAAATTCTGGGGTTTCAAAAATATACTTCAGAGTCTTTTGCTTTTTTAAATACTGAAAAAGATTTTGGGGTCATTCGCTTAAGTGAGACTGCTGAATCCCTGGAAGAAGTGACCGTAACAGCCGAAAAACCAATGGTTGAAGTCAAAGCAGATAAGACAGTCTTTAATATTCAAAATACCATAAGTGCAGCCGGCGATTCTGGCTTTGAATTATTGAGAAAGGCTCCCGGCGTTCTTGTTGATAATAATGATAATATTGTCGTTGAAGGAAAAACAGGCGTTCTTATTTACATAGATGACAAACCTTCAGTTTTACGTGGAGAAGACCTGGTAAATTACCTAAAAACCATTCAATCAACCGATATTGAGTCTATTGAAATTATTACACAACCGTCTTCTAAATACGATGCTGAGGGCAATGCCGGAATCATTAACATTAAATTTAAAAGAGATAAGAGCCTGGGAACAAATGGTACGATTGCATCAGGATTGACCTATGGCGAATTTGCCCGTTACAATAATTCGGTATCATTTAATAATAGAAATAAAAAGACCAGCTTTTATGGTTCTTTTAGTAATCGATTTGGTGAGAGCTTAAGTTTCATCAATTTATTCCGAACGCAAAACAACACCATTTTCGACGCTCAAACAGAGACTGTCTATGAAAATAATAGTAACAACTTACGTCTTGGCTTTGATTGGTATGCGAATGAAAAATCGACCTTCGGAATTATTTTTACAGGAAATTTCAGCATATCAGATTCAGACAGTGACTCGAGAACACCTATAATTCCCGCTGGAAATAGTCTACCAGATGAAATTCTAGTGGCAGGAAGCGATACTGAAAACAATACTTCAAACCTGTACGTCAATGGTAATTACAAGTTCAAAACCAAGAAAGGCATTGCGTTAAATATTGATGTTGACTATGGCCGCTATGAACGAAATCGCGAAAATTTGCAGCCAAACCGATACTTTAATGGAACAGAAACAGTATTGTTAAGTGAAGTCATAAACTTTATGGTGACGCCCATTGACATCGATATCTTTACCTCTAAACTTGACTATGAGCAAAATTTTCTGAAAGGAAAATTAAGCTTGGGTATAAAATTTTCAAATGTTACTACAGACAATCAATTCGACTTTTTTGATCGAATTAATGATGTTGATATTCTTAATGAAGAAAGAACCAATGACTTTACATATGATGAACAAGTAAACGCTGCCTACTTCAATTACAGCAGAAAATTAAAGAAATGGAATCTTCAATTTGGTCTTCGTATGGAAAATACAATTTCTGATGGTATTTTAACAAGCCTTCAGGAAGAACAGAATGATCGTGTAGAGCGCAATTATACAGATTGGTTTCCCAGCGGAGGGCTGACCTACCAATTAAATCAAAAGAATTCGTTTGCCCTTACCTATAGTCGTCGTATTCAGCGTCCGAATTATGCAAGTCTGAATCCTTTTGAATATAAAATCGATGAATTGTCATTTAGCAAAGGAAATCCTTTTTTACAACCCCAATACACCGATAATTTAAAGCTTTCACATACATTTAATTATCGCTTGACCACGTCACTAAGTTATAGTTTTATTAAAGATTATTTTGCGAGAATTACGGAGGCTGTAGGCGATAATCAAAATTTCTTAACCACCCGAAATGTAGCAAATCAAAAAGTAATCAATTTAGGTATTGCCTATCCAACGAAATTCAATAATTGGTGGAGTATTTACTTTAGCGTCAATGCCTACAGAAGTATTTTTGAAGCGACCAATGAAGATTTTATACCTATCTCTCAAAATACCTTGAGCTTATATGCTCAAAATACATTTAAACTTCCCAAAGGGTTTAGAGCTGAGATTTCTGGTTGGTACAGTTCGCCTTCTATCTGGGGTGGTACCTATAGAACCAAAAGTTTAGGGTCATTAAATCTTGCCTTGCAGAAAAAATTCTTCGATGACAAGTTAACAGCACGCCTTGCATTTAATGATATTCTCTATTCATCTCCATGGGAGGGTGATACACAATTCGGTACTTTAACGATCAATGGTGATGGAGGAAACGATAGTAGACAGGTACGATTTAATTTGACTTATAATTTCGGACGTAATGAAATTAAAAAAGCCAGAAAACGAAAAACAGGATTGGAAGACGAGAAAAATAGACTTGGAAGTTAAACCTAAACACATTGAACATGAGAACGATCACCACCATAATTCTTTTGCTTATTAGCATAGCAGCATTTAGTCAAAAGACCTACTTGAAAGTATATAAAGATGATGCCTTAACAAACATCATTATGTATCCCCCAGGAACTGAGTTTGAATTAAGAAATCAGCACGGCTATATAGTTTTGAAATATAGTGAGGCTCCTAGAAAATTGAAAATTGAGAACAAGCATAAGCTTATTGTGTTTCCCGATTACAAGAAGGAAAAGGACATCATTCA
>JASJDL010000036.1 GCA_030065775.1 Flavobacteriaceae bacterium | reverse complement strand
TAGAAGCCTATGCCGATGCCGGACTTTATAAAAGTAAAGGCCTGGACACAGAGTTTAAGTACGATAGCGGTATACGATTGAATTTCGTACATAATATTTTAGAGGTATATTTCCCACTACAGTCTAGTTTGGGTTTTGAACCTTCGCAGCCAAATTATTCCAGCAAGATCAGGTTCGTGCTGACGCTAAGTCCTGGTCAAATTTATAATTTTATTAAACGAGGATTCTATTAGATCAACTAGTGGTTCAAATAAATTTATTACTTTTCGTATCACTAATTACACCTTATGATCTCTCTCAACAACCTGGATTACATTCTAATAGGTATCTTTTTTACTGTTGTTCTCTTCATCGGTTTTTATGTATCAAAGAGATCAGGAAAAAACACATCAGAATATTTTCTTTCTGGTAGAAATATGCCCTGGTGGTTGCTTGGTTTTTCTATGGTGGCCACAACCTTTGCCGCAGATACACCTTTACTGGTAACAGATATTGTACGAGGTGACGGGGTTTCTGGTAATTGGGTCTGGTGGGTATTTTTGGTGACCGGATTACTAACTGTTTTCGTATATGCAAAGCTTTGGCGAAAATCTAATGTAACAACCGATCTTGAATTTTATGAATTACGCTACAGCGGAAAAGCGGCGCAGTTTTTACGAGGATTCAGATCAGTTTATTTAGGGGTTATTTTCAATATTTTAGTAATGTCAGTAGTCACTTTGGCTGCCATTAAAATTGGGGGTATCATGCTGAATATAGAACCCTGGAAAGTTGTTGTTTATGCCGGTGCTATCACTGTCATATTCAGTGCTCTGGGCGGATTCAGAGGGGTCGTTTATACTGATTTTCTATTGTTTATTATCTCTATGTTCGGTGCTTTTGCAGCGGCATACTATGCCATTAACCTGCCTGAAATTGGCGGTTTGCAAGAAATGCTCAACAACGAAACAGTAGCGGCTAAAACACAGCTGTTACCAAGCTTGGATAAGAAGGAAACACTCGTCACATTATTAGTTATTCCTTTGGCCTTGCAGTGGTGGAGTTCCTGGTACCCGGGTGCTGAGCCCGGTGGAGGCGGTTATATTGCACAGCGTATGCTTGCGGCAAAAGATGAAAACCATGCAATAGGCGCTACTTTCTTCTTTAATATTATTCATTATGCGATGCGCCCATGGCCCTGGATTTTGGTAGCCTTAGCTTCGTTAATTATTTTTCCTGATATCGAAAGTTTGAGCACTGCTTTTCCCAATATTCCTGGCGACAAATTAGGGAATGACCTGGCCTATCCAGCCATGTTGAACTTTCTTCCCAATGGTATTTTGGGCCTTGTCTTGGCCTCCTTAATTGCAGCTTACATGAGTACTATCTCCACGCACCTGAACTGGGGGGCATCCTATGTAGTAAATGATTTTTACAAGCGTTTTATCAACAAACAATCTTCTGAAAAAGAATTGGTAAGAGTCGGAAGGATAGCCACCGTTTCAATGATGGTTATAAGTGGATTCCTTGCATTAAGCCTGAATAATGTGAAACAGATATTTGATATTATTATCCTCTTCGGAGCGGGTACGGGACTCATTTTTATACTTCGGTGGTTCTGGTGGCGTATCAATGCCTGGAGTGAGATTACCGCCATGTTTGTTTCTGGAGTCATTTCAATTATTCTGAACTTTTCTTCTCTGGGCGATACCTTATTTGGTGCTGAGGGCCTACTCCCGTCTTATTATAAATTTCCGCTAGTAGTATTGGTTACAACACTGGCCTGGTTACTTGCCACCTACCTTACCCAACCAGAACAGAAAGAAGTACTCTATCATTTCTATAAAAAGATTCAACCTGGCGGGCCTGGATGGCAAAAGGTAATTCAGGATGCTCATGAAGAACAGATAGAAATTGTAGATTCAACTGAAAAATGGAGCGTACCCTCTGGTATTCTGGCAATTATCCTAGGATGCCTGGTTATTTATGGTGCACTATTCTCTACAGGATTATGGTTGTATGCCGATTATACCTGGGCGATCATCTTAACTGCTATTACGCTTATCAGCTCATATTTTCTTTATAAAACTTGGAACAAGGTTAAAGCTACCATCTTATAATACTTACTTTTTAACAAAAGAAAGAAAATCAGTCAAATATCACATCCTAATTTTTAATTATTGATAAAAAAGTGTTAAAAATTTAACTCAAATTATCATTTTGATAAATCTTAGGCTTCATTTTTAATTTTATTGTAAAAACAGTACCTTTGCACCACCTGCTAAAAAATTAGAAATGTCAGAAAAACTGATCGATTCCCAAGAGAAATTATCCTATGAAGAATTCAAAAAAGAGATACTACATGACTATAGAATCGCTGTTACCAGTAGGGAATGTAGTCTTTTAGGGAGGCGAGAAGTTTTAACGGGTAAAGCCAAGTTCGGAATCTTTGGTGACGGAAAGGAAGTACCTCAGCTGGCTATGGCCAAAGCCTTCAGAAATGGCGACTGGCGGTCGGGTTATTATCGTGATCAAACCTTTATGATGGCAATTGGTGAATTGACTCCTCGACAATTCTTTGCCGGTTTATACGCGCATACCGATATGCAGGCCGATCCACAATCCGCCGGAAGGCAAATGGGTGGTCATTTTATGACCCATACGCTCAACGAAGATGGTACTTGGAAGAACTTAATGCAACAAAAAAATATAAGTTCAGATATTTCACCAACAGCTGGACAAATGCCGCGATTATTGGGACTGGCACAAGCGTCGAAAATGTTCCGTAAGCTCGAAAAACTAAAAACGAGAACCACCTTTTCTGATAACGGCAACGAAATCGCCTGGGGTACCATCGGTAATGCCAGTACTTCTGAAGGTTTATTTTTTGAAACTTTTAATGCTGCAGGTGTGCTACAAGTACCAATGGTGATTTCTGTATGGGATGACGAGTACGGTATTTCAGTACCCGCCAAGCATCAAACCACGAAAGAAAATATATCAGAAATCTTAAAAGGATTTCAGCGTGATGAAAACAATAAAGGTTATGAGATCTTTATCGTAAATGGATGGGACTATTCAAAACTCATAGATGTTTACAACCAGGCTTCTGATGTCGCACGAAAAGAACATGTACCCGTTCTAATTCATGTTCAGCAGTTGACACAACCTCAAGGGCATTCTACATCGGGATCACATGAGCGTTACAAGTCAACTGATCGTTTGCAATGGGAAAAAGAACATGATTGTAACCTGAAAATGCGCGAGTGGATCATTAGCGTATTTGAAAATGAAGAAGAGGTCATTTCTTTAGAAAAAGAAATAAAAAAAGAGGTTAGCACCGCCAAACGCGAGGCTTGGAATGCCTATTTAAAACCCATTAAAGAGAAACGGCAAGAGTTGCTTGCCTTTTTTGAAGCTATAGCTTCTAAAAGCACCAATGCAGTATTCATCAATAAATTAAAAGAGAGTTTACAGTCTACTTCTGATCCTTCTAAAAAGGACGTCCTTTCCGTAGCTCGAAAAGTTCTGATCTACTTGAGGGATGAACAGCTCAGCGTAAAAGATGAGTTACGGAGCTGGATCAAAAATTATATAGATGAAGAATTCTATAATTACAGCTCGCATCTTTTCAGTGAAAATAAAAACAAGGCAACCGCTGTTAAAGAAGTAGTACCAAGATATAGCGATACCAGCGAACTAGTGGATGCCAGAATCATTTTACGTGATAATTTTGATGCCTTACTTTCTAAAAATGATGACTTAGTAATTTTTGGTGAAGACGCTGGATATATCGGTGATGTGAATCAAGGCTTGGAAGGATTACAGGAAAAGCATGGTGAATTACGTGTGGCTGATACCGGTATTCGCGAAGCCACAATTATGGGACAGGGCATTGGAATGGCCATGAGAGGATTACGCCCTATTGCCGAAATTCAGTACTTAGACTATTTGCTATACGGATTACAGATCTTAAGTGATGACCTGGCTACACTACGCTACCGAACAATGGGTAAACAAAAAGCACCGCTTATTGTACGCACGAGGGGGCATCGCTTGGAAGGTATTTGGCATTCAGGCTCACATATGGGTGCCGTATTGCATCTACTAAGAGGCATGTATATACTTACACCAAGAAATATGACCAAGGCAGCAGGTTTTTACAATACCTTACTCGAAAGTGATGAGCCTGCATTGATCGTTGAAAATCTCAACGGATATCGATTAAAGGAAAAACTGCCATCAAATATTGGTGAATTCAAAACACCCATTGGCCTGGTCGAAACGATCAAAGAAGGAACGGATATAACAGTTGTTTCTTACGGTTCTACATTGAAATTGGTGGAGGAAGCTGGTAAGGAGTTAGCACAGGCTGAAATCGATATTGAAATCATAGATGCTCAAAGCTTATTACCTTTTGACCTAAATCATGAGGTAGTAAAAAGCCTGAAAAAAACAAATAGGCTTGCTGTTATTGATGAAGATGTACCCGGAGGCGCTTCTGCTTATCTATTAGACCAGATCATTAACAAACAAAAAGGATATCAATTCTTAGATAGCCAGCCCATAACTATCTCGGCGAAAGACCATAGACCGGCCTACGGTACAGATGGTGACTATTTTTCAAAACCATCCATTGAAGACATTTTTGAAGGAATCTACGCCATAATGCACGAAGCAAATCCTTTAAAATATAAGAGTCTCTACTAGAAGGTTTTTTTCGATAAATACAATAAAATTACAAGTATTTAGTTACTTTTGTCATCTAGTGAATAACTCAAATTTTAATTAAATGATGCGAGCTAAGTTTGTACTTTCAGTTCTTACCCTACTTTTCATTTCATTAACCTTAAATGCTCAAGAGAATCAAACACAGGAAGTGAAAGCTTCATTAAACTCAGGTACTTTAGAGAGTCAGTTTGATTATATGTTTAAAAAATCGTTTCGATGGACCGACCCTAAAACAGGATTGAGATATAAAACCATTAAAGTAAATGACCTCTATAAGTTCAGAGGAAACGCTTTTGACTCCTTGAAAAGTTCTAAAGCAAAGTATGCCGAGGCCAATGCCACCATTGCTACACAGCGTCAAGAAATAGAAGGCTTAAAGGCTGACCTGGGTAAAACCAATGAAGACCTGTCATCTGTTACTAAAGAAAAAGATAATATCAGCTTCCTAGGTATTTCTATGAGTAAAGCGGGTTACAATACGATTCTATGGTCGATTATTGCTGCTTTATCTGTATTGTTGGCCATCTTTATCGGAAGATTCAAACGTAGTAACGTTATAACTGTACAAGCTAGAAATGCAAAAGCTGAGATTGAAGAAGAGTACGAAGGCCACCGACAACGTTCTTTAGAACGCGAGCAGAAATTAAGACGCGAGCTACAAGATGAGATCAATAAGCAAAAATATGCGCAGCAAGATGCGAAAAAAGGCACTAAATAAATAAGTTGCTTTTGGCTGAATTCATCATATTACAATGCAATAACTTTAGAATTAATCCGTTAAAAGTCTTTGTGTATCACACACATTTTCTCCCTTTTAAATTTTGATTAGAAGAAGCTTAATACCATGAGAGGAGTGAGACTTTTTTTATTGATTTTTCTTATTGCATATCCGGCTATTTCCTGGAAAGAATTCCTTTTAAAGGAACTACCGGCCGTTACAACTGAAAAAACTTCTAAGGACGATACCTTCGAGGATTATGCTGTTACCTTTTATAAAAGTTTAGAAGCCCCTCAACTAAAATTCGAAGCCTTTAAAACTGCGCTAAGGGGTTATAAACAGCTTCAAAATCAAGGAAAATTATCAAATCAGAAATACCTTACTATAATAGATTTTAGTAAATCATCTGCAGTAGAGAGGCTCTTCATAATTGATACTGAAACAAAAGAACTGGTGCACCAAAGTTTAGTCGCACATGGGCGAAATTCAGGACTTGAATTTGCCAAGAAATTCTCAAATAAGGTCAGCAGCCACCAGAGTAGCCTGGGATTCTATACAACCGCTGAAACCTATACCGGTAAACACGGATATTCACTTCGCCTGGATGGATTGGAATATTCAAACAGCAACGCAAGAAGGCGCGCAGTGGTAATTCATGCGGCTGATTATGCCAGCGAAAATTTTGTGAAACGAAATGGCAGGTTGGGAAGAAGTTATGGTTGCCCGTCGCTCCCAAAAAAAGGGTACAAAGAGGTCATTTCCAAAATTAAAAATGGTAGCTGCCTGTTTATTTATTATCCTCAAAAAACTTACTTTGCCAAATCAAAATTAGCCAACGTCACTGTTGCTATCCATCCGGAGGTCTCTTAGTCTTTACGGCATCTCTGTCGTAAATAGCTCGCATTTGTGCTAAGATAAGTCTGTCTTTATCATAAATATCATTGTGAAATACTAGTTCATCCTTTTCATTTACGGCGGTAGTAAAGTAGTACAGATATATAGGTACTCGCTTATTTAGATTTATAGGCCTTTCTTTTTTCTCGTCTATGTAGTGTCTAACTGAATCAATAGTCTTTTCATTTTTGTCATATGTAAGTAAATAATCAGCCAATTTCAACGCGCCTTCGACACGTACACAACCATGGCTATAGGCCCTTTTTTCTCTGCCAAAGAGATGCATAGAAGGTGTATCGTGCAAATAGACGGCATATTTATTTGGAAACATAAATTTTACCAGCCCTAATGAATTTACACCACCTCCACGCTGTCTTACTAAATAATTGAACTCACCTCTATTGATCTCTTCCCAATTAAGGCTCTTATAATCCACAGAGTCCTTTTGATAAGTTATTACTTCAAAATTATTACGTTCAAAGTAGGTAGAATCTTCTTGGGCCTTTACAAAAATCTCTTTTAATGAAATCTTCTTGGGCACATACCAATACGGATACGCTATGATCGTCTTTATAGAATCTCGTAACTCAGGTGTTTGAGTTTTGAACTTACCTACCACAGTTCTGTGCCTGAATTTAAATTCTTTACTCTCATACATTTGTAAATCAAATGCCGGTATGTTAACCAAAAGATAGTTCTCTGGAAATGGTTCCTTCCATCGCCATCGCTCGAGATTCGCTACCAGCGTTTGGTAATATTCATATGGACTTTTTGATAAAGCAGTAGCCGTATTTTTCCCAACCAAGCCATCGTCCTTTAGACCATGCGCTGTTTGAAACTTTTTTAAGGCTTCAACGTATAGCGTATCAGTACGTATGGAATCTAAATAACCGTGCAGCACTAATGCTTTTTTAGACTGTTCGATGGCTTTTAGTGAATCGATTCTAAAGTTTTGAACCTCAACATTATCGGTACTCAAAGATGAGTTTGTTAAAAATTCTTTTAGTTTTACTTGTAGTTTCTTATACGCCTGGTGTTTTGGTTGAAGGTCATATAGGCCACCTATTAAGTTGTCTGCCCTGTAATTTTTTAAAAGCCGTTCATAAAGATTGACAGTAAATTTTTTACGGGGTAACACGGTTATCGAATCGATAGAATCAAGAACACCATAGTTAAGATGCTTTCCATACAAAAGGTACCAATTCGTCAATAAAACTTCAGTCTCAGAAGCTATTTGATAACGATCTTCTTTATTTTGAATAGCTACTAACTCTTTCTTTAATTGCTGCAATAATTGCGTACCATACAAAGCGGGGTTTAAGCCGTATTCATCGGCCTTTATAAAATCATTAATCAAACGAATCGCTGCGCCGTTCAGTTCTAACGAATCATTGATCCAGATGAGTTCATGTTCGATTCTATCGTAAAAATCATTGATTTGCGGTGTATTGGATAATGTAATATTTTGAATTACCTGTGTACTGTCTAAAGCATTGAAGTTTGTCTTAAAAAAGTCTTGAAGCTCTTTTTTATAGTCTTTTTTTACTACGAGTGAAGGTGTTTTCTTTAATTCTTTTGCACACGAAAGTAGTAGTAGGAAAATACTGATAGTAAGCAGTAGTTTCTTCATAGCTATTCTTTGGTTTTTCAGTTTTGGTTATACTAAATGTACAAAAAGGTTGCCAAACTGATTCTGAATCAGTGTTTTCTCAAAATCGTAGCCCCGACTTGGCATTCTAAACAGCGATGTCTGTTACAATACTCGTTTTTCAATTGCAATAGTGATTGTGTTGAAAAAGCGGAATCAGAATCTACATCAAGTTGACTGAATTTTTCAATAATCGAGTTCTTCTCCGGTTTTATAGCTCGAATTAAATTCAGGATCTCTTGTTCGTCTACTTGTCCCATGTTCTTCTGATAAATAAACTTTAGCGGAATAATGGTATTGATGAGCAAAAGATCAATAAATGATTTTGTAAGGCGTTTCGGCCTTCTGGCAGAAACTGCTTCGAAGGTATAATGCGTATCCCAAAATGAGGAAGTGGCCACATCAAATACTAGATAATAGGCTTCTAAAGTTGTCGCGTTTATAATTTTAGAAAACAAATTTTGATGCTCATCGTACAATGCCGCCAATTGTGCCAACCGAATCGTAGGGAAGTTATTTGGTCGTAACCTAAAAAATCGGATGGGTTGCCCATGCAATAATGCTAACCGGTACTTTTTTGATTGGTAGTCGTACTTATTTTTAAGTTCCATGAAGAAGCCATCCTCCACTGACTCATTCAACAATCCGGCTTGACCGAATAGTAGCGCTTCCAATTGACCTGGTATGGCAGCCTCCTTACGAACAATTGAAAAGTCAATATTCTTTGCCAGCTCAAAAAAAGCTGCTCCATTGACTTTCAAACCAAAATTCTTAGCTACTAATTGAAACAAAACAGCCTCCCAATCATTTTTGGAGCCCTCAAGCAATTCAAAAATAAGGTATGACTTCTGTTCTAACCGTTCAAAATAAAGGCGCTCTAACCAGCCCCTCAATAAAAATGGTTCAACAGTAGCTATCTCATGTTCGCAATTGATCCATTTTCGTTCCTTTGAAAATAACTCTTGATAGTTGCGCATCAAAGATATATCCATGTATTTGGAAAGTTCCAGTGTAGCGATCTGGCTATTATTACTTCTAAAAACAGGAGTATCATAACGCCAGACCACATGTAAGACCACGTTGTCATAATTTGGGTCTTTTTCATGGCCATGTACATACCAATCAGAAGATTTTACATGTAGTTCTAAATTTCCTGCCCATTTTTGATCATTTATGATGACCTGTGCGTTAAAGAAATCAGGTCCCGTATTCGTATTCTCTTCTCCGATTGTTACCACCCGAAGTGATTCACCTTGAACAGTCTTCAAACTATCTTTTTTAAAATACTGATGCTTCCATATAAAGGCAATGAAATCTTCCTTCATAGCAGAAAATTACAAAATTTAATTATTTGAATTTAACCTAATTGTTCATCTTTGTAAAATTCAAATGAATTTGATCTAATAAGATGTCTAAAGATTTTATTTTCAGTGAAATTATTAAAGCCTATCGAAGTATTATTGAAGAACGGTATGCATATGATACACTCGTTCAAAAATATGTGTTACCGGCGTCTTTTGACGAAGCGCATATAACAGAAGTAAGAACCTACTTTCTAACTTATATGTACCCTGAGCTTTCTAAAAGAAAGGAGCTTAACGAAGCTTTCGAAAGCCTAGATCGCTATATTAAAAATCCAAGCAAGCTCTTACAAATTATAGTAGATTCTGTAGCGCTTATTTTAAAATACGGCAGGCATTTGCCCAAAATTTTAAATTCAGGCATTAAGGCCTTACGCTCATTTCGCGAGGCAAGTGAGTTTGAAAAGCGACTGATGGAAGAAGCCATTAAATCCGAACAAGAGCCTCCATTTAGTACTGAAACTATTTATTCTTTTATTAGAGCGTTACCAAGAGAAGATATTGATCAATTCATTAATGGCACGCGATCACTTTTTGAAATCTTACATGACAGAAACCAGGTAAAAAAAATCATTGAAATTGTAGCCTATCTTATCACTAAAATGAAGAAGAACCAGAAAAGTTATTCAAAAGAAGAAATCAAAGGATTAGAGATTGGCCATGAGCTCATAAAAGAAGGTGATGCCTTGTTTGAAAAACTTGGAAAAGAAAATCAAGAACAGCTTATCGATTTTATAACCTACATAGAAATTAGTGTTCTCGATGAAATTTATAGTTAACGCGGTCGCTTTACTAAATTACATTGATCACATCAGACTTAGTAATAATATGATACTTTCCGTCATCTAAGTTAACAAGAACCGCCTGATTTTCTTTATTCAATAATTTTGAAATCTGCTCGATTGTCGCAGTTTTAGCAACAATCGGAAAAGGATCTTTCATCAATTCTTTTATAGGTTTATCAGCAATATCTTTATTTTCAAAATAAGCTCTAAATAAATCGCTTTCATCTACAGAGCCAACGAAACCAGTGGTATCCTCTACTGGAATTTGGGAAATATTATACTGACGCATCCTGTCGATAGCATGAGAGACCAATTCTTCGGTTTTGACTGTAACCAAAGGTTTATCAACATGACCTTTTATCAAATCAACGGCCAAAGTTATTTCGTCTTCCAAAAATCCACGCTCGCGCATCCAGTCGTCATTAAACATTTTGCCAACGTAACGACTGCCATGATCATGAAACAGCACTACAACAACATCATCCTTTTTAAAATGCTCTTTCAATTGAAGTACCCCTTTAACTGCTGAACCAGCCGAGTTTCCTACAAAAATACCTTCTTCTTTTGCCAATTTTCTTGTGAAAACTGCCGCATCCTTATCAGTAACTTTAGTGAATCCATCGATAATATCAAAGTCTACATTTTCCGGTAGGATATCTTCGCCAATACCTTCAGTGATGTAAGGATAAATCTCATTCTCATCAAAAATACCAGTTTCATGGTACTTTTTAAATACGGAGCCATAGGTATCAACTCCCCAAATTTTAATATTGGGGTTCTGCTCTTTTAAATACTTTCCAACACCTGAAATAGTACCTCCGGTGCCAACACCGACAATAAAATGGGTCACTTTTCCATCTGTCTGCTTCCAAATTTCAGGACCGGTTTGCTCATAATGAGCTACCGTATTACTTGGGTTATCATATTGATTAACATACCAGGAATTAGGCGTTTCCTCCCCAAGACGCTTTGAAACTGAATAGTAACTTCTTGGATCCTCAGGGTTTACATCTGTAGGACACACAATTACCTCAGCACCAACCGCCTTGAGTACATCGACCTTTTCTTTTGACTGTTTATCGTTCGTTACGAAAATACATTTATAACCTTTGACTATTGCAGCTAGAGCCAAGCCCATACCGGTGTTTCCTGAGGTTCCTTCGATGATCGTTCCACCTGGTTGCAGTCGCCCGTCAGCTTCAGCATCTTCTACCATTTTTAAGGCCATTCTATCTTTAACCGAGTTGCCGGGGTTGAAGGTCTCTACTTTGGCCAATACCATGGCATCAACTTCTTCGGTAATTTTGTTAAGCTTCACCAAAGGGGTATTGCCAATAGTTCCCAATATATTTTTTGCGTAGTCCATGCATTATTATTCTGGCCGCAAAATTAACGAATACAAATCACAAATTAAGGTCTTAGCTAAACATTCTTGGAAAGGCTTCCTCTACAGGATTATGAAGTACGCTTATGCGGAAGGAAGAACGCAAAAATCCAAACCCATAGCCCAAAAACTGAATCAATGTAGTAAGTACACTTGCCAAGGAGACAGCAATACTTTTATTCTTGAAAAGGCTATCCAGAGCACTCATAAAGAAATAGAGACCATATGCGTATAAAAACCATTTTAAACCGAAAAAGAAAGCTACAATTGAGAGTAATAAACCTACTATGAACAAACTAGGAAACCAATAGGTAACCTTTGCTGTTGCAGGGTACTGTTTGTTTAAGATAGGACGCGCCGCACCAAAATTAAAGGTTTGTTTGAAAAAAGTTTTCATTGTATTTCTGCGCTTGTGATACACAAAAGCGCTTTCTATGAACTGGGATTCGAATCCGTTTTGCCAAAGCCTGAATGTCAGGTCAATGTCCTCGCCAAAGCGTTGGGGGCCAAAACCCTGAGTCGCTTCAAATGCTTTCCTCGACAATCCCATATTAAAACTGCGAGGTTGAAATTTTTTGACATTTTTATTCCCACGAATACCTCCAGTGGTCAATACCGATGTCATGGAATAATTAATTGCTTTTTGAAGCACGGTAAAAGATGGGTGTGAAGCATCGGCTCCACCAAACGCATCAGTATAATTAGTTTGTAAGGCCTTATCTACGTTAGCTAGGTAATCTTCTGGCAGTATGATATCAGAATCTAAAATGATAAAATAATTTCCATTTGCCTTATGCATCCCGTAGTTGCGGCTCGGCCCTGGCCCACTATTTTCTTTAAAAAAGTATTGAATGGTAAGTTTGTCTTGAAAGCCAGCTACAACCTTCTGCGAAGTGCTACTGGAACCATCTTCAACCAGTACAACCTCAAAATCTTCTTGAAATGATTGTTTACATAGACTGGCAAGTAGTTCCTCGATTTCTTGCGGACGATTATAAACGGGAATTATAATAGAATATTTGAGTTGCACTAACGGATTGGTTTGTTGTAAAAATAGGAATTCTCAACTTGACTTTATCAATATAATAGTCGAACTTCGTCGATAATTCAATTTTACCAACCCTTGACCCTATGAAAAGTGCCGGAATAAAACTATCACTCTACATTAATTACTTTGTATTTGCCATTCTATTAAATAGTGTGGGAATCGTCATTCTAAAATCTCAGAATGTTTACGGTGTCGACGAGGTACAAGCTAGTACTTTAGAATTATTTAAGGATTTACCTATTGCCATCGTATCGTTTCTTATCGCCTCATTTCTTCCGAGAATTGGTTATAAGAAAGCCATGCTGGCGAGCTTACTTATCGTTACGCTCGCCAGTATTGGTATGTATTTCGGCAATTCTTTCTGGTCAGCTAAATTGTTATTCGCGGCTGTTGGGGTTTCCTTTGCCTTAATAAAAGTATCTGTTTATTCCGCTATTGGATTGGTTACTGCCAGTAAGCAAGAGCATAATAGCCTGATGAGCAGTATAGAAGGTTTCTTTATGTTTGGCATAGCCCTGGCATATTTTCTTTTCCCTGCCTTCAATTCAGAAGGTGATCCAAACGCCTGGTTAAATGTATACTGGTTATTGGCCGGATTGACATTTTTATCTTTCCTTTTCTTATTAAATGCAAAATTTGAAGAAGGTGAAGAGATTCCCGGTGCGAACCTTCGAGATGATTTCCTGCAAATGATGAAACTCATGGCCAAGCTCTTGGTTGTTGTTTTTGTTATTGCCGCTTTTTTATTTGTGATGATTGAGCAAGGTATCATGACCTGGTTACCCACTTTTAATGAACGAGTCCTTAATTTACCGGAAAATCTGGCGATTATCATGTCAAGTATCTTAGCAATTTCTTTAGGGATAGGAAGATTGACAGCGGGTTATTTGTCAAAAAGGTATTCGTGGTTTTTTATTCTGGTTGCATGTATTTTTCTTTCGATGGCGGTAGTCATATTTATTTTACCGAAGGCGGTCAATGCCAACATTCAAAATGTTCAAAGCATAGTAGATATTCCATTAATAGGTTATGCGTTCCCGATTGTAGGGCTATTTATCGCGCCAATTTACCCCTTGATCAATTCTGTTGTTTTAAGCGCCTTGCCTAAAAAATTACATAGCCCTATGTCTGGGCTTATCATTATTTTTTCAGCAATTGGAGGTACCTTGGGCTCTCGTTTGATAGGGTATTTATTTAAAAATATTGGAGCCGATACCGCATTTTTTTACACATTGATACCAATGACGGGGCTACTAATTGCCTTAATTTTTCTAAAGAGATTAACAAAAAGTTAAGGCATGTTACCAACTCCAGATATACTATTTCAAGAATTATTCACCGACCTACATAAAAGCGGTTTATGGCATGATCAGAAAATCATTAGTGATGCTTTTCCTAAAAAGTCTCCTAAAGCCATTCTAGAAATCTATCGAGAGTCCAAAAATATTCCTGGTTTTGATCTCAAAGAATTTTTTGAAGAACATTTCAGCGTTGCGGCTGATCTTACAGAAGGCTTTGAAAGTGATACCACGCGACCCGTTAAAGAACATATTGAAAATCTTTGGCCATTGTTGGAACGAAAGGCTGATGCTCAAAAAACTGCTGAAGGTAGTTCATTAATTCCACTCCCGCATCCTTATATTGTTCCCGGTGGGCGTTTCAACGAAATCTATTATTGGGATAGTTACTTTACCATGCTGGGCTTACAACTTACGGGTAAAGTTGAACAGATTCAGGGTATGATTGATAATTTTTCATTCCTCATTGACAAATTCGGTCATATACCCAACGGAAACCGAACCTATTTTTTGAGTCGCTCTCAACCGCCTTTTTACGCCCTAATGATTGAATTGCTTGCCGAATCGAAAGATGATCGCGTGTTTACACAATACCTACCGCAACTTAAAAAAGAATATGAGTTTTGGATGCGGGGTCAAAATACTGGTAAACCCAGCGCTACTATTGAACGTTTGGTCCCGCTACCGGATGGAAAATTATTAAACCGTTATTTTGACAATGCTCCGCTTCCGCGACAGGAAATGCATCAACATGATGTCGATAAGCATTCTGCATCAGGTCGAGAGGAGGACGACTTTTATTTGAATATGCGCAGTGCTTGCGAATCCGGCTGGGATTTTAGCTGCCGTTGGTTTGAAGATATTCACGACCTATCGACTGTAAAAGCAAGTGAGATCCTACCGGTCGATTTAAACTGTTTGGTTTATCAGCTGGAAAAAACCATTGCCAAGGGATGTCGCCTGAACGACGAGTATGAAGAATCAGAACGCTTTAAGTCAGTCGCCTCTGCCCGTGCCCAAAGTATACAATCACTCTTTTGGAATGCGCAGGAGCAATTCTATTTTGATTATAATTTTATAGATCAAAAACAGACGAACCGTTTGAGCTTGGCAGCTATGTACCCTTTATTTTTTGCAATTGCCACACAAGAGCAAGCGGAAGCCTGTGCAAAAATGATCCAGCGAGAATTTTTAAAAGATGGTGGGCTCGTGAGCACACCTTATTTTTCCGGTCAGCAATGGGATGCTCCCAATGGATGGGCACCTTTGCAATGGATTGCAATAAAAGGACTGATAAATTATGAATTAAATGATTTAGCAATTGAAATAGCTCGTCGCTGGCTGCGATTAAATGAAAATGTCTTTAAACGTACCGGTAAAATGATGGAAAAATATAATGTTGTTGACCTCAATCTATTGGCCGGTGGTGGCGAATATGAAGGTCAGGCAGGATTTGGGTGGACCAATGGTGTCTATCTGAAATTACTTGATTTTTTTAAGAACTCTGAGCGTTGAAAACTACCAATGTATCCTTTCTATTTCTTTACTTTCCAAAAAACTATTTGTTTTAGAAAAATGCCTATTTCCAAACCAATAGCCACGATTCGCGCTTAAAGGTGAGGGATGGCCTGAGCTCAATATATGGTGTTTGGAGGTATCGATCTTCGCACCTTTACGCTTTGCAAATCCACCCCAAAGCAGAAAAACAACATTATCTTTAAACTCCGAAACTTTTGTAATTACAGCATCGGTAAACTGTTCCCAGCCTTTATTCTGGTGTGACCCCGCCTGATGAGCCCGTACTGTTAAAGTCGCATTTAATAAAAGTACGCCTTGGTCTGCCCATCGTTCTAAATTTCCGCTTGACGGATACGGTATTCCTAAATCAGAAGTTAACTCTTTAAATATATTTACTAGTGACGGTGGGTGTTCAATTCCATTATTTACAGAAAAACATAAGCCATTCGCCTGACCTGTTCCATGGTACGGATCCTGTCCGATAATAACAACTTTCAGGTCGTCAAAAGAGCAATGGTCAAAAGCCGCAAAAACCTGGCTTCCTTTGGGATAACATGTGTGCTTACTATATTCAGATTTTACAAAATCTGCAAGCGTTTTAAAATAGGGTTTATTAAATTCTTCCTGTAAAATCCCTTTCCAACTTTCGGCAATTTGAACGTTCATAATACTGCTAAAAATACTTACTTTGCAAAGCGTTTGTAAAAGTACAATTTTGAGCAGCAAAATCACACAAAAAACACTCAATGACCTCGAATTTAATACTGTTATTGATAGTATTGGTGAGTATTGCGGCTCTGATCTGGGAAGAAAAGCGGTACAAAAGATTAGACCTATTTCAGCGAAGCTAAAATTACTGGAGCAATTGCAATTAGTGAATGAATATCTGGGTTCCTTCGAAAATGATAATAAAATACCCAATCACCATTTTGAAGAAATTACCGAAGAAATCCACCTGCTTAATATAGAAAACAGTTTTTTAGAAGCAAATGCATTTTTGAAAATAGTGGCAATTTCAGAAACCGTAAATCTGCAATTAAAATTTCTAAAAAAATTTCAAGAATACTATCCTACACTATTTAAGATCTCATCTGAAATACCTTTCACCAGAGAACTTATTGAAGCGATCAGAAAAGTAATCAATAATTTCGGAGAAGTCGATAATAAGGCTTCTGACCAATTAAAACGCATTCGTAAAGAAATAAATTCAGTACGAGCGAAGATCAGCACAAGTTTTTCAAGTGTTTTGAGCCGATATGCCGGCTTTGGTTATTTAGATGATATTCGAGAATCGGTTATAGAAAGTCAGCGAGTTCTGGCGGTGCTGGCCATGCACCGAAGAAAAGTAAAAGGTTCTATTTTAGGAACTTCTAAAACGGGAAGTATCGTTTTTATTGTTCCGGATTCCACTGCCAAATTGAATCGTGAACTCCAAGACCTGATTCATGAGGAGCAAGAAGAAATTATAAGGATACTCAAAAAACTAAGCGATGTCATTCGTCCTCATATTGAGTTGCTCAATTCATATCAGGATTTCTTGACAGCTTTAGATAGTATTGCAGCCAGGGCCAAATACGCCCAAAATATTGGTGGATTACTTCCAAAGATTTCAAATACAAAAAAACTGTTTTTAAAAGATGCCTTCCACCCTATTTTGCTGAAAAATAATCGCGAACTAGGTCTAGAAACGGTTCCGCAAACGCTTGAATTGAATAACAAGCAACAAATCATAGTTATTTCAGGGCCCAACGCGGGTGGAAAGAGTATTACGTTAAAAACCATCGGATTGTTACAGGTTATGGTTCAAAGTGGAATTTTGATTCCGGTTCATGAGCGTAGCGAAGTTTATTTCTTTGACACCATACTTTCAGATATTGGAGATAATCAGTCTATTGAAAATCAGCTGAGTACCTACAGCTACCGACTAAAAAACATGCGAAATTTTCTTCGAAAATGTAATGCGAATACCTTGTTCTTAATTGATGAATTTGGTACTGGTAGTGATCCTGAACTAGGTGGTGCCTTGGCCGAAATATTTCTTGAAGAGTTCTATGAAAAAGGCGCTTATGGAATCATCACAACGCATTATGCAAATCTAAAAGTATTGGCGGATGAGCTGGAAAATGTGACCAATGCAAATATGCAATTTGATGCCAAGACCTTAGAACCAACTTTTAAATTGTATGTTGGTCAAGCAGGCAGCTCGTTTACGTTTGAAGTAGCTCAGAAAAATGGTATTCCTTTTAGCCTCATCAATCGCGCCAAGAAAAAAGTGGAGCCTGAAAAAATTCGTTTAGACAGAACCATTTCCAAGCTTCAGCAAGAAAGAAACAAACTAAGAAGAACATCGGCAGATCTTGAAAAAGCGCAGAATAAAGCGCAAGAACATACCGAAACCCTATCTGATAAAGAAAAGAAGGTTCAGGAAAAACTGGAAAGTTTCCAGCAATTATATGAAAGCAATCAAAAGATGCTTACTATAGGAAGAAAATTCAACGAACTTAGTAATAAATACTTTCAAACAAATAATAAAAAGCAGTTTATCGCTGATGTGATGAAATGGGCTGCCATTGAAAAATCTAAACATCAAAAAAAGAACAAGCCTAAAACAAAGACCGAAAAAAAGGCAGCTAAAAAACATGCACAGCAGCAAAAACAAAAACTTGAAGAAGTTAAAAAAGAGGTGCTTGAAGAAGTCAAAAAAGTACAGAAAGTGAAAGCCCTTGTGGCTAAAAAAATCGCTAAAGAAAAAGCCGATTATACCTACAAATTAAATGACCGTGTACGTTTGATAGATAGTAATTCAGTGGGTACGATTGAAAAGATCGAAAAGAATAAAGCCACTATCAACTACGGTTTATTTACTACGAAGACTTCGCTTGACAAGTTAGAATTGGTAGAAGCTGCAAAAAAGTAAACACTTCTTTCAAGCCGATTTATTTCATCAGTTTTTAGTCCGCGTTACAGTATGCAACTACTTAGTTTATAACCGGTTATTTTGCCTGACAAAAAACTTTTCTCTACATTTAACTACCCTAAGAGCCGCTAACCACAATTGTAATATTATGAAACCTATCTTTTTGAGTCAAAGTAGCGGTAACTCATTTCTTTTTTTTCTCTGGCTTCTAATAGCGTTCGTAGTAGGTTGGCTAGTGTCAAGATGGTATTATAAAAGTAAGTATAAGAAAGAGGTGGAACGTTGGAAAACGAACTACAAAAATCTCGAGCATCAGCAAAATACCACAGTAAAGGCCAAGAAGGTCACGGCACCGGGCATCACCCCAATACCAACACAGTTTGTTGATGGTGTTGCCAGAGTTGATGATTCGGTAAAAGACGAACTCACGAAAGTGGAAGGTATTGGGCCTAAAATTAAAGCCTTGTTAAACGACGATGGAATTTGGAGTTTCTTACAATTAGCCCAGGCGTCAGTTGATCGCTTACAAGGTATTTTAGACAATGCGGGGCCGCGCTATAGAATGCATAATCCCAGTACCTGGCCGCGACAAGCCCTGTTGGCAGCCGAGGGCAAATGGGAGGAGCTAAAAAAATGGCAAAGTGAGTTAAAAGGAGGGCGTTAAATTCATCCCTCATAGCGCTCCATTTCCCTGTCGTAGAATTTAGAAGCTTCTTCTATAAGATTTTGTATTTCATTTTCTAATGACGATTCATGATCACTTACGACTTCTTCCAGCCATTCGATTTCGTCATTGACCAGGTTGATAATGAATTGTGGATAATCGGTATGAATAATAAAAATATCATCCGGATAGTCGGTATTATCACCCAGCAGGAACTTTGGTAACTTCATATTACGATAGTATTGATACTAGTTCTTTATATATTTTTTCACCTACATCGTTTCCGTAAAGGCTTACTGAAAAATCAGTTTTACAATTTTTGAATTCGCTGAACGCGGCAAGCATTTTCTGCACATTACTCCCAACTATTTTGGCAAAGCCATGTTCGACAAGCTCTATCCATTCTGTTTCATCACGTGCTATAATACAATGTTTTTTGTTAAAAAATGCTTCTTTTTGAAGTCCGCCGCTATCAGTAATAACCAGTCGACAATTTTTGAGCAACTCAAGCATATCAAAATACCCTACAGGGTCCATCATTGTAATTTTAGGAGACCTATTCTCTTTGTTCAGGGCATTTCGAGTTCGAGGATGTAGCGGTAAGACCACTTGACACTGTTTATGAACCTCCTCCAGGCCTTTAAAGATTTCAGATAGCTTGTTCAAGTCATCTGTATTTTCCTGGCGGTGTATGGTTGCTAAGACAAAATCAGACAAGTTCAGGTCATTTATAATAGAAGATTTCTCAGATGAAATCTTACCATAAAATTCTACAGCATCTTTCATAATGTCTCCGCACTTTACCACCTTGGCTTCAAAATTCTCAAAGCCTTCATTTCGTAAGTTTATGACCGCGGTATCTGTGGGACATAACAGCAGGTCAGAAATACGATCAGTAACGATTCTATTAATTTCTTCGGGCATTTTCATATTGAAAGAGCGTAATCCCGCTTCTATATGAACCACTTTTACATCAAATTTCTTAGCAGCAAGGGCCCCTGCAATCGTAGAGTTTGTATCGCCATATACAATAGCTACTTCAGGTCTTTCTTTTTGTAAAACCTCTTCAATTTTTTCGAGCATCTGTCCGGTCATAGCACCATGATTTAGGCCACTTATCCCTAAATTGTATTTGGGCTTCGGAATCTGCATCTCGTTAAAGAACACACCGCTCATATTTGTGTCAAAATGTTGGCCAGTATGGACAATTATCTCTTCAAACTGATTGTATTTAGAAATAATCCTACTGAGTACTGCTGCTTTAACTAATTGAGGCCGTGCCCCTACTATGGTGACAATCTTTTTCAACTAAATATCTTTAATGATTTTCGCTAAGTCTTTTGTTAGGTTTTTTCGATGATATTGTTCGATACTTGATGTATTCACCGATAGCATTCCAGACTTAAAACTAGTGTAAAAATCCAAAATTCTGGCTTTTAAATTGTCTTTATCATCAAAGGCTACCACTACACCAGCATTGGTCTTTTTTAGTATTTCGGCCAAATCACCATTCTTAGGGGCTAATGCTAAAATCGGCCTTTTTGCCTGTAAGTATTCAAATATTTTACCAGTTATAATGCCTTTGGCACTTGGTACATTGTTTACAGAGAGTAACAGTACCTGCGCTGATCGCTGATGTTGTAAGACCTTATGATGCTCTAAATAATCAATGACCTTTGTATTCGCATTTAAGTTGTGTTTTTTGATCGATTCACGAACTTCATTTGCTAATTTTCCGATAAATTTAAGTTCTAGATCATCAGCGAAACCGGCTTTTTCGGCACATAATTCCTCTAATGCTTGCCAAAAGATTTTATGGTTTCTGTCTGCATTCATCATACCAATATGCACTAACGAAAAGCTGGAATCCATACGCACTTCACCGTCGAATTCCCCAGAATCATAGCCGTTAGTAATTACATGTACGTGTTGGTTATATTTTTTATAGCTTTCTGCCATCGTCTGTCCAACCACTATTACGGCATCAGCTTTTTTCAACACCCTTTGCTCTAAAATGTGGTGCTTTTTAATAGATTTTTTTGTCAATGGTAATTGATGGAAATAGTCGATCTCAGTCCAGGGATCGCGAAAATCTGCCAACCATTTTATGGTTAGTTTTCCTTTTAACCCCAGCCCGATTAAATGTAAGCTATGTGGTGGCCCAGTGGTGATGATTACGTCAACAGGATTTTTCCTGAGATACTTTAATAAATAATTTACCGATGGTCGAATCCAAAATTTCCGGGCATCGGGTATGAAGTAATTTGCCCGAACATATTGGGCTATCCTGCCTAAAATAGATGGATTCGTATCTAAAAAGCCTGCGCTTGTTTTTTTTGAAGTCTTACCAAATAAAGTATTTGGTTCTCGTACGCGTCGTTTTAAAACTTCTATATTTTCAGGAATTTCTTTGCGTAGTGATTGGTCTAAAATAGGGTAATTCGGCCTATGAGCGGTGTACACAACAGGTTCTACACCAAAATCACGCATGTACTTCACAAATTTTAGCCAGCGTTGAACACCGGAGCCTCCTGCCGGCGGCCAATAATATGTAATGATAAGTGCTTTCAATTAGCGAAACTATCGTATAAATCTAGTAAACTTTTCGAGGTTTTCTCCCAGTTAAACTCATTTTCAATAAATCGTTTACCGTTCGTTCCCAATCGTTGCTGAAGCTCATTATCTTCATACAGTTGTAATACCTTCGCTGTAAAGTCTTGAACGTCTCTTTCTTTATGTACAAGACCACTTCCAACACTCTCAATTAAATTCTTTTGGGCGATCGCATCACTTACAAGAAGTGGTTTTGCGAAACTCATGTATTGAAACAGTTTGTTTGCATAGGCTACATCGTGCTGAATGTTTCTATGTAATGGAGAAATACAAACTGAACTTGCCAAAATATAAGATGGAAATAATCGTATATCTTGCCATCCTTGAAAATCCACAAAATTTTCCACTCCAAGTTCCCTGACTTGAAACTTTAAGATATGATCAGTGGTATTCTTTCCTACTAAAACCAACTTCACATTTGGTATCTTTTCCTTAAGCAAAGAAATCGCTTCTATAGCAGTTTGCAATCCCCTACGCAGGCCTGTATCTCCTAAAT
>JASJDL010000035.1 GCA_030065775.1 Flavobacteriaceae bacterium | reverse complement strand
AAAGAAGATTGCCCCAAGCACCAAGGTACTTCCATTTAAATCCGAGTAATTTTCAAATATTTGATTGGCGAATTGAGCGCAGTTATCGGCAATGACAATTTTTTTAAATAGTCCCCAAAGAATTTGTCGCATTCCATCAACTGCTTTATCATAGTCAAAAGTTCTCTTTTTATAGAACTGAGGTAGAAGATTGGATGCTCTCTCAATTGGTCCTGCAACAAGTTGAGGAAAGAAGCTCACAAATGCAAAGAAGGAAATGGCATCTTTTGTAGGTTCTAGCTTACGCTTGTAAACATCTATGGAATAGCTAAGAGTTTGGAACGTGTAAAAACTGATTCCTACTGGTAATATAATGTTTAATCTTGTTGGCTCAATATGTTTACCAAGTAATGTAAATGCATCTGCAAAACTTTCAGCAAAAAAATTGAAATATTTAAAGAATCCTAGAAACCCTAAGTTTACTGCTATGCTTAATAATAGCAGAAGTTTCCTTTTCTTCTGCTCATTGATTTTTGACAGGCCAATTCCCACAAAATAATCAATACTTGAGCTAAAAACGATAAGGGACAAGAACCTCCAATCCCACCATCCATAAAATACGTAGCTAACTACAACTAATAAGCTATTTTGAAATTTTAAATCTTTGTTTGAAACAAACCAATAAAGAAAAAATACTATTGGTAGAAATATGGCAAACTCTATGGAGTTAAATAACATCTATTCCTTGGCCTAATATGGTTAATGACTTTAGGTTTTTCTGTGTCGCAATATACAAATTAGGAAATAATGCATTACGTATTGTTGAGATAAATGAATAAAAGACAATATTTATTAACAAATATTATTTTTTAGTTATGTTCATTTACAATTAGCTAAAAGGTAATTTCAACCTCAACCTCTTTATTATCTCGGTCCACAATTACCTCGGTGGTATTTCCCTTTTCAAATGTGGAGAGGGCTTTCATATAGTCCATCATACTCTTGATCTCATATTCGCCAATTTGTATGACAATATCGCCTTTTTGCAAGCCGGCTTTTTGTGCAGGTTTTCCTTCGCTAATACCATCAATGCGCATACCTACCCCATCGAAGAGGTAATCAGGTATCACGCCTAATCCAACCTTAAAACGAGGGACGGCTTCACTTTCATTTTTGGTTTTTCGGAAGGCCAATTTATTATTGTCATCCAAATCAGAAATAATATTAAAAATATAGTTGGAGATGGTTTCCATACCTTGGTAATTCAATTTCTCTGAATCATCACTGGGTTTATGATAATCTTCATGCTGCCCGGTAAAAAAATGCAGTACTGGAATATCGGCATTGTAAAAACTGGTATGGTCGCTGGGCCCGATGCCTGATTCTTTTTGAATCAATTTAAACTTTTCGTTATGCGCTCTCAAGACTTGCTTAAACATTGGTGATGTACCTGTTCCATATACTGCCAATGTACTATCCGCTTTTAACCGTCCTACCATATCCATATTGATCATATAGTTTACTTTTTCAAGCTCGATAGTTGGATTTTTCACAAAATAATTCGAACCCAACAAACCCATTTCTTCCCCTGAAAAGGCAATAAACAGGTAATTATTATTCACATTACCCTTTAGTAATTTTTTAGCCAGGTTCAGCATGACGGCCACTCCGCTTGCATTATCGTCAGCACCATTATGTATGGCCGCAATGGAATCTCTATAAAGCGATCCCTCACCACCTAAGCCTAAATGGTCATAATGAGCCCCTATGATAATGGTGTTTTCAGCCTTATTATCTATATAAGCTATTACATTTCTGCCTGTAATTGAACCGTCCTCTTTAGTGTCAAATTTTATAGCTTCATGCGGATGTGTCTTTGGTTTAAAACTGAAGTCCTGGTAAAATCCTGTAGTTCCTTTTGCTTCAATATAAATGCCCTTAAAACGATTGGAAATATATACAGCAGCCTTTTTTTCGCCCTCAGTACCGGTCGCACGGCCTTTCAAGTTGTCATCAGCCAAAAAAGTCACATCTTCCTGCATCGATACACTTTTTATCGAAGTATCTTTTTTACATGCTAGTATTGAAATAAAAATTAAAAAGGCTATGAATCTTCTCATTGGAACTTTATTTTTGTGCAAATTTAGCTAAATAACATGAGGCATTTATATATTTTTCTTTTCGTAGCCGTATTCGTAAGTTGTAAAAATGAAAAGGTTAAAAAAACTCAGAAAAAGCAAGATTCAATAAAAGTGGTTGCACAGAAGGATAGTTTGATCTATCCTGAAGAAGTACATTTTAAATCTATTCGTCAAGTAACATTTGGTGGTGATAATGCAGAGGCCTATTGGAGTTTTGATGACAAGCAGCTCATCTTTCAGTCCAACAATACCCAATGGGGTGTAGGTTGCGACCAGATGTTTTTAATGAATGCTGATCAAACATTTGACAGTATTCCTCCACCAATGGTCAGTACCGGTAAGGGCCGTACTACCTGCGCTTATTTTTTACCTGACAATAGGCATTTTGTCTATGGATCGACCCATTTGGCTCAGGAAGAATGTCCTGACGCACCTTTGAGAAGAAATGGAAAATATGTGTGGCCTATTTATGACAGCTATGATATTTTTGTTGCAGATCTTAACGGGAATATTACTAAGCAACTAACCAACGAAAAAGGATATGATGCTGAAGCCACAGTATCTCCCAAAGGTGATAAAATTGTTTTTACCTCGATGCGAAGCGGTGATTTGGAATTATACACGATGAATTTAGATGGAACCGATGTAAAGCAAATCACCAATGAATTAGGATATGACGGCGGCGCCTTCTTTTCGCCAGATGGCACAAAGCTTATTTTCCGTTCCTCACGTCCAAAAACTGAAGAAGAAATAAAAGCGTATAAGGATTTATTGGCGCAAGGACTAGTAGAGCCCACCGAAATGGAATTATATATCTGTAATGCTGATGGCTCTGACTTACGTCAGTTGACCGATTTAGGCAATGCGAACTGGAGTCCGTTTTTCCATCCTTCAGGTAAGAAAATCTTATTTTCATCAAATTTTGAAGCAGAACGCGGCTTTCCTTTTAACTTATATATGATTGACATTGATGGTAAGAATCTAAAGCGCATCACCCATGGTGAGACTTTTGACGCATTTCCGGTGTTTTCTAATGATGGCAAGTACCTTGCTTTTTCCTCAAACAGAAACAATGGGGGTACCCGTGATACGAATTTATTCATTGCTGAATGGCAGGATTAATTCAGGGGTGATTTTAAATAAAAGTTTTACGACGATTTTAGTTCATGAAGTAGTTTGATAATGTCAGTAATGTGCGTATAAATTACAATAGGGACTATGGTAGCCGGTAAGAGTACAAAAGGAAAGTAATTTACGGCCTTGTTTGGTTGATCGAATGCAAACTGCTGAAAAGGTAATTCAGCTGATAAGATTCCATTTATTAATATGAATGATACCAAACCCAGGCCGATGAAATTCCAAACTAACAGAACCTTTTTTGAGATCAACCTTTTTGCGAATAATATGGCAATGACAGGAGCCGTTATTCCGGCAATGATATCGAAGTTTCTTCCTTCAAAGGTCATTAATTCGGGAATCATATTATTTAGGAATAAGTAAAAAAGTACGATCTCCACGGGTATTCTAATTATATGAAGCATCGTACTTAAATACAAATTTCTACCGACTATTACCCATTCGATTTGTTTTTTACGGAGCCCAAAAAGAATGGCAATTGTTGTTGGAATCAAGATAAGGGCAAATCTTGGAGTAATGGTATCCGTAATTGAAAGGAAACCCTTGTAAGCAATTACAGAAATAAGAATCGACCAAATTAAAATGAGCAACAGAAGAATTTTAGGTTTTCCATTGGCTAAATAGAAAAATACCAGCGTAAGTAAACATGTGATGATAAACAATAAATTGATCCAATCTGGTAAATGAGAAATCATGAAGAAGATTTTGAGTTAGAAGTTATGTACTAAATTTTTTAAATAGTGAGATCAGCAAATTAATTTATACCCAAACCCGCGCACATTGACTATTTGTATCGAAATATCTTTTTTTAATTTTTTACGAAGCTTTGTGATAAATACATCCATGCTGCGTGCATTAAAAAAATCATCACTACCCCAGAGTTTTTTTAAAATATACGTTCTATCTAAAACTTCATTTTTCTGTTGATGAAGATGAAATAATAAATGAGCTTCTCGATGCGTCAATTTTATGAGCGGATCATTTTTATATTGAAGTGTTTGCTTGTGAAACATGAATTCATAATCACCTATATGATAGTTGGTCGGCTTTTTTTGTAAATCTTTTCTATTTAGTAGGTTGTGAATTCGAGCAATGAGTTCCTCAATGCTAAAGGGCTTTTTTAAATAATCATTACCGCCGATTGAAAAGCCCTCCAGTACATCTTTAGTTTGTGACTTAGCAGTAAGAAAAATTATTGGAATAGCATCGTCATGTTCCCGGATCTCTTTAGCGAGGGTAAAACCATCCTTTTTTGGCATCATAACATCCAAAATCAATAATTCAGGCTGTTCTTTTTTGTAGATATTTAATGCTGTTTCACCATCTTCACACAGCAAGACATCAAAATCTCTGGTTTCGAGGCTTTCTTTAACAATTTGCCCTAGAGCGGGTTCATCTTCAGCTAATAACAGGGTAATTCTATCACGCATTAGGGAGTGTAATTTTGAATGTGGTTTTGTCGGTTTCAAGCTCAAGGTCGACCGCCCCGTCGTGCTTTTCTATGATCTTTTTGGTATAATACAAACCAATACCGAAACCTTTAACATCATGAGTATTCCCTGTAGAAACACGATAGAATTTATCAAAAATATACTGCGCATCTTTCTGAGTCAATGAGGTCCCATTGTCAGAAATAGTCAAGGTAATCTGTTCTTCCTTCTTATTGATACGTACTTGAACGGTATTGCCTCCATACTTCACGGCATTGTCAAGTACATTATTAATCGCATTTTCGAAGTGAAAGACATCCGCTTTTAACAAGATTTCATTGCTGGGTGCCGAAATGGAGATACTTTTATCGGTGGCCAGCTGGTGTTTATTGACCAAAGAAGTGATCATTCCCACGATGTCAATTTCCTCTTTGTTTAGTTTTAATAAATTAGAATCTAAGGAGGCCGTTTCCAACAATTTCTCAACCATGGTATTTAGCTTGCCCAATTGCTGATTAGAAAGTTGTACATATTCCTTGGCTCTCTCTTTATTCTCCAAGACATTAAAATCTTTCATGCTTTCGAGCGCAACACCTATGGTGGCAATGGGAGTTTTAAATTCATGTGTGATATTGTTGATCAGATCATTTTTCATCTCTGCGAGTTGTTTTTGCTTATTGATGATCTTTAAAAGATAAAACAGACAGGTAATTACCCCTAAAATAAGTACTAATGAAATTAAAATTGATGAGAGCATTCTGTTTAAGATGACTTTCGTCGCATTTGTAAAGTCGATCTTCAAGAAACTATCACGTCGTAAAAAACCTGACTTAGATCGGGTGCTTATGAGTGCTTCGGTATTCTTAAGATTTCCTATGGTTCTGATAGTATCTCTTGGGGCTTTGAAACTTAGTCGATAGGGGACATCAATCTTTTTTCTCGCGAATTCGAGCTTCAAAAGGCTGTCAATTTCCGTTAAGGCCAATGGATCTCTTGTTAAAGAGACAATAACCCTTTTGGCGAATTGACGCGCACGCCTTCTGAATACGGTGTCATTTTCTGCGGGATTAAAAATATTCACTGAGGCAGGCTGAACTGAATCATTGGTGTTGAGAAAGATAGATATGCCCTGTGAATTTGCACTATCAGTTAATGCAATAGTTTGTAGGGAATCTAAATTAGTTAGGAGGTTTTTAACTTCTCTTGTTCTATATAAGGTGTGTTCCCCAATAATGGAATCCAAGGAGCGTCCAATATGGGTTTTTTGAGCAAGATTTACATAATATGATTCTATGGCATTATCTAAACTTGCCTGAACTTCGTTCAACAATTGTCTTTTATTAACTTCATAGTTCTTATAGTTCCAGTAGATCTGAATTCCTATGGTACCAATAATAACAAAGGCGATAAAATAAAGTATCCAATTGTATTTATAACCGTTCATAGTTCAAAAGTAAATGTTAAAATTGTATTATTTGGTATCGCTTAACAAACGTTAACACTGCTTAACACTCCAACCCGATTTTCATACTTACATTTGTGAAGCAACTCGTAAATAATTTGAAATGAAAAATAGAATCGTCCTCGTTATTTTATTAATAGCTTCTATTAATTTAATTGCACAAGATTTTCAAGGGAAAGCTTATTACCAGAGCAAGACTACGGTAGATATGAGCCGTTTTGGGAATCGTGAGATGTCTGAAGACATGAAAAAGCGAATTGCAGAACGCATGAAGAGCATGTTGGAAAAGACCTACATATTAACGTTTAATAGAGAAGAAGCACAATATAAAGAAGAAGAACGCCTGGATGCGCCGGGTCAAGGAGGAGGGGGTACCCGCTTTGCCATTATGGGAAGTTTTAATCCCGGAAAACAGTATAAAAATATAAAGACAAACCAATTTTTGCAGGAGCAGGAATTTTTCGGCAAACAATTCCTGATAAATGACTCTCTGAGAAAGTTCGAATGGGTGGTGGGTGATGAGACAAAGCAAATTGGTCAGTATATGTGTTTTAAGGCCACTGCCGAAGTCGAAGCCAGTCAATTTAGTTTGACAAGTATACGCAGGGGTAGGACGAATAATGAGACTGCTCAGGCTAAAGATTCTGCCAATGTTTCATCAAATACTGATGAGAACGCTGAAGACGAAAATAGAAAAATGACGATCACTGCTTGGTATTCTCCACAAATACCTGTGAGTCAGGGTCCGGGCGAGTATTATGGTTTGCCGGGTCTGATCTTGGAAGTGCATGCGGGTAGAACAACGATTCTCTGCACCAAGATTGTTTTGAACCCCGGTGAAAAAGAAACTATTAAGGCTCCTACGAAAGGAAAAGAGGTCACGCGTAAAGAATATGATGATATTGTTGCAAAGAAAACCGGGGAAATGCGAGAAATGTTCCGTGGAAGACGCGGCGGAAACGGCATACGGATAAGAACCCAATAAGTTTATTGAAACGAAGTATCGAATACCCACAGTTTTGCTGGTGGATACGACTTTCTTTGCCTAAAATGAAATTTAGAGTTAATGGAAGTGCTAGTAAATTTTGACATGTGTAAGTATTAAATATAGTTGTTATTCATTGTAAGACAGAAAGTTGAATTTATATACAATTACATAAGATAGAAGAAGTCTTTCGACATAATTTGAAACTCAATGCGCACTTTGAAACTCTTAAACTTTTATTAAAATCAGAGGTTTGTCAAACATACACGACATATTTTGTTTAATTTTATTTTTTAAAAGTTAAACAAAAAATTTATAAGATGGAAACATTGATCTCAAAATTTATTATTTCAGGGCTTATGTTATTGATGCCTACCGATGTAAGCACTCAAGATTTTCAAGGGAAAGCATATTACTCTTCGAAGTCAACATTAGACCTGGGGAGATGGGGCGCCAGGCTGAGCGCAGCTCAAAAAAAACAAGTTCAAGCACGTTTAAAAAACAGGCTCGAAAAGACCTATGTATTAACCTTTACTCTTGAGGAATCCATGTTCAAAGAGGAAGATAAATTAGATGCAATTTCGGGAGCAACCGATTCATGGGGGAAAAACTTTGCACAGGGCGATCAATATAAGAATGTAAAAACGAATACCTTATTACAAGATCAGGAATTCTATGGTAAGCGGTTTCTGGTCAAAGATAAATTGCAGAAAATTGAATGGGATATGACAGCCGAAACAAAGCAGATTGGGAATTATACCTGTTTCAAAGCGACCGCATCCGTACCGACGTCAGAATTGCTATGGTACTCATTTTCATGGGATAGATTACGCAGACCTCAGGCAAATAATGATGAAAATAATGAAGAAGGAACAAATGAGAGTGCTGAGAAACTCACACAAATTGAGGCCTGGTATACACCACAGATACCCGTTGGCCATGGACCGTCAGAATATTGGGGGCTGCCAGGACTGATTCTTGAGGTAAGTGCGGGAACTACAACAATGTTATGTACCAAAATAGTCATGAACCCCAAGGAAAAGGCTAAAATTAAAGCTCCTGAGCGAGGAAAAGAGATTACGAAAAAAGAGTATCAGGAAACCTTGATCAAAAAAATGACCGAAATGAGAGAAATGTACCGGGGAAGAAGAAGTAGACGAAGTTGATATAAAATCTTGATAAACCAGAGCTAGTCGTTTTATAACTTATGAAAAATTTAGGATCTATTGTTTTATTTCTGTTTGTAGTTACGCTGTCCAGCGCTCAAGTAAAATTTGAAGGTGTGGTAAGTGATAGCATAGGCAAACCATTGGAATTGGCCAATGTTATTGCTATCAACCAGCAGACTAAAAAATTGGATTCGTATGCAATTACAAATGATAAGGGACGATTTAAGCTCAATTTAAAACCCAATACCCAGTATAAAATTCAGGTAAGCTTTATAGGCATGAAGACTGCGGAGCAAACGGTTCAGACAAAAGAGGAAGATATCTTTCGAGATTTTCAGTTGAAGTCAGATGTAACTTTAGATGAAGTGGAACTGACCTATGAAATGCCGGTAACCATCAAAGGAGATACCTTAGTATACAATGCAGATTCTTTTAAAAGCGGAACCGAGCGCAAGTTAGAAGATGTACTAAAAAAATTACCTGGCGTTGAAATCAATGATGATGGTGAAATAGAAGTAGAAGGGAAACGTGTTACTAAAGTAATGGTAGAAGGAAAGGACTTTTTTGATGGTGACAGCAAGTTGGCCACAAAGAATATTCCTTCAAATGCCGTTGATAAGGTACAGGTATTAAAGAACTACGCCGAGGTAGATCAGTTACGGGCTGTGACCAATAACCAGGATAATGTTGCCATCAATATTAAATTAAAAGAAGGTAAAGAACGCTTTTGGTTTGGAGATATTACAACCGGAGGTGGTTCTTCTGAAGAAGACGCATTGTATATTACGCAACCAAAAATGTTTTATTACAGCCCGGAGTTTAGCTTAAATCTCATCGCCGACCTCAATAATATCGGTGAAATTGCCTTTACCAGACGTGACTATTTCAATTTTTCGGGAGGCTTCAGAAGACCCAGTAGACAAAGTGGTACCAGTATTGATTTGGGTACTAATGACCTGGGCTTTTTGACCCTGCAAAATAATCGCGCTAAAGAGATCAATACAAAATTCGGCGCAGCCAATTTCAGCTATTCACCGAAAAAGACCTTGGATATTAGTGGATTTGCCATTTTTCTGAGTAATCGTAATGATTTACAAGAAAATAGTGCAGTTCAATTTACAAATCCCGATCTTCAGGTTCCTGATGAGACCACAGAGGGGTTTACAGAGCAAAAAAGCGATTTGGGAATGCTGAAATTGAGCGCTAAATACAAGCCAAACAGCAATAATCAATTAGACTATGATGTGCTGGGGAGATTATCAAAAGAATCACAGAATCAAAATGTATTCTCATCTGTTTTGGGTGCGATAAATGAATATGAAGAGGTCAACCCATACAGCATTAACCAAAACTTGAATTATTACTACACATTAAACGATAAGAATATTTTCGCCCTCGAAGTACAACACCTTTTAAAGGATGAGGACCCGTTTTACAATGCTTTTCTTGAGAATAAAGAGAATTATGAAACAACGGCAAATGGCTTGGGGCTAAATAATTTACAGGTAGGGTACGATATTGCACAGGAAAAGCGCGTAAAATCAAATCAACTGGACGCCAAATTGGATTATTGGAATGTATTGAATCAGAAAAGTGATATTAATTTCACCATTGGTACGATTTACAGCAATCAAAAGTTCGATTCTGAGATTTTTCAGTTTTTGGACGATGGTTCCCGATTTGACCCAATACCAACTACCAATGAAGGCCTCGATGCAAATGATGTGAATTATACCTTCACGGATGTCTACGCAGCGGTGCACTACAGGATAAAGTCAGGTATTTTTACGTTCACACCAGGGCTTTCAGCACATGCATACAACGCCAGGAATGAGCAGTTAGGAATTGATTATACCGATAATTTTTTCAGGATTTTACCCGACTTTAATACCAGGGTTCAACTTAAGAATAGTGAACAATTGATATTTAATTATCGCATGCAAACTGATTTTACCGATATTACCCAATTGGCAAGAGGACTGGTTTTAAATAATTATAATTCAATAGTAGCTGGAAATCAGCAATTGGAAAGCGCCTTATCACATAATGTAAGCCTCTCTTATTTTAGTTTTAATCTGTTTAACTATACCAACATCTTTGCCATTGTCAATTACAACAAAAGTATCGATAGAATCCGGAATATTGTTGATTTTGAAAGCGTAGTGAGAACGAGTACACCTTTTAATTCTAATTTTGCAGATGAAAGTCTCACGGCACGTGGCAGATTTCAACGCTCGTTCGGAAAGTTCAGGGGAACGTTCAATGGTAATTTCAGTTATACCAAGTTTAACCAGTTTATCGGAAACGAGCGTTCAGTAAATGAAAATTATTCGCAAACCTATCGGGCCGGGTTAAGCACGAATTTCAGGGAGGCACCCAACTTTGAAATTGGCTACCGTTATGTGATACAAGACAATGACCAGGGCGCTAACAGAACAAAATTTTATACCAATGCACCTTCCGTAAGCTTTGATGCTTTGTTATTCAAATCAATCACCTTCAGAACCGAATATTCTTACAATAGCTTTAAGGATGAAGACCAAACACTTAATGAATTTGAATTCTGGGACGCTTCATTGGCCTATAAGAAGAATAGAGACAGCAAATGGGAATACGAGGTGAAAGCTACAAATTTACTAGATACAACAACCCAAAGTCAAAGTTCCAATTCTGGTGTATCAGTGAGTAGCAATGATTACTTCATTCAGCCGCGCTTTGTAACTTTTAGATTGAGGTATAACCTATAAAAAAGGCTCAACTCAGCGCTTTTTATAAGTCAAATGCTTTTTTAACCGTCTCTAGATAATCTAATTTTTCCCAAGTAAATAATTCTACTTCCAGGGTTTTGGTGGTGCCGTTGGGCTGCGTAAATGTTTTAGAAACCAGTTCATTTTTTCTGCCCATATGGCCGTAAGCAGCAGTTTCACTATACATTGGTTGGCGCAGTTTTAAGCGTTCTTCAATTGCTGCAGGGCGCATATCAAAGATGTCAGCTACTTTTTTGGCAATTTCACCGTCAGATAAATCAACTTTCGAAGTTCCATAGGTATCGACAAAAATGCCCATTGGCTCTACCACACCAATAGCATACGAAACCTGAACCAAAATTTCGTCAGCCACTCCGGCAGCCACCAAATTCTTCGCAATATGGCGTGTGGCGTAAGCGGCACTTCTATCTACCTTGCTTGGGTCTTTTCCTGAAAAAGCACCCCCTCCATGAGCACCTTTTCCGCCATAGGTGTCAACAATTATTTTTCTTCCGGTCAAACCCGTATCTCCATGAGGTCCGCCAATAACGAACTTACCGGTAGGGTTAATATGGTATTTGATATTATCATTAAATAATTCCTGAATTTCAGGTTTTAATTTCGCCTTAACTCTTGGGATTAATATTTCGACAATATCCTTTCTGATAGTGTCAAGCATGGCGTCATCAGAAGCAAAATCATCATGTTGTGTCGAAATGACTATCGCCTCAATGCGCTGAGGTTTATTATCGTCTGAGTATTCTATGGTTACCTGAGATTTTGCATCAGGGCGGAGATACTTTATGAGTTCATTTTCCCTGCGTAAAGCAGCGAGCTCAATCAATATCTGATGCGACAGGTCAAGCGCTAAAGGCATGTAATTATCAGTTTCTTTAGTAGCGTAACCAAACATCATTCCCTGGTCACCAGCACCTTGTTGATGTTTGGAAGCTCTATCAACGCCTCTGTTAATATCGTCAGATTGCTCATGGATCGCCGAAAATACACCACAAGAATTACCATCAAACATGTATTCACCTTTGGTATATCCAATTTTATTAATTACGTCTCTGGCAATTTGCTGAACATCTAAATACGTTGTAGATTTTACCTCCCCTGCCAAAACAACTTGCCCGGTTGTCACTAAAGTCTCGCACGCTACTTTAGATTCGGGATCAAATGCTAAAAAATTATCGATAAGTGCATCAGATATTTGGTCGGCCACTTTATCAGGATGTCCTTCTGAAACACTTTCAGAGGTAAATAAGTAAGGCATAAAACTTGTTTAAAAAATTAAAATAAATTAAGATTGCTTTGGTCGCCTAAAGGAGTACTACATTACTGTTTTAGCATTTTTAAACGAGGTTGCAATCAGCTCAAATTTTTCCTCAAAAAATCGGCTACAAATGTACTTATAAAAATGATATTAGGAAAAATACCATTAAAAATTTGGAAATTAAATTGTAAAAGCTGAATATTTGTAGCCAGTAAGTTCAATACTTTATTGATTTGTTATCAAGAAAGGTGGAGGGACTAGACCCTGTGAAACCTTAGCAACCCTTTGTCTGTCAAAGAAGGTGCTACATTCTATCCCAAAATTGGGAATAGATAACGAAGGATATATTCTTCTATATAACTTTCTTGATACTATTTCTTGTAATTAGAATTGATATGTCAAGAATTCTCGAGGAAATACAGAAACGAATTTTAGTGCTTGATGGTGCAATGGGTACCATGTTGCAGCGCTATAATTTTACGGAAGAAGATTTTCGGGGTAAGCGGTTTAAGGAGTATCACCTTCCCTTAAAGGGGAATAATGACCTGTTGTCGATCACGCAGCCACAGGCAATAAAAGAAGTGCACCATAACTATTTTGAAGCCGGAGCCGATATTGTTGAAACGAATACATTTTCTGGCACTACCATCGCCATGGCCGATTATGACATGGAAGATTTGGTCTATGAACTGAATTACCAGTCTGCCAGGTTAGCCAAGGAAGTGGCTCAAGAGTTTACAAAAAAGAATCCTGAACAGCCACGTTTTGTGGCGGGGTCCATTGGGCCAACTAATAAAACGGCAAGCCTTTCACCAGACGTTAACAGACCAGAGTACAGAGCTGTTTCTTTTGAAGAACTGCGAATTGCCTATAAAGAACAAGTGAAAGCATTAATTGAAGGTGGTGTAGACGTAGTGTTGGTTGAAACCATTTTTGACACCCTTAATGCAAAGGCTGCACTCTTCACGATTGAAGAAGTGAAAGAAGAATTACAAATCGACATTCCGGTAATGGTTTCAGGCACGATTACAGATGCTTCTGGAAGAACGTTGTCAGGCCAGACTGTTGAGGCTTTTTTGATTTCAATTGCTCATATTGATTTACTATCTGTAGGATTCAATTGCGCTTTAGGTGCGGAGCAGTTAAAACCGTATTTGCAACGCTTATCGCGTGCCACAGATATAAACATATCAGCACACCCGAATGCCGGCCTACCCAATGCTTTTGGAGAATACGATCAGTCACCTAAAGAAATGCAACAATTAATAGAAAGTTATTTGAAGGACGGATTGATAAATATCATCGGTGGTTGCTGCGGCACAACACCAGATCATATTAAAGCCATCGTTGATATAGCGAAGAAATATAAACCACGAACAATCAACTCAAAAGCAGGAATTTTAGACGAAGATGCGTAGTAAACAGAGATGATTAGCGAGAATAGATATCTAAAATTGAGTGGCCTCGAGCCCCTGGTCGTTACTCCGCAAAGTAACTTCATTAATGTAGGTGAGCGAACCAATGTTACCGGTTCGCGCAGGTTTTTGCGACTCATCAAGGAAGATAAGTTTGGTGAAGCTTTAGAAGTGGCCCGTCATCAGGTTGAAGGGGGTGCGCAGATCATTGATGTCAATATGGATGAAGGAATGATTGATGGCAAAGCTGCAATGGTTCAGTTTCTTAACCTCATCGCTTCTGAGCCCGAAATCGCCAAACTGCCAATCATGATTGACAGTTCGAAATGGGAAATTATCGAAGCTGGTTTGCAAGTCGTTCAAGGCAAAAGTGTTGTGAATTCTATCTCGCTGAAGGAAGGTGAAGAAGAATTTCTTCGACAGGCAACTTTAATCAAGCGCTATGGTGCCGCAGTAATTGTGATGGCTTTTGACGAGATTGGTCAGGCGGACACGTATGAACGTCGTGTTGAGATTTGTGAAAGGTCTTATGGACTCTTGGTTGATGGTATCAATTTTCCGCCTGAGGATATCATTTTTGACCCTAATATTTTTCCTGTGGCAACAGGCATGGAAGAACATCGAAAAAATGCGGTCGATTTCTTCAAAGCGACGAAATGGATTCGCGAACATCTTCCACATGTCAATGTGAGTGGAGGTGTGAGCAATGTTTCCTTTTCTTTTCGAGGAAATAATACTGTGCGGGAAGCCATGCACTCGGCATTTTTATACCATGCTATTCAACACGGCATGACGATGGGTATCGTAAACCCGGCTATGCTAGAGGTCTACGATGAAATTCCTAAAGACTTGCTGGAACATGTGGAAGACGTTCTGCTTGATCGACGTGACGATGCCACAGAAAGATTGCTGGATTTTGCTGAAACCGTCAAAGGAATAAAAAAAGAATCCTCTGTAAAAGCACAAGAGTGGCGAAATGACACTTTGCAGGAGCGTTTAACCCACGCCTTGGTAAAAGGTATTGACGCTTTTATCATTGAAGATGTGGAAGAAGCACGGCAATCGGTCGAAAAGCCTATAGAGGTTATTGAGAATCATCTTATGAATGGTATGAATGTCGTTGGAGACCTTTTCGGAAGCGGAAAAATGTTCTTGCCTCAAGTAGTAAAATCTGCTCGTGTAATGAAAAAGGCGGTTGCCTATTTACAACCCTATATCGAAAAGGAAAAAGACAGTGCGAAGCCGTCAAACGGAAAAATCTTAATGGCTACAGTAAAAGGGGATGTACACGACATTGGTAAAAATATAGTCAGTGTTGTTTTAGGATGTAATAATTACGAAATCATAGATTTAGGTGTGATGGTGCCCCCAGAAAAAATTCTGGAGGTTGCTAAAAAAGAGCAAGTTGATGTCATAGGTCTAAGCGGGCTTATAACTCCTTCATTAGATGAAATGGTCTACCTGGCAAGTGAAATGCAAAAGCAAGAATTAACAACACCATTATTAATCGGTGGCGCCACAACGTCACGGGCACATACAGCGGTTAAAATAGCACCTAAATACCAAAATACTGTGGTGCACGTTAATGATGCATCCCGGGCAGTTACGGTGGTGGGGAGCTTGCTTCAAGAAAATAATACCGCATATAAAGAAGAGATTCGGGAAGAATACGATGCATTTCGCACGCAATTTTTAAATCGTGGTAAGCAAAAAGAATACATTTCGATTGAAGAGGCCAGAAAAAGGAGCTATAAGATAGACTGGCAAGTGGCCGAGATTAAAAAACCGAATAACATAGGCATCCATGTAATTGAAGACTTAGATATCTCAATTCTAAAAGACTATATTGATTGGAGTCCGTTCTTTCGTTCTTGGGATTTGCATGGACGGTACCCGAATATCTTATCGGATGAACTGGTGGGCAAGCAAGCCACAGAATTATTTAATGACGCCAAAGAATTACTTGATCAAATTATTGAAGAAAAGTTGCTAAAGGCTAAAGCTGTTTTTGGGCTATTTCCTGCGAATGCAATTGATGACGATATTGAAGTTATATCGAATAATGGTGAGAAATCAAAGTTCCTAACGCTACGCCAACAGCTAAAAAAAAGAGAGGGTAAGCCCAATTATGCTCTAGCGGATTTCATTGCTCCTAAAGAGACCGGATTGCAAGACTACATAGGATGTTTTTGTGTTTCTGCCGGATTCGGAACAGATGAAATCGCGAAAAAATATGAAGATGAAAGCGATGATTATAACTCGATTATGGTAAAAGCCTTAGCTGACCGTTTGGCTGAGGCCTATGCGGAATACCTGCATGAAGAAGTCAGAATAAAGCATTGGGGGTACGCTGAAAATGAAAATTTGTCTAATGAAGAATTAATTAAAGAAAACTATAAGGGTATTCGTCCAGCACCTGGCTATCCCGCGTGCCCTGATCACCTTGAAAAGAAAACCATCTGGAAGTTATTGGATGTTGAAAGCACTATCGGTGTGAAACTGACCGAAAGTTTAGCGATGTGGCCGGCTGCAAGTGTTAGTGGTTATTATTTTGCCAATGCTGAATCAAAATATTTCGGACTGGGAAAAATAACCGAAGATCAATTAAAAGAGTATACGAAGCGTCGAGATATTAGTGAAAGTGAAGCCAGAAAATGGTTAAGTCCGAACCTGGCGACAAATCAATAATTAATTAAATAAGTTACCCGTTTGCACGGGAAATAAATATGAAAGTAACTGAACATATAAAAAAAGCGAATGGAAGAACATTGTTTTCCTTTGAAATTCTGCCGCCATTAAAAGGGCAACATATACAATCGATTTTTGATACCATCGATCCGTTAATGGAATTCAAACCGCCATTCATTGATGTTACCTACCATCGTGAAGAATATACCTATAAAGAATTGGAGAATGGCTTGCTCAAAAAGCAAGTAGTTAAAAAACGACCGGGAACCGTCGGTATTTGTGCCGCTATTCAGAACAAATACCAGGTAGACGCGATACCTCACATTTTATGTGGTGGCTTTACCAAAGAAGATACCGAGAACTTTTTGATTGATCTTGATTTTTTAGGTATTGAGAATGTGATGGCTTTACGTGGTGATGCCGTAAAAAGTGAAACTTACTTTAAACCCGAAAAGGAAGGGCATCAGTATGCCTGTGAGTTGGTTTCTCAAATTCAAGACCTTAATAATGGCCAGTATTTAGATGATGAACTGCAGAATACCTCCAAAACCGATTTTTGTATTGGGGTCGCCGGCTATCCGGAAAAGCATATGGAAGCCCCAAGTTTTGATTCTGATATACATTTTCTGAAAAAAAAGATCAAAAAAGGAGCGAGTTATATTGTTACACAAATGTTTTTTGATAATAAAAAATATTTTGATTTTGTAGACAAATGCAGGTCAGAAGGGATTATTGTTCCGATTATACCAGGACTGAAGCCCATAGCTATCAAAAAGCACCTGAATTTAATTCCACATCGTTTTAAAACCGATATACCCGATGATCTAATTATGGCCATTGTAAAATGCAAAGATAACGCCGAGGTACGCCAAGTGGGTATTGAATGGTGTGTGGAACAAAGCAAAGAATTAATAAAAGCGGGTGTGCCTTTAGTTCATTATTATTCTATGGGAAAATCGACCAATATCAAAGCCATAGCCCGACAGGTTTTCTAGTTTGTAAGGAAATAATTAATTTACATACTATTATAAGCAAAAGTAATGCAGCCGGAGAAATATTGGCAGAATAATTGCTTACTTTTGCATGAGTAATTAACTAGAATTAAGAATTTAAAGATTTATAAAATGGCATTAGAAATTACAGATGCTACTTTTGATGAGGTAGTATTGCAATCAGATAAACCGGTATTGGTAGATTTTTGGGCTGCATGGTGTGGGCCTTGCAGAATGTTGGCCCCAACAGTTGAAGAATTAAGTAGTGACTTTGATGGTAAAGCTGTTGTTGGAAAATTGGATGTTGATGCGAACCAGGAATTTGCCGCCAAGTATGGTGTAAGAAATATACCTACTGTTTTGATTTTTAAGAATGGCGAAGTTGTCGACAAACAAGTAGGTGTGGCGCCAAAGGCCACCTATACTGAAAAATTGGAAGCTTTAGTATAAGTTCACTACAGTAATAATACGTTAAAAGGTTTGGCTGTTGCCAGGCCTTTTTTTATTTTGTCAAACTTAAGATATGTATGAAACTCTCTGAGGTTAAAAATATAAAAGAAGTTGGTAATTTGGAGTTATTGGCCACCCAGGTGGTTGAAGGCTTTATTACCGGTATGCATAAGAGTCCGTTTCATGGCTTTTCAGTAGAGTTTGCCGAACATCGTTTGTACAACAAGGGGGAAAGCACGCGTCATATTGACTGGAAGTTATATGCCAAGACCGATAAGCTATTTGTAAAGCGATATGAAGAAGAAACTAATTTACGCTGCCATTTAATACTCGATAACTCGGCGTCAATGCATTATCCGAAATTGGAAACCTACACGATAGATAAGCTAAATAAAATCAGTTTTTCTGTGGTAGCAGCGGCTGCGTTGCTGGAAATTTTGAAACGTCAACGCGACGCGTACGGATTAAGTATTTATGCTGATAAGAGCGAATACTATGCGCCTGCCAAAGGAAGTGAGCGTCATCGGCGCATGTTATTGACGAATCTTCAAAAGATTTTGAATACGACTCCTAAAAAAAAGACCGCAACGTATAGTGCATTACATGAAATCGCTGACAAAGTGCATCGGCGATCGATGATCTTTTTGTTTACAGATATGTTTCAGTCTGATAAAAATGAAGATGAGCTCTTTGAGGCATTAAGACATTTGAAGTACAATAAACATGAGGTGATCTTTTTTCATACTTATGATGCCAAGCATGAATTGAATTTTGATTTTGACAACCGCCCAAAGCGTTTTATAGATGTGGAGACCGGTGACACTATTAATTTGTACGCAGATACTGTCAAAGAGAATTATAAAAAAGCGGTGGATGCGTATTTCAATAATTTGAAAATGAAATGTATGCAATATAAGATAGATTATGTACCGGTTGACATCAATCAGGGCTTTGATCAGGTTTTGACAACTTATTTGGTAAGCAGGCAGCGATTTTTATGAGAAAGTTAAAAAAATGCTTTGCATATTTAGAAAACCAAACTATATTTGCAACCGCTAATTGAGCAACGGTCTGGTAGTTCAGCTGGTTACCCCGAGTTCTCGGGGCTGCCTGTCTCCAGAGTTGCATGCGAAAGTTCTTTACATGTTTTACGTTTATATTTTGTCGAGTAAAAAGGATGAATCTTTTTATATAGGTCAAACAAATGATTTACAAAGGCGTTTGGCTTTTCATGACGAGGGTTTATCAAAATATACAAGTAAAAAGTTGCCTTGGGTACTTGTTTACTATGAAGAATATAAATCTAGAACAGAAGCTCTTAAACGAGAGCGATTTCTAAAGCAACAAAGAAATCGAAATTTTTATAAGAGTTTAATACAAAATTGGCCTGGTGGTTCAGTTGGTTATCCCGAGAACTCGGGACTGTCTGCCTCGAAACAGAGCAAGTCGAAAGGCGCCAATTGAGTCTATTAAATACATCACGGTCTGGTAGTTCAGCTGGTTAGAATACCTGCCTGTCACGCAGGGGGTCGCGGGTTCGAGTCCCGTCCAGACCGCATAAAGAAAGTTGTGTTGTTTTTAGCAGTTTCGTAAAACTGCTCTAACTGTAAAGTTAGTCAATGGAAAGTGTCTCAAAATTGAGATGCTTTTTTTGTTTTTAGACGTTTCCTTAAACTTCAAATAAACGTCAAATTATCAAGTTTTCTCTTCCAAAAAGGACACCTATTAGGTCACCAAAAGAGTATATAGGTCACCCCATTTTATTAAATTAAAATCTATGAAATTCAACGTATTGTTTTTAATAAATAAACAAAAAATCAATAAGAAAGGTTTATGTTCAATTTTATGCAGAATTACCTATAATAAAAGCAGAAAAGTCTTTTCAATAGGTTCATTTGTGCATCCTAAATATTGGGACAATAAACACCAAAAAATATCTGACCATCCTGATTACTCTGACTTTACCAACACTCAACTAAACCTGATACGGCAAAAGTTAAATCAGGCTTTTTTATTTCTACAAGTTCAAGAAGTAGATTTTGATGTTATAGATATCTATAAAAAATATAAGGGTGAATTACCTAAAAATCAAATGACTTTATTAGGCTATTACAAGCTCCATAATGAAAAAATGAAAAGTTTAATAGGTATCGATATAGTAGAAGTTACCTTTAAAAAATACTTAGAGACTGAAGCTCATGTCGTGCGATTTATTAAAAATAAATATAATAGAAGTGATATGAAGTTAAACGCTTTAAAAACAAGGTTTCTAGAGGATTTAAGCTACTATTTGAAGACTGAAAGAAAACTACAACAATCAACAGTTAATAAGACCATACAAAGGCTTAGAAAGGTTGTGAAAGATGCCGTTAAAGAGGATTATTTGGTAAAAGATCCTTTTATATCATATAAATACAAAACAGTTAAAAAAGAGATTGTTTTCCTTACTAAAGAGGAACTCAAAAGGTTGGAAGAGTTTGACTTTAGAATTGATAGATTAAATCAAATTAGAGATTGCTTCGTATTCTGCTGCTATACAGGATTAGCCTATAAAGAAATGGCAAGGTTAAGACCAAACCATATTGTTATAAGACATGGGAATATGGAATGGATCAAAATGAAAAGACAAAAGACTAATTCAGAATTATCTATTCCATTATTATCAAAAACAAAAGAGATTTTGGAAAAGTACGATAACAAGTTACCAATTGTCAGTAATCAACGATTTAATGGGTATTTGAAAGAAATAGCCTATTTAACGGCCATAGATAAGAACCTTACTCACCATATAGCTAGAAAGACATTCGCTACAACTGTATTACTTCTAAACGGTGTTTCAATTGAGGTCACTTCTAAATTATTAGGTCATTCGAGAATTGGGATTACCCAAAATTTTTATGGCGAAATACTGCAGGAGGCAGTGATTAGAGAAATTGAGAAACTGGTGAAATAATACCATTTGTTAAATTTTTTTGACCATTTATTCTATAAAGTGCCACTCAGATTTTTTTGTTAATAAAGAGTGGTGGACTTGACCTAATTTTAATTCCAGAAAGCACTTTTCAACTTCTCTAATCAAAATTTTTCATCTATGAAAAAAGCATTTTCCTTCTTTCTAATTACATTTAGTTTAGCTAACTTTTCTCAAGAATTACCTTCAGTTACGCCTTTAAGCCCAAATGCAGCCTCTATTGCGAAATATGGCGAAATTCCTGTGGGGCGCTTTACCGGGGTTCCTAATATTAGTATTCCAATCTTTACGTTAGAATCGGGACCACTGGCTCTGCCCTTGTCTTTGAGTTATCATGCTGGAGGCAATAAGGTAGAATCTATTGCTTCTTGGGTGGGTTTGGGTTGGTCATTAGGCGAAATACCTTCTATATCACGAAGTGTAAGAGGTCTTCCTGACGAAAATGGATTTTATACTAAATACAACGGACAATATTCTGTAGCCCAAATAGCTGGTCACTCCGAAGATCCTGTTACATTTAGTGAAAACTTCATGAACACTTATCAAAATGCATTATACAATGGTAATACAGACTCAGAACCTGATATTTTTAGTTATAGCATTCCTGGCGAAAGTGGAAAGTTTTTTTGGGATCAGGAAACAGATAGTTTTATAACGTATCCTAAATCTAATATTAAAATTATAAGAGATGGATTAAATTTTACTTTGATTTCTCAAGAAGGAAATGAATATATTTTCAATAGACATGATCAAACCAAAACAGACACGCATGTAGAGGGGTCGTTTGTTACTAATTCGTGGTATGCCACAAAAATGACCTCAGCGAGTAAAAAAGACTCTATAAGGTTTACTTACCTACAGGAAAATCAATTAACAAAAACCGTTGGTGTTACAATAAAATATCATTATCTAGGTGGAGTAACAGGGAATGGATATCCTACCGCTGATGGAAGTATACTTGGTAATACTTTGACTTATGCCATGCTCCCAGATTCTATCATATCTTCAAACGGGTATATAAAGTTTAATAAAAGTATGAATTCAAGAGAAGATTTAAATGGTGGTAAAAGTTTGGAGAATATATCAATCTATA
>JASJDL010000034.1 GCA_030065775.1 Flavobacteriaceae bacterium | reverse complement strand
ATTCGGATGTACCGCCAGTTGTCCAGCATAGAAACTCGGTGAATGTACTTTTTTGTTGGTCAGGGTATTTTCATAAAAATTGGTTTCAATCAAAGTTTGAAAACGTGATAGTAAATTGACATCCGCCTTTCGAAATGCTTCTATCGCTTCTTCTTTATTCACCTGCGTATTAAAAAAACGTTTCACGAAATTCAGCAATACCAGGACTTGAGCTTCGATAATGGCAAATGAATCTTGCTGCAGGTGCTGTTGCTCTTCATGGATGGATTCGTACACCTGAAGTAATTTCGAAACTTCCATTGGTTTCACTTTAAAGGGAATGGATTTATCGATCTTGAGAAATGGAAATTCATCAAGAAGCTGCTGCAAATGTTTTGACTGCGTCACAAATTCTTTTGAGAACATTAAATAATAGCCTTCCCAATCCGGTAAAATATCCCAGGAAATGAGTTGAAAAGGTGTATTAAAAAATACGGTTGCTCCCTCAGGAAAATTGGTATGATGCCCTGTAATCGCTTTTCCGGAGCCTTCTACTTTTATGGCTATCGCATAAAACTCATGCTTAAAAGGTTCCATTTTAGGAACAACTGTTGGCATATTCTCTTCAAAACTTCTAATATCAAAATATGGTTGTTTCGGTGATGCAATATGAATCGCTTTGCAATAATTCGATATAGTCTTAAAGTGCTGCATAAATCAAAAATACCTATTCTTTTTGATTGTGGGTCTCTATCTGGATTTGATTTGATACGGTAGTATACTATTGCATAGTTGTAATCACAGCTTAGAACGCCTGTAGTACGATCTAGGGGCATTTCTAACTACAATTTTTCGGACTTTATTAAAAATCCCAACGATAATTCACCTTCACAGCCACACCCCAATTGGTACGTGCTAAGTGCTCATTGAAGTTATCAGTGAGTACCAGGTAAACATAAGAAAGCGGCTTGTATTCCCACTGCAACCGGCTATTAATATTCAAGTTATTATTCTGTGTACTATATTGAACATAGGTCGTCCAGTTCAGCCGATTTGTAAAAAATACCTCCCCTGTAAATTGTGCTAAATGAAACGTTTCCCGCCCCAGTGAATTTAAGTCTATATCATCAATCTGATAGTGCATCAAAAGATTCGCAACAGGTAATAAACGGTAGTTGAGTGTGGCACCCACCGTGGTGTTCATACCATTATAAAACTGACCGTATTGCGCGAATCCGCTATAAACGAATTGCTTGTTTCTGGCGGAGTTATACCCTGCACGTGCCCTGAAATACTGATACTGATCAGGTAGTATCGGATTGCCATTTCCTAAGGGATCAAAGGCATATTTTAAGTTAACGTAATCATGATAAAGATTCACATAAACCGCAGAAAGTTCTTTAAAAAATAGGGCCGTATTGTAGAATGATGTTGATTGTTGCACCCTGCCATCCTCGTCCCAGTACGTATCATTGGACCCGTTGAAATAGCGATAGGCATTAATGTTTTTGGATTGTTCAGGAAACTTGGTCAAAATCCCATAGACACTGCTTTGCGTGTACCCTTCCCGAAAGGAAACATCTTGTAAAGCATCAAAATTAAATAAACGAGGTGTAAACCCTACATCGGCCGTATAATTGCGCTGTACCTGTCGTATGGAAGCGCCTAATGCAGTGCCGCGAACATTATAAAACATACCCAGGTTAGTGAAGTTACTTTTTCCGGAAACGTCCGCAGTAAAGCTCCTGGCAACATTAGCGATTCCTACCCATTTTCTGTTTTGCGATTTATAGTTAAAGTTCAATCCGGTAACCCGATTATAGTCATCTGTAAGAACAAAATCGTCCGTTGCCTGGCGGTTTACAAAAAATCCTGTGGCCGCGAAACGAGTATTTAATTGCTGCTCCCCTACCAGCACCGTAAAATTTTGAGAGGGCAGCTCGTCTTCAACTTCGGTTTGTGCATTGAGTACCCCTAAACGGGTTTTTTGGGCGACATTCCCCGAAAGTTTAAGTCCGAATTGCATATTGGTGTCCTGGCCCACACGCCTTGAATAAAACGGATTCACATCGCCCGGACCCAAATTCGAGAACAAGTCGGCATTCTCAAGAAAAAAGTTGCGTTGTTCCGGAAAAAACACATCGAACCGCGTTAAGTTTGTCACTTGCTGATCAACATCTATTTGTGAAAAATCGGGATTGATCGTAGCATCCAGCTTTAAAGACGAATTGAGGTTGTACTGAATGTCGAGACTCGGAATAAGACTACTTTCATTAGTGTCTGCGTCGAGGTCGTGATTGTTATTCAAAGTGATGGACGGCACCACTGCAAAACGCGCCGCTGTGGTTTTAGGTAAATTGTCTATGGCAAACGATTGAAAAAACCGCAGATCAAATAGCCGGTAATTACGGCTGAGATCAGTAAAGATAGTCCAGGAGTTATTTTTAATATCCCGTACGTAGGTCTGTATCGCTATGGCACCATTACCACGATTAAAACTAAGATTCTTAAAAGGGATGGCCAACTCAAATTGCTTCTTTGTGCCGTTTACCTGAGTGGCAGCCTTCCATACGGTGTTCCAATTAGAACTTAAGCGAAACCCTTCATTGACGCGCTCTATTAATCCGTCCACCTGAGCACCGCCCATATTAACAGCAAAATAATAAGCGCTTTGCTGCTGCAATTGCGTATCCATAATGAACACAAAAGTCTCACTTCCAGCTACTGTATTACCAATATCATCACGTTTAAGCGAACTCAATTGCACATTGCTCGTGGTATCCTTATAGATAGCCGAGACATAGAGGTATTCACCATTGTGAAATAATTTAACTTCCGTCTGGTTTTTGGCCAAACCAATATCTGTGGGCAGGTAATTATGAAAGTTGGTATAGGTGGGAAGTTGGCTCCATACACTTTCATTTAGCTTTCCATCAACTTCTATGGATTGTTCGATGAACTTGATTTCTAAAGAATTCTGTGCGAAACTATACCCTAAATAAAGTAGTAGCGGAACGAGAACTAAGTATTTCATGAATAATAGTTGTTATCATTACAGTCTGATGTCTGGGCGGAAAATAGTTGGCTTAAACAACTAGCAAATAGTAGAATCAATAGCTGAACATATCTTGATTTCATCATAAGGTGGTTTTATGGTCTATAACAAACCTAATGCAAGAAAACAGACCAATTTTAAAAAATAGACCAGCCCCCTTCCAACGCCTACGAAAACTATTAAAGCAGGTTGGTCGACCAAAAACTGGTATTAGTCTCCCGTATTCATGGATTTCAGAGAAAATAGGTAGAAGTAGCTCGAAGAAATCTTATTTTTGAGGATTCAGCAGTCTATTTTATGCAAACACTTATCAATTCTCGAATAACACGACACCTGTTTTTTTGGTTGAGCATTTTTGCGTATTTCATCATCACATCGAACCTAGTGTTTTTCAGAGATTACAAACACCTTTTTGAAAGTACAGTTACCTTGATGGTACCGCAAATACTTATTGCCTATGTAGTGCTGGACTTACTCATTCCAAAATTATTGAACAAAAATAAATACGGTCTTTTCATTATTAGTTTACTTCTTTCTCTTATCGCAGTATTCGTAGGGTATGTGATTCTTAGAAAGTATTACTTCGATGTCGTCTATATTGACACATATAATGAACTTGCCAGAAGTTATGCGCAAGTTCCCCTAATCGAACGGTTCGTTGACCCAAATTTGTTTTTTAGCAAAATTGTCAAGTTCTTAACACCTGCTGCATTGCTCTATACCTATCGCTTGTATAAAAATCAACAAGATATTTTAGAACTGCGCGAACAAAAACGTTTGGCTGAATTGAGTGCTTTGAAGAACCAATTGAATCCACATTTTTTATTCAATACGCTTAATAATTTGTATGCATTGGCACTTGAGCGCTCTGATAAAACACCCGAAGTGATTGAGCGATTATCAGCGATGTTGGATTATATGCTATATCGCTGTAAAGACAACTATGTGCCGCTTGACAAGGAGGTCGCTTTAATCGATAATTACTTGGCCCTGGAAAAAATAAGATATGGAAAACGTGTGGAAATAACATTTAAAAAAGGGAACTACACTAATGTGAAAATTGCGCCATTAATTCTGCTCACTTTTATTGAAAATGCATTTAAGCATGGCGTGCGCCAGGAATTAGACACCTCCAAAATAGCTATTGAATTAAGTAAGAAAGATGCCTTTATTTCATTTTCCGTAACAAATACGAAACCAGGGATATCCCGAAATGCTGTCCAACATGAAGCCGAGACATTAGGATTAGTCAACATTACGAAACAACTAAACCTACTCTATCCAAAAGCTTTTCAACTTGATATCAATGATTTGGCCGAATCCTACAACGTACAGTTAAATATACCGGCTTATGGTCTATAAATGTCTCATTGTTGATGATGAAGAACTGGCGCGAAGATTGCTCGTTAATCATCTGTCGCAACTGGAAAATTTTGAATTGATTGCGGCCTGTGAAAGCGCTATAGCAGCTAGCAAGGTACTGAAAGAACATGCAGTGGACCTGTTATTCTTAGACATTGAAATGCCTGTCCTGACGGGTGTCGATTTCTTCAAAAGCCTCCTGCATAAACCAAAGGTTATCTTTACAACCGCCTATCGCGATTATGCCGTAGAGGGCTTTGAACTCGATGCTGTGGATTATTTACTGAAGCCTATTACATTTGCTCGTTTTTTTAAGGCTATTGAGAAGTTTGAAAATTTACAACAGCCCATTGCGAATACTAATAACATCAAACCCTCAAAAGCTGATTTTATCTTTATCAGGGAAAACCGTAAGCAGGTAAAATTGAAGTATGAGGATATCGTATTCATCGAAAGTTTGAAGGATTATATAAAGATTCATACAAAAGAGACCAGCCATGTCATCAAGTATAGCATCAGCGCATTCCATGAATTATTGGATGAACGTTTTTTACGAACGCATCGCAGCTATATCGTAAACAGCGACAGCATCACTGCATACACCGCTTATGACGTTGAACTAAGTACTATTGAAGTCCCTGTCGGTGAAAGTTACAGAAAGCAGGTAAAGGCCTATTTGAAAGCATAATTGCTTTCTCATTCCGCCCATATTCCCTTACCTACTCTCCTGCTCGTCAATTCGGGCAAAGCCTGTTTATGCTGCATGCTGCTTTTTAGCACGAAATACTTGTAAGCTCAATGCCCCATAGGTGATTGATAGCACTACAATAGAAATGATGATACCTACAAACGGAATGATTGTAAGTGCACGTAATAGAACAGCGCAACCTAAGGCCAGCAAAGTAATACCCCAGAAGCCCCAATCCTTTTCATTTTTATTCCTCAAGTAGTATGCAATTAAGATGGCGGCCACCAAATGACCAAAGAAAAGACTGAATACAAAGACTCCGGTTGCAAATAACCCGATTGGGATCCCAATAACCATCAAAAAAGCAAAGAGGATCAAAAATGGTATTCCGAAGAGATACAGCAACCCGAAACCAAAGCTCTTACCCAGGTTATTTTCAATACCTTCAACAGCACTTGAAAATGCATTTTTAAAAAGCGCATGTAATACGAGGATCACCAGAAAAGCAGATAAGACATAATATGCCCATAATTTTAATGAGGCCGTTCCTAAGGTCCTTAACGATAATTGTGAGCTTTCTTCAACGAGATCTTCATTAAATTGGGCGTTTGCATTGACCAGTTTACCATTGAAATTCAGTTTCCCATCATCAGTATAGTACTCAACATCATCGTAAAAACGGGCCGTTGATCCAATGACAATGTCTTCGCCTACTATTTTCGAAGGACCTCGTATGGTGCCATTAATAAAAATTGCACCACCGCGCACATTCAACGCTCCTACAACTTCGCCATCTACAGTCACCTTTCCGGCAAAACAAAGGAGTTTTCCTTTGATACGCGTTTTTTCTGTAATGAGTACTTCTCCGCCAAACACAACTAAGTCGTCCCCGACTTCTGAATCTATTATTAGTTTTCCTCCTGCTACTCGAACATCATCAGAAATTGGACCTTTAAGAGTAAGATCACCACCGGCACTTATAAAATCACCATAAATACTGTCATTTAATATGATCGTACCACCTGCAGCAACAACATCTCCTTTCACCACAGCTTCCAGTTCAATTTGTTCTCCTGCGATATAAATATCGTCAGTTTGCTCTGTGTCGATTACAACATCTTTTCCTGCTTCCGCCTGTCCAAAAAGGGATAGCACAGCAAAAAAAGCCAGCACTAAAGTTATTGGATTTTTCATGAGATTTTAGTTTTCTGTGAAGTATTAAAACTACTTGAAGTCAGTGGTTTAAACAATGATATCCATCATTACACATGGGATACTATCCGGTAGTCTTCATATCTTTAAAAGGGCAGTTACATAGCGACTTCCAGTGAGCGGCCCTAAGAAAACAACTATTTTTGCTAGCTTTGTTTAATGAAAAAGTCATCAAGCGAATCCTCACCTCTAAGTACTCCAGATTACGAAAAAGCACTGAATGAGCTTCATAAAGAACTTGTGCATCTTCAGGAATGGGTCCGTACGCAAGGTTTGAAAGTAGTTATTGTATTTGAAGGCCGGGATGCCTCCGGAAAAGGGGGTACTATAAAACGAATCATTGCGCCGCTCAACCCCCGTGTTTGTCGTATTGTAGCGCTTGGAATTCCTACTGAACGGGAAAAATCACAATGGTATTTCCAACGCTATGTTCCCCATTTGCCCGCAGCTGGAGAAATTGTAATTTTTGACAGAAGTTGGTACAACCGGGCCGGTGTAGAGAAAGTGATGGGCTTCTGTACGGAGGAAGAATATCGAGAGTTTTTACGCTCCTGTCCGGACTTCGAGCGTATGCTGGTTCGTTCAGGTATCATCATGTTAAAATATTGGTTCTCTGTAAGTGATGAAGAACAGGAAAAACGTTTTAAGAGCCGCATTAAAGACCCGCTGAAACGATGGAAATTCAGTCCTATGGACCTGAAATCACGTTCAAAATGGTTAGAATATTCAAAAGCGAAGGACGCTATGTTCGCGCATACCGATACCAAACAGGTTCCCTGGTACGTGGTCAATGCCGACAATAAGAAAAAGGCACGGTTGAACTGTATCAGTCATATCCTGAGTCAAATTCCTTATGAGAAAATCAAACATGAAGCGATTGACTTACCACAGTTACCAAAACATGAAGGCTATGTGAGACCGCCTATGGACTATCAGACCTTTGTTCCTGAAAAATATTAGTTTATTAACTATTTTTGATGGCCTGCCCTGATTACGATAGTATAGTACCCAACACGACTAATCCTGCAGTAGAATGTTCGTAGTAAAGTCCTGGGGCATTTAGCCGTACGACCTCACTTCCCAAGATATGGTAGTAATTTCTGCAACGATGATTTTCCTTTGGAGGCCAGGTATAAATTGGTTTCTAATTGCCGCAGGACCGGAGATTCACATTGATTTTTTTTGAAAAGTTGTTTCGCATCAGGACCGAAATTCAAGCCGGTCTCACCCGGGCTGGCCAACATCCAAATCGCATCCATTGGTGCGGCATTCGAGAGCACTTTGTGAATCCGCCTAAAATCCTTTTCAAAATGCGGTTTCATATAATAGATCTCAGGTTTGGTATATCCTTTGGAAGAAGATACGTTATGTTGTGTTTCTATAACCTCATATTGAATCTTCACTTCTTTGTAGTTTGCCTTAGCTTTCATGGCACAGCTAGCGGAGAAATTCTCAAGATAGATCGTTAAATAACGCTCATATTTCTTTATCTCGTTTATCTTACTTAATCCGCCCATCAGGTTCTTTTCACGCATATCGTCCAATCCAAGTGGAAAGCCTTCAAAGTCGCCGTCATATACCTTTTGCATAAGTCCGGCATTTGCATATCCTGTAAATCGATGCGCCGGAGCCGCGTTGCCTTTGATATAAGTTAATACAGTCCGCATTTCTACAGCTTCCTTTTGATAATCTGCAGGGGTATTCTTGCGGACCTTAGGGCTGGCATTATACGCATGTGGACTTCGAGGTGGTAAGGCACCCCGGCTGTTCCTACCCCTTGCTGCCCTTCGCTGACGATTATAAGCTTCTGTCTGTTGTTGGGTACGCTGATGTTGTGCCCGATTCCTTGCCCTAATACGGCTTTCATAATTATGGATTCGCTCATTCTCTTCGGCAGAACTGTTGTTAATGGCTGCCACCTGTCGGTTCCAATTCGCAGTCATATTATCGGTTTCAAAGGCTGTGATAAGGCCCTTTTTTACCAATGCCTTATCACTGGCACAAGACAGCAATTTGGATCGTATCTCTTCTTTATCATGTTCATTCAGCTCGGAATAGATTTTACCAAAAACAGGTTTGAAATGCTCATCATGAAAGGCAGGCGAGGTCAATTTCATGACCATATAAGCATTTAGAACTCTAGTATCAATACCGGCGGCATACCCCTCTGCCTTAGCTACCCAGGAATTGACCTGGTTACAGTTTTGCGATACGCCTAGTAAAGGTAGTACCAGCAAAAAACTACTGATTAGATATACAAATCTTCTAGTCATAGCCTATCTTAATTTATGCAGACTAAAGATACTTAAAAAACAGAAAATAAAATTGAATAGACAAACAACCATATGTATATGCCAATTAAGGTATTATAGGATTGGAAGACTTGAAAGCTGCTTTAGACGGCTCGTAGAAAGTCCTAAGCAGTATCAACCATTAGATAGAACGTTACGCATACTTTCTTTACGATTTCTAAGCACGAATTTCCAAAGTACTCGTATATTTATGGTCCTTTCGAACTAATTCTATTTTTATGAAAAAGAAACTGTCTATCATCATCCTATTACTGTCAACTAATGGTCTACTATTTGCTCAAGACCTGGTACAATCGGGGCCCATGGTTGGGTATTCGACCATGCGTGAAGTATTACTCTGGGTGCAAACTACCAAAGCTGCTGAAGTCCACTTTGAATATTTCGACAAAGCAGCTCCCAATCAACGATTCAAAACTGAAAAATATACTACCCAGGCCAACTATGGTTTTGTGGCGAAACTGATTGCAGATCAAGTTTTGCCCGGAAAGAACTATACCTATGAAGTATTTATTGACGGAAAGAAAGTTCAACGAGACTACGCCATGGAATTCCAGTCACAAACCCTTTGGCAATGGAGAACTGATCCGCCGGAAGTTCAATTTGCAATAGGCAGCTGCAATTTCGTCAATGAAGAACGCTTTGACAGGCCTGGAAAAGGCTACGGAAGTGATTTCGATATCTTTAACTCCATTCACAAGAAGAGACCTGATTTTATGCTCTGGCTGGGAGACAATACCTATTTACGGGAGGCCGATTGGAATTCCCGAACAGGATTTTTGTATCGCTATACGCACACACGCTCGTTACCCGAATTACAGGAATTACTGGCTTCCACCCATCATTATGCTATTTGGGACGATCATGACTTTGGCCCTAACAATGCAGACAGCAGCTTTTGGTTAAAAGACACTGCTTCAGAAATATTCAAACTTTTCTGGGGGAATCCCAATTATGATGTCATCAACCAAGGTGGAATAACAGGGATGTTTCAATGGGCAGATTTACATTTTTTCCTATTGGATAACCGTTATTTTAGAACTTCCAACGATAACTTTACGACAGAACGGCAAATGCTGGGTAAAGCCCAGATCGATTGGTTGATCAATGCCCTGGCTTCAAGCCGCGCACCGTTTAAATTTATTGTTATAGGTGGACAAGTATTGAATTCGGAAGCTATGGGTGAGAATTTTGCCACCTATCCGAAAGAAAAAAACTATCTATTGTCTAAGATCCGTGAAGCCAGAATTGAAGGTGTGCTTTTTCTGGATGGAGATAGACATCATACTGTTTTGAGCCGTATGCAGGAAGGTGATCGTGTATATCCCTTTTATGATCTTACCTGCTCTTCGTTAACCGCTGGAACCTATAAAAATACTGAGGAGTTGAACGTTTATAAATTAAACGAGACCTTAGTAAATCAGCACAATTTCGGTATTTTAAAAGTTAGCGGTCCACGCAAAGAACGCGTCTTAACGATCAAAATATTCGATAAAGATGGCAAAGAGCTCTGGACAAAGGATATCAAAGCACAAGATTTGAAATACAGATAGCTAATCAGAAAATCACTGTCTTAACTCTCCATCATTTAAAAGCATTATTAAGTAGTTCTTGTAGACTTGCCCATGATTTCTCATCGGCTTCCGCATCATATGCCAATGGCAATTCAAACTTTTCTCCATTTGCATCGGCTGCTTTCGATGTAAAGCTATGTTTTACGCCAGGATACGAGATATACTCGTAGTTCGCACCAATAGAATCCATGGCAGCTTTGAACGCAGCCACAGACTCCGGATTTATAAATGGGTCATCGGCACCATTACATACCAATACCTGTGCTTTTAAATCCTTAGTTGGCATTACCGGCAACTGTACACCACTGTGAAAGGCTGCCACAGCATCAAGATCAGCTCCGCTATTCGCCATGGTCAATGCCACACTTCCTCCGAAACAATACCCAATGGCAGCAATTTTATCGCTATCCACCGATTCATGCAACTTCAACACCTCTAAGGCAGCATTGAAACGTGCTGTAGCTTCGGGTAAATTGGTCATCACACTCATCGCAAACTTTCCGGCATCATCAGGATGATTGGCTTGTTTTCCGTCACCATACATATCGACGGCAATCGCTGTATAGCCAAGGCCTGCCAGCATATCAGCGCGTTCGCGTACATAGTCATTATGGCCCCACCATTCATGCACGACGAGAATTCCAGGTCGTTTCTCTTTTTTGTTTTCATCAAAGGCCAGATACCCCTTTAATTGTGTGGAATCAGTGGCATAGCCAATTTCAGTTCCCTTTACTTTTACAGCAGAAACTTCGGGTTCGTTAGCCGTTTCAGTTTTTGATTCAGTTTTTTGTTTACACGAGGTAGTAAATACAATGGCGAAAAATAAGATGTATACTGCAAGCTGTTTCATTGTGATGTAATTTATTCATCATTAAAGATACTAATTATAAGGATTATTTTTGATGAATTCACCCAAATTACTATTCTAGTAACATAAGGTATTATAGTATTAGAGCACATCAATCCCGTCTTATAAGGCCTGGAATAAGCCCTAGGGTATTGAATTGAGCAGTTGACACAAATAGCTGCTTAACCGTCAATATCTTCTTGATAAGTCTATACTAAATCAGGATTCCTGAAGTTTATAATACCATATATTAGTGGTTTTTAAAATTTTAGCAAGACCCCGACATGCGAATAGGGATTATCATAGGAAGAATTGGCGGCGTTGACGGCGTAGCCCTCGAGACCGAGAAATGGATCGACGTACTGAAAAAATTAGGGCATGAAGTCTATATCATCTCCGGCGAATTTGAATTCTGGAAAATGGACCATACTTATCACTATCATTTTCCGGTACTCTCATTTTTCTCACCCGAAGTAAAATGGGAACAACGTAAAGCATTCTATGAGCCCGATAAAGACCCTGGCCCTATCCTCGACCATATTGAAAATGTCTCGAACATCATCACAGAAAAGCTTGAAAAATGGGTGCACAACAATAAGATCGAAGTACTCCTTTCTCAAAACGCCTCAGCATTACCCAGCCATGTGGCCATGGGTGTAGCTATAAAGAAATTAGTTCAAAAAACGAACTTACCGATCGTAACACATGATCATGACTTTCATTGGGAGCGCGGCGATCGCTATGTTTCTGTACACGATGAGGTCAATGCACTTATCAATGATACGTTCCCGCTGCTATTACCGGATGTACGACATGCCGTTATTAACACCTTTGGCCTGGAAACTTTTAAAAACAAGTTCAATATCGAGGCGACGATGGTGCCAAATGTCATGGATTTCAGTCGTGATTATGGTGTGCCTAACGAAGATAATAGTTACTTTCTAAGAGATTTGGGTGTTGGCCTTCATGAGATCGCTTTATTGCAAGTGACACGCATCGTACGAAGAAAAGGCATAGAAACAGCGGTCTCATTACTGGACAAATTAAATGATAAAAAGCTGAAGTTGGTCATTACTGGGAACAATCATGACGACCAAAACCGCGAGTATTATAATGAAATTGTCGATCAGATTCATGACCTCAATCTCACCACTCAGGTCATTTTCGCCTCACATATGGTTCGTGACCATAAGGACCTCTCAGACGTCTATGCCCACGGTAGGGCCTGTACGTATTTTAGTACCTATGAAGGATTTGGCAATGCCTTTATAGAAGCAGTTCTTGCCAAAAAACCCATTTTTGTAAATAACTACAAGCCTGTGTATATGCCAGATATTGGTAGTAAAGGCTTTAAAACCGTCATGTTAGAAGATAGTCAGTTAACCGATGACAAGGTTCAAAAGATGACGGATATCATTTATAATCAGGAACTTTGTAGAGAAATTGGAGAATATAACTATACACTGGGCAAGAAGTACTTTTCATTTGATATTCTGGAAGAGAAATTAAGCGAGTTATTTCAATTTTAATACCGAAGGTCCAGGCTTAAAATTTTCATTTGGCCAAAACTGATAGCATACTCGAAGAGCTAAGAAGAGAGAAGATCAATACCTGGTTTGACCTCGGGTTATTTATCGATAGATTTAGAGAACGCCCTTCAACAGCCGCTTTCAAACAAAATTTAAATGACTTCGGCAAGCACGTGGAAACCGGTGGTATTGCTTTTATGACCTTCTATTTTACCATCGATGGTATTACCGTAGAAACTGAAAAGTATGCCAAAGCCTTCAAAAAGATCTACCCCGACATTCCCATTCATTATATCGCCGGGGAAATAAAGCCTGAAGCTCATGAGTTGATACCAAAAGGAGCTTTTAAAAAAGAAATCAAAGAAATGGACGGCTTTGATAACTGGCCACTATACAATGATTTCTTTAAGATCAAATTAGAACGGGGTAGTAAAGAATATAACGCACTCATTCTGAAATTCTGGGACGAAGTATTAGTATTGGTAGAAAAGTTGGGCCGTTATATAGAAGCGCATAATATTGCCTTGCTATACCCTATTAACGTTTGCTCCAATCCCGGTAACGTGTCCCTGGCCCTGGCTACCGTCTTCATTTCAGAGTATATGGGTATCCCCGTACTCAACAACAATCACGATTTTTACTGGGAAGGCGGTAACAGAAAGGTTGAAATCAAAAAGAAAGGCCTAAAAAAAGGACCCAGGGATTTCTTCTTTCACAATGCAGATGTCGGTGAGTTCTTTTCAGTGATTGACATGGTCTATCCCTGGGAAAGCAGGTCATGGCTCAATATAAATATCAATAGTTTACAACATAGGCGCCTGGTGAATACCAAGGGGCATAATCCTGCCAACTCCGCCATGATAGGTACAGCCGTAGACACAAAACCCGAACAAATTAGCCGAAGGGACATCATTAAGGCCTTTATGCAGATGGCCTCTATTTTTGCCAATCACAAAGATACCATTACAGTACATAAAGTGGCGAATCACATTCATAGTGAACGCTCATTACTGCCCATTTTATTAGGCTATGATACCATCAAGGAATTCGATTTTGTGCATAATAATATTGTCTTTCTACAGCCCACCCGAGTTATTAGCCGAAAGACCATTGAGTTGAATTTTCAGCTTGTCAAGCAATTATTTATCAATACCGACTTTGTCAAAAAGTTCGAAGACAATCGGCAACTTAAGCTTTCCATTTTAGTTTCAGGCCCGATACCCCACGGCCAACGCAATTATTACGAACACCTGTTGGAGGATTTCAAGGATTTCCTTGAGGAATTGGCACCGCAATTCAGGTCGAGAGTCTTGTTAGGTTTCTTTTTTAGTGAATTTGACAAGCACGAATTCAAAAAAAGGTATAAGAAGCCACTTGATATTGAACAGCTTTATGAAGTCGCTTCCTTAATACTCCTACCTAGTCAAACCGAAGGGAGGGGCCTTCCAATCATCGAGGCTGCCGCCTGCGGAACACCTATCTTTTGTAAACAATATGAACCCCGTGCAGTCTATGAGCATGTGATCGGGTATCACCTGGACGAATCGCAGCGCTTGAAAGTATTAGAATTTAAAGGTAGTACCATTCCCAGAAGCCTGATCAGAAAGATTAGTGATCACGTGTTTTATCCGCAAAACAGCATGGAAGAACTAGTGCATAACAGGATTGTCATCCAACAGCGTTATAGCCTGGAAGCCCTGCAGCGAAATATGGAGTATTTGATCAAACGACTGCATTCACAATTGCATGCTATTACCAACACCCCAAATCAACGTGTGGTGGCACTCCTTAAGAAATATAAGAAGATGGTCAATTTTGAAAACGATGATCTCAGGGCCATACTCAATAAAAAAACCAGACATTACTTACCGGGCTATGGGCGGCTGGCCTTTATGATCTATCTGAAATCATTGATCGACCCCAGCTTTTTTAGAGTTGAGGAACAACTGATCAAAGGCCGGGTCATGCGGTATGCGCGCATGATGGAAAACGACTTACCGGACCTCAAGAATACCGACCTGGAGCAAATTCATGACTACTACAACGCCGTGGATGACATCTTTCATTGTGTTGAAGGCGAGAGCCCTATTCGGCATGACCACTCACTGGCTTACCGGCATCGTAATAAAAAGTTATACTCCTACCAGCTGTTCACCTACCAGGAACTTACTGGATTAGTAAATATGATCTACAATGATATTTTTAAGCCTAAAAAAAGAAAAGATCAAACGTTAGCACCGCAATTCTTTTCTGATTGGGAACTGGCTCTATTTCAATTAACGAACAGCAAGTTCTTAGGTATTGACAACCGAAAAAGGTTGACGGAGCGACTGAAAGACAATGTCCCGAAAGGGTATTTCCCCGGGCGTTATATCAAGCATGAACTGGAATACTTTGTTTTACAACCTATTCGTGCACAATTGAAACTTTCTCTTGAGGAAGAATTAACATTGGATGTTTTGAATACCAGGGCGAAAGAACTTCAGAAGGTATATATCTTTATTCATGAACCCAGAATTACAAAGTGGTTCTCGAGTGCGAATATTAAGGATTATTTAGAAGGAGAAGATGAACCAGAATTGGCCTTGCTCTATAAAGAAGGTGTCATTGATATCGTAGAAACCGAGCAATGGTGTGAAGGTGTGCATTTTCCCCAGATGGGCCCAAAGGCCATTAAAATACTAAGAAAGATAAAAGAAGCTGATGGGTTTTTAATTACAAATGGTGAGCATGCCTCTATGATGGCCGATATCATAGAAATAGATCATTTCCATATCGGTAAGGCCCGACGTCAAATGACGGCTAAGATCATGGGCATTCCGAAAGACAGTGGTTTTATACAGTTTGTTCCTGCAGGAGTTAGAACAACATTGGCCTACCCCACTCCCATCCAAACATCCAAAGACTTTGACAACGCCCTAAAGAGTGAATTGTATGGGGAACTAAAAGAGAAAATTGGTGAAAAAGAACTACTGAATCTGATCTCTAAAGATGCTATAGAAAACGGAACACCTATTAATGCACTACTTTTAAATATTAAACAAGATTTATTAGGAGAACGATTGACCGAGGTGGTCAAATCATCATTTGTTGGTGGTGTTTATGAAGACGGACTCCCCTGGAGCGGTGTTTTAGCTGAGGTAAATACCAAAGAACATAATTGGAAATTTGCTGCACATATTGCAAATAAGCAACCTAAGAATGTTCCCGGACTTATTAAAGAATACAAAAAGAAAAGTAACAATCAGAACAACATAGAACTCGCTTGGAATGGCGGGTATATCTTGAATCCTGAATTGGTGGGTAAGCTCGGACTTCCTGAAACCTATATTGGCTCTCCGCTGGGTTTACTCATAATGAATCAGAAAGTATTTTGCCCGCCCCTTTTCAATAAGCCCGCGTTTATAATCTATAAAGACGGCACCATAGATATACGAAAAGTGAATTGTACAGCAGGTTTTGTCATAAAAGGAACAAAAGAAGAATTAGTCTTCGAATCTGAGAACTATAATAAACATTCGACTTCCAGGCCTTGTTATTACGATCTGCTGCATTCAGAGGAAGTCGTTAAAGGAGACGGTAATATAATAGTTCGAATAGCAGGAAATACTGTAAAACAAATTATCCGCACCACTTCTAAAGAAAAGGTGCCTGTAATTCCTGTGGGAATTTTGCTTTCCATTCCACCAAAACTTTTTTCTGAAACATTATTTAAGGTTGGCAAGGCCTTAAAAATTGAACTCTTTGAGCCGAAAAAAGATCCTTATCACTGGAAAGAGATCTCGTATGCCATCGAGGCCGGACCAATGTTGATAGCTGCCAATAAACTCGCCGTAAATATGGAAGCTGAAGGATGGACGACCGCCAACTCCATTAAAACACAGGCAGCACGATTAGATTTTACAGATATGCGGGGGCCCAAGATTGCCGTGGGCATCTCTGAGAAAGGAAAACTTATGGTACTTATGGTCAATGGTAGAATTCGGGAATCTGTAGGCGCTACGCATTTTGATATGGCGGCTATTCTTTTACAGTATGGTGCGTATAAAGCAATGGGCTTTGACCCAGGGGGCAGTAGCACGCTCGTAGTCGACGGAAAAGTCATGAACATATCACCTTATAACAAAAAATACGAGGAAGACATCTACTCGTTGCCACCTGAACCGCGCTTTGTTGCTAATGCTGTTATGGGATGGATAGAACCAATTGGAATGTAATACAACTACTCAAAAGCACCATTGCCCTATGGAGATCGATAGTTATTTGGTAGAGACTTATTTGTGCTTCGTCTATTTTTTTATTTCAACCTAATTTTTAAAGATATTTTAGAGGATAAAATGAACATTCATTAATCGCTCAATTCTGAATTAATGAATTATAGCGCATCGTATATGTCAAAAAATAATAGCAATGGCACGAAGAAATATAATCATAGCAGCTGGCATCCTTCTGCTTACTACGCAGTTCGCTCTAGGGCAATCACCAGAAAAAACTAAAGAACTGGCAGCATACCAGGACAAAGTGCTATTCGAAGCGTTCAATCTTACCGAGCAACAGAAAGAATCGGTATCAGCAATCAACTTAAAATTTACTGAAAAGCAGTCAGAGCTTATGGGTCAGGAAGGTTCAAAATTTAGTAAGTTCGGTAAAATGAAGCAACTCAAAAAGGAAAAGAATGAAGCATTAAAAGCTATTTTATCTCAAGAGCAATTTGAAGCCTGTGAAAAGGATATTGCGCCCAGGCTACGCAAGGAAATGCGAAAGAAGATGAGCATATAAAGCTCAACCCTTCTTTTGTGAAATCAAATAAGAACAGAGATTATGAAGTCACATCTGTTAGAACCATTCAACGTCAATCATAAATTTCAGACCTTTATCGGTATCTTCAAAAATTATACTTGAAGGTTTCTCAGTGCTATACTCTTTAAAATCAATGGTAAAAGAGTAGGGAAAATCTACAATAGGTTCTCCAATACCATTACCATCATCATCCCCAAAATCAATCTCCAGGCGCGTATTTTGGTTCAGAAACAAATCTTTATCGGTTAATAGCCAAGTGAGACTCCCCTGATTTATAAGTATATCCGATCGATGCCATAGGTACTGGTCATAATCTACTTCGTCACTGAATTCGATAGCACTTTTGGTTTTTAATAAACCAAATACCAGATCAGCAAGCCGTTCTTCAGAGGTGTCAGAAAACTCGGGGTCCCAAGCCCCATCTTTGTTAGGAAAGTCGATTAATGTAATACTTTTTAGTTGTATGGCATTTTCTGTAGAAATCGTAAGCTGTACTTTTTTTTCTTCATTTTCTACATTAGGATCATCTGTGTAAAAAGTAACGTCATGTAGACCCGGTGTGTCTAAACTAAAGTTCAAATCCGCCGAAAATACACTTGAGCCATGCGATAAACAAGAATAAAAAAGTTCCGGGTCTTCAGGGGCGAAACAAATATTTTTAAATCCGGATGAAGAAGTAATTCTGTAAAATAAGGGTTGATCTACTGCGTAAGTAGTATTTAAATCTTCCAATTGAAAGTCAATTTTTGGAATTTCTGAATTCGTTTCCATATCGGGAGTATCAGAAGAGCAAGCCACTAAAAATAACAAAAGTACGCTAAGTACAGATGAATAATTAAACACCATAGGAATCTTTTGCCACTAATATAGTACAATCTTGAATTCAAGACAAAATAAACTTTTGACATCCAGAAGCAGTAAATAAATTAGCCATCTAGAAGATCTTATCGTCCTTTGATCCGTTGCCAAAGCGATTTCAATAAATAACGTGCATCTTCCGGACGCTTACGTACCTCAGTCGCCTGTATACTACCCTCTATTTCTTCCAGTATATAAGAAAATACAAATTGCTCGTTGCCATTTTTTGAGGGGAGTTGCCCGAAGCGAAGATCATTGAAAAACCATTGACCATTTTCCAAATGCAATAAATACCAACCTTGTGAAATCGCAATCAAGCGTTGCACATTTGGTTTTTGAGCAATCGATGCTGATACCTGTCGATTTTTGGGATAACGAGCAAATTTGATCTCCGATGAATCAAATAAGGAATAATCGCTAATTAAATAACTGTCTGGCGTATCTATATTGGCATTCCAAAGTAAGGTATTCATTGGTGCCGGGCGCGTTGAGATTTCTGTAAATTCGATATTCTCGCGTTCTAAAGCCGCTTTGAACTTGAAATATGTTACATATTTTAATCCTAATGCGAGGAGCAAATAACTACTGGAAAGTACAATCCCCAGGGTATTCAACCTGGAACGTAGTACAGAATCTCTTTTCTTAAAGAGTACCAGTAGCAAACAGATCAGAAAAGGAACTGTGTACAATGGATCAATTACAAAAATGCTGTTAAATGCCACGCGAAGGTCTAAAGGCCAAAATAATTGTGTACCCCAGGTGGTAAATGCATCTAATAAACTATGTGTGAACAAACCCAAAAAAAATAAAAGGCTCCAGGCAGGCCATCCAATGTCTTTTTTATGTTCCAGTTTATGCACAAGCCATCCAAGCAAAGGTGCCATCAGTATGCAAAATAAGATCGAATGACTAAAACCCCGATGTAACTCAGTGGCAGTGATGGTGTCTGTGAAGTAATTAGCCACAACATCTAAATCTGGTATCGTTCCTGCTATCGCACCGTATAACGGAGCCTTGTTCCCTACTTTTTTACCAAGAACGGCCTCCCCTACTGCGGCTCCCAATACTATTTGAGTCAGTGAATCCAAGGTGTCTAATTTGTATGGCTAAAATAGTGATTTGATGGTCGCTAAAAAATACAGGTCCATAAACAACAAATACGTTAAGGCTAACTACTCATACTCACATTTACAGATCCCTTTATTTGTCCCAACCCAAACTGTACTGTTTTCTGAGATATAGATCATCGTAATACGGTCTGAAGGAAGTTTGTTGTTCTTATTAAAGGTTTGCCAACTGCCATCCTTATAGCGGTGAATGCCTTTTCCTCTTGCCAGTGCCCAGACGCCACCGTTTTGATCTTCTAGAAACCGATAGATTTTATCCAGGTCTTTATGTAAGCTTTCTTCAGTTCCGTCGCGCACGATCAGGCCTTTATGGGTAGGAATCCAAAGCCTGTTCTCTTCATCCAGCCTCGCGTTGCCAAATATATATTTAATCTTGTCTTGTTCCCATTGGTCAGAGCCGTTAAAGGTATAGAGTCCATTGGTTGTAGACATGACGATTTTACCATCTTGGGTTTCGAAAAATCCACTGGGATGATTGTCCATAGACGGTAATCCATTTTTCCGGTTATAACTCACCCAATTTTTACCATCAAAACGCGCTACCCTGGCAGGGGCGCCCAGCCATAAGTTCCCCCGACTATCTGTAAATCTTGCCGTGATCCACCGGCCCCAAGGAAACTTAAAATCAGGATTATCCTTGCGCACTGAAACAAACTTCCCATCTTCAAAATAATAGATTCCGTTAGCGGCAAAAAAATACGTCCTTCCATTCGCATCTTCGTAAAATCCTTTCACAAAATGACATTCTATACATGGCATCTCTTTTTGCCGGTAGTCTGTCCACTCTCCGGTCTCTTTCGATAATCTCAATAGCGCACCCTTAGGAAATAAGGCCTGCTTCTCCATCCCCGGTGTGACAGAAGACACGCCCATCCAAACATCGCCGTTTGAAGATTCATATATCGTTGTGATCACAGGAGATTTGATACCCATCTCTTTGGTGTTTTTGGCTTCCCATTTGTCGCCGTCATAAATCACAACACCACCTTGATAGAGCTGGCCCAGTGCATAACCGTCAAAAAACATATCTGGAGAGCCGGTACCTATCCAAATCCGGTTCTGGCTATCCACCATGTATGCACCTATTTTGTTCTTTAAAAGCTCGGTCTTTTTATTATGGGTGATCCATTTCCCTTCCTTAAAAATATTAATTCCTTTATTCGTTACGAACCAGGTGGAGCCATCCATATAATCGAAGGCCCCGAGCAAGAGCTGGTTGTCAATAAGTAATTCTTGTTTATCGGTATAGCAAGTCCATGTTTCCTGGGCCTGTATCGAATACCCAAATACACTTAAAAGCACGGCGAAGTAGCTAGTAATGATCTTTTTCATGACAGTCGCTTTGAAAGTGTTAAGATACTGAATTTTATGCACTTATAAAAAAATCAAGCAGGATTTCCAGGTGGTGTTTGTGACTATTCATACCCGCTCTACCTTATGCCTGTTCCGTAAAACACATGCGAAAACAATGAAATCCTTCTTCTGGCATAAGGTCCCCTTTGTTATGTATTATAATACCTACCATAGTATATCGACCGGTAGACGGCCGCGCTTGTTCTCCTGAAATAAATCACGGAAAAATTACTACATAATTTAAGTACTAGTATGAAATTCCGTAGGTACTAACATTTTTATCGATTTGGCGTACAAGGCTTCTTAAAAAATTCCCGGGGCCGATTTCTGTAAATTCCGTTGCGCCATCTTCGATCATATGTAAAATTGTATGCCGCCACATGACAGGTTGTGTCAATTGATCGATCAAATTTTTCTTAATTAATGCCACATCTTCAGTGGGTCGTGCCGTCACATTTTGATAAATTGGGCATATTGGATTCTTAAAATCTATTTCGGCAATGGCCTCTGTAAATTCTTCAATTATCGGTTCCATAAACGGAGAATGAAAAGCCCCGCTCACCGGTAAATTTACCACCGCAACAGCACCTGGTCGTAATTTTTCGCAAGCTTCTTCTAAGGCCTTTAGTTCCCCGGAAATAACAACTTGCTTTAACGCATTGTAATTGGCAGGAACAACGACCCCATCTATTTGCTTACAGGTATCTTTAACGATGACATCGTATAACCCGATG
>JASJDL010000033.1 GCA_030065775.1 Flavobacteriaceae bacterium | reverse complement strand
TGTAGTAGTTGTAGAGGAAGAAGCAGATGAACCATTTGATTTCAATACAAAAGATTATTTACCAATTGGTTTTAATGCATACTTATCATTAGATGAAAATTTTGATTTAGAATTTTCAGCAGTGGTAGATGAAACAGATGAGCCCTTTGAATTTAATACGAAAGACTATTTACCTGTTGGATTCAATGCAGCATTAAATTTAGACGCTATCGTTGAAGTTACTATTGAAGAAGAGGATGCGCCTTTTGATTTTGATACTAAGAAGTATTTACCAAAAGGATTCAATCCTTCTAAAAAGAATAAAGCAACCAGAGAACTGTAACCTGAAAAAATGGCCTTTGTTACATCAGAGGCCGTTTATTCACAACTATTTAACTAAAACCTAATTTATCTGTTAAAGTATTCTTAAGTATCCCCAAAAGGGGTAACAACTAAAAATAATTATCGTCTTATAGACAGAGAACAATTAAAACTAAAACTAACAATTTAAAACATACACAACCATGAAAAAATTATTCTTCAGCCTTAGTTTATTAATCGCATTTAGTACTTCGGCATTAGCAGTAGAATATGAACCTAACATCTTAAATGACTCTACATTATTAAAGGAAGCAAACAGCATGCCAAACATCGAAGAGGTAGCTCTAGAGGAAGCAGATGCGCCATTTGATTTTGATGTCAAAGACTATTTACCAAAGGGTTTTAACGCTTACGCAGGAATGTTTGAAGAGATCAAAATCGAAGAGGCAGACGAACCTTTTGATTTCAATACTGCGGATTATTTACCAGCAGGTTTTGACGCCTTCGAAGGATTGTATATCGATTACGGATCGGTAGAAGAAGCAGATGAAGCTTTTGATTTCAATACAAAGGATTATTTGCCGGTAGGATTTAACGCAGAATTAAACTTAGATGCTATTGTAGAAATCAATATTGAAGAAGAGGATGAGCCTTTTGACTTTGATACTTCAAAGTACTTAACTAAGGACTTCGATGCTTATGCAGGATTGTTCACTACGGAAAACGGATTACTTAATTGTATGGGTTTTCCATCACTATAAATTTTTGAGTTAATTGTAATTGAAGACCTCGGCAGTGGCCGGGGTTTTTTTATGCTTTGTAAACGTGTAATTTAAAAATTACGGTACTTTTCGGTCAGTTCAAATACATGTTCTAAAATGCGTTGCTCCTTCATATCAAATGTTACATTTCTTCGCTTCATGACTGCTACGGCAACTTCATAGACCTTCTTCAATTTATAGAGAATAAATCCGCTCGGCCCGCCCCAGGCGAAAGATGGGATGAAATTACGCTGATAGCCACTTCCATAAATATTGGCGCTTACACCTACTACCGTACCAGTATTGAACATTGTATTGATACCACATTTTGAGTGATCTCCCATCATCAATCCACAGAATTGGAGTCCTGTTTTAGAAAACCTTCCCGTTTCGTAGCTCCAAAGACGAACAGGGGCGTAGTTGTTTTTAAGATTTGACGAATTGGTATCGGCTCCTAAGTTGCACCATTCCCCCAAAACAGAGTGGCCCAAAAAGCCATCATGTCCTTTACTTGAATATCCGAATAATACAGAATTATTTACTTCACCACCTACTTTACAATAGGGTCCTACTGTCGTACCCGTATAAATTTTAGCTCCAATTTTTAACGTAGCACCCTGGCATAGTGCAAAAGGTCCGCGTACGACTGAGCCTTCCATGACGATACTATCTTTACCTAAATAGATGGGGCCTTCAGAAGCATTCAATGTTGCAAATGTGATATCAACACCTTCTTCTAAAAAAATATGGTTTTTACCAATGCAGTTCACAGTATCAGGAATTGGTTCTGATCTTCTACCTTCGGTTAGTAATTCAAAATCGGCTTTTATCGCCGCATGGTTATGTGCGAAGATGTCCCAGGTATTTTTTAACTGGATTAATTCACTGTCGAATTCAATCTTTGTGAAGGAATCAAAATCCACTTCCTCTTGGGCCTCGGTTGCGAAGAACGCAATGATCTCATTGTCTTTAAGAATTACTTCATTTTTTTGCAGTCGCTTCACTTTATCAATAAGCTCAATAGTTGGTAAAAAAGACGCATTGATTAAAATGTTTTCCTCTAATTCTACCATAGGATATTTTTCTTCCAAATACTCCTCAGTCAGGGTAGTTGTTGTAAAGCCCAGATACTTTTCCCATTTTTCTCGTATAGTTAGAATTCCAATACGAATATCAGCCACAGGCCTGGTATAGGTAAAAGGCAATAAGGCATTTCTTGAAGGGCCGTCAAATAAGATGTAATTCATGTTGTTCTGTTCTGTTTCAGCAAATATAATGTAAGTTAGTTATTAAAGAAATGATGTAGATTAACTTTACTATATTTGAGTAGGTTAATCCTCTAACTTATGCAACTAAAAAAAACTACCGATACTTTCGATGCCATCATTGTAGGTTCAGGTGCTGGTGGTGGAATGGCAACTAAAGTACTCTCTGAAGCTGGTTTAAATGTGGCCGTTGTTGAGGCAGGTCCTTTTTATGATCCTGCAAATGAAGAACACCGAACCCAATTAAAATGGCCGTGGGAATCACCAAGACGCGGCGCGGGAACTACTCGTGCCTTTGGAGAGTTTGATGCTGCTTATGGAGGATGGGAAATTAAAGGTGAGCCCTATACCAGAAAGGTAGGGACAAAATTCGATTGGTTTCGTTCACGAATGCTCGGTGGCAGAACAAACCACTGGGGGCGCATATCACTTCGCTTTGGCCCTAAAGACTTTAAGAGAAAAAGTATTGACGGCCTTGGTGATGACTGGCCTATTTCTTATGATGATGTGAAACCCTACTACGATAAGGTAGATAAATTAATAGGAATTTTTGGAAGTAAAGAAGGTATTGAGAATGAACCTGATGGTTTTTTCTTACCTGCCCCTAAACCCCGATTACATGAACTCTATTATATCAAAGGGGCAAAAAAAGCAAATATACCTGTCATTCCGTCTCGCTTATCAATATTAACAAAGCCTATTAACGAAGACAGGGGTGTTTGTTTTTATTGTGCCCAATGCAACAGGGGCTGCAGTGTGTCGGCTGATTTCTCATCGGGTACCTGTTTGATTTTTCCAGCACAAAAGGCTGGTGGACAAATCACGCTCTTTACCGAAGCGATGGTTCGTGAGGTTTTAACAGATGATTCCGGTAAAGCAACGGGGGTCATCTATATCAATAAACGCGATCGAAAAGAATATCAGCTCAATGCGAAAGTGGTTGTACTAGCCGCCTCAGCCTGTAGCACAGCCCGTATATTATTAAATTCTAAGAGTAAGGTCCATAAGGACGGATTGGGTAATAGTAGTGGTACAGTTGGTAAGTATTTGCACGATTCTACCGGAACCAGCCGTATGGCTTTTGTACCTCAATTGATGAATCGAAAAATATACAATGAAGATGGTGTTGGAGGTTTACACGTATATTCTCCATGGTGGGGAGATCACAGTAAGTTAAATTTCCCAAGAGGATATCACCTGGAAGTATGGGGAGGTATGGGTATGCCTTCATACGGCTTTGGCTTTAATGTGAACTCGATGAATGAATTTATCGGTGGTAGGGTAGGCGGTTATGGAAATAAATTACGTGAAGAAGTTAAAAAGTTTTATGGTGCATTCGTTGGAATATCAGGTCGGGGAGAATGCATTGCCCGAGAGGATAATTATTGTGAGCTGGACCCCACTATCGTTGATGAATGGGGAATTCCGGTATTGCGATTCAATTATACCTGGTCAGAACATGAACGGCAGCAATCAAAACACATGCATGAAACCTTTGAGGCCATTTTTAATGGGATGAATGCTCATATCTTAGGTGAGAAACCCGGTGTTGATTCCGATTATGGATTAGCTGCACCGGGACGCATTATACATGAAGTAGGCACAACACGTATGGGTGATGACCCCAAAACATCAGTATGTAATAGCCATCAACAATTACATGACGCGAAAAATGTATTTATTGTTGACGGTGGGCCATTTGTATCACAGGCAGATAAGAATCCTACCTGGACCATACTCGCTTTGTCATGGAGAACGAGCGATTATATAGTTGACGAACTAAAAAAGCAAAACATATAAGTCATGAATAGAAGAGACACCATAAAATCTTTATTGCTTGGTTCTGTTGCTACAGGATTGGCTTTGCACGGATGTGCGCCTGGTACAAAAGAACCATCAAAAGAAACCTCAGACCTCCCTTTTTATGGAAGAACACTAGAAGAAAAGGAACATGATAGAGAAATACTTAACTCAGAATTTTTGAATGAACATGAACTTTCTACTATTGCCGTAGTATGCGATATTATTTTACCTGCGAATGATACTTATGGCTCAGCTACAGATGCTGAAGTACATGATTTCATAGCGTTTATAGTAAAAGACCTGCCATCGCACCAAACACCCTTACGCGGTGGCTTAATGTGGTTAGATAATTTTAGCAAGAAGACTTATGATAAAGAATTCATTAACTGTACAAGCGAAGAGCGAATAGCAATATGTGACCAGATCGCATATCCTTTAGAAGTTGAACCAGAACTAAGACAGGGTGCAGATTTTTTTACAAGAATGCGTAATTTAACATTGACCGGATATTATACTACCAAAACAGGTCTAGAAGATTTGGGGTATAAGGGCAATACCCCAAATGTTTGGGATGGTGTTCCCGAAGCGGTCTTGAAAGAACATGGTCTCTCTTATGAACCCGAATGGCTGGCGAAATTCGTAAATCAGGATAATAGAACAGAAATAGCCAAATGGGATGACAAAGGAAACCTAATAACTTAAAAAGACCGCCACAGCGGTCTTTTTACTATTTTGTCAAATACATCTTACGCCTCGAATACAATTCGTAAAAGTCATCGTCTTTAAGATCTTTTATGAATAGAATACTTTCTCCAGTAGATTTCATCTCGGGCCCTAAGCGCTTATCAACATTTGGAAATTTATTAAAAGAGAATACCGGTTGCTTAATGGCATAGCCTTCTAACTGCGGATTAAAAGTAAAATCTTTTACTTTGTTTTTACCGAGCATCACTTTCGTGGCATAATTAACATAGGGCTCACCGTAAGCCTTCGCAATAAAAGGTACGGTACGTGAAGCCCTCGGATTGGCTTCTATGATATAAACCATATCATCTTTAATCGCAAATTGTATATTGATCAAACCAACCGTTTTTAATGCCCTGGCAATTTTTTTAGTATGGTCTTTTATTTGTTGCATCACAAATTCACCTAAATTGAATGGCGGCAAGGTGGCATTTGAATCACCCGAATGTACACCGCAAGGCTCAATATGCTCCATGATACCAATAATCTGAACATCCTCACCATCGCAAATGGCATCTGCTTCGGCTTCAATCGCACCATCTAAATAATGATCGAGTAGTAATACATTATTCGGAATTTTACGCAGTAAATTAACGACATGATCTTCGAGTTCCTCTTTATTGATAACAATTTTCATGCCTTGCCCACCCAAAACATAAGATGGTCGAATCAGTATTGGGAAGTCTAGTTTATCGGCAACCGCTAAGGCTTCATCAGCCGTCGTTGCTGTATCGAACTTAGGATATGGAATATCAAGTTCTTTTAATAAAGTAGAGAAACGGCCCCTGTCTTCAGCCAGATCCAGGGCTTCGAAAGATGTTCCGATAATTTTGACACCCCATTTATCGAGCTTTTGCGCTAGTTTTAAAGCAGTTTGCCCTCCTAACTGAACAATAACACCCTCTGGCTTTTCATGTTGGATAATGTCATAAATATGCTCCCAGAACACTGGTTCGAAATATAATTTATCAGCGGTATCGAAATCAGTGGATACGGTCTCCGGATTACAATTGATCATAATGGTTTCGTAACCGACTTCCTTTGCGGCCAATACGCCGTGCACACAGCAATAGTCAAATTCAATCCCCTGACCAATTCGATTCGGTCCTGAGCCTAAAACAATCACCTTTTTCCTATCGGTGACCACAGATTCATTTTCGGCGTAAGTAGTACCATTTACTATCATATTACTCTCAAAAGTAGAGTAGTAATACGGAGTTTCAGCCTTAAATTCTGCAGCACAGGTATCCACCAATTTGTAAACCCGATTAATCGATAGTTCTTGACGTTTTTTATGTACCTGGCTCTCCAGGCAACCCAACATGTGAGCAATCTGGCGGTCACCATAACCTTTTTGCTTAGCCTCCAACAACAATTCTTTAGGTAGCGTTTCTAAGGTATACGTAGAAATTTCTTTCTCTATAGCATATAACTCTTCATATTGCTTTAAAAACCACATGTCGATCTTGGTGATCTGATGGATTTTACTCAATGGCATACCGATCTGTATCGCATCATAAATGGCAAATACCCGGTCCCAACTTGCATTTCTAAGCTTATCCTTAATGAGTTCGTAATCCGTGTAGCTTTTGCCATCTGCTCCAATTCCATTGCGCTTAATTTCAAGTGATTGCGTCGCTTTATGTAAAGCTTCCTGGAATGAACGGCCAATCCCCATTACCTCTCCAACGGCTTTCATTTGAAGGCCTAAAGTCCGATCACTTCCTTCAAATTTATCGAAATTCCATCGCGGTATTTTGACAATTACATAATCTAAAGTCGGCTCAAACAATGCAGAGGTGGATTTGGTAATTTGATTATCTAACTCATCTAATGTGTATCCTATAGCAAGCTTGGTGGCCACTTTAGCAATAGGATATCCCGTGGCTTTACTTGCCAACGCCGAGGAACGTGATACACGCGGATTAATTTCTATGGCAATAATATCTTCATTTTCATCGGGGCTTACCGCAAATTGCACGTTACATCCTCCTTCAAAATCACCGATTGAGCGCATCATATGAATCGCCATGTCGCGCATTTCCTGAAAGGTTTTATCTGAAAGTGTCATTGCGGGTGCCACGGTAATAGAGTCACCTGTATGAATACCCATTGGGTCCATATTTTCGATAGTACAGATAATAACCACATTATCGTTTCTATCACGCAATAACTCCAGTTCAAATTCCTTCCAGCCCATCATTGCCTTGTCGATCATCACCTCATGTATGGGTGATGCCTCTAGGCCTCTTCTTAAGAGGTCATCAAAATCTTCGGCTTTATACACAATAGATGCTCCGGCGCCTCCCAACGTATAAGAAGACCGAATAACCAATGGGAATCCGAATTCTTGAGCAATTTCTTTACCTTTTAAGAATGAGGTGGCGGTTGACTGTGGTGCCATTTTAACACCGATCTTTGTCATCAATTCCCTAAACTGCTCTCGATCTTCTGTAATGTTAATTGCCTCTATATCGACTCCAATCAATTCAACGCCAAAATCTTTCCAAATACCTTTATTATCTGCTTCTATGCATAAGTTCAATGCTGTTTGTCCGCCCATCGTGGGTAAAACAGCATCAATTTGAGGATGCTCTTGTAAAATCGTTATAATAGATTTGGTGGTCAAAGGCAGTAAATACACATGATCTGCCATTGATGGATCCGTCATTATGGTTGCGGGATTAGAATTGATAAGTATGGTTTCAATTCCTTCTTCCCGAAGTGATCGCAGTGATTGAGAACCGGAATAATCAAACTCACATGCCTGACCAATAATAATGGGGCCTGAGCCGATAATTAAAACTGATTTGATTTTATTGTTTTTTGGCATAGTTTTCTATCTCTTTTTTTTGACTGGGTGCAAATATTTTAATTTTTGTTTTCTGAACAAGAGCTTATGAAAAAAACTTATCAAAAAGATATAAAAAAAGGTGTTACTAAAACAGTAACACCTTTGATAATATCGATGAGAATATCATTACTTCTTCGGTCTTGATTCTGAAGATACAGATAATTTTTTTCTTCCTTTAGCTCTTCTTCTGGCTAATACCTTTCTACCATTAACACTAGCCATTCTTTCCATAAAGCCGTGTTTATTTCTTCTCTTTCTTCGCGATGGCTGGAACGTTCTTTTCATTTCAGTATATCTTTAATAAAATGTATTTCTCTGGTTTCGTACTTTACTAACAAATAAAGCTTTGCTAAAATCGAGCGCAAATATACAAACCTTTTTGTGTTTGACAAGCAGAATTTTTAGAAAAATTAAAAAATAGACACTGGTATTTTTAATTCATGCATTTGTTAAATTTACGCTCCTTAAAAAAGAAGTATCTTTTTTAAATAATTACCGGATCAATGCCTTACAGGATACAGATTATAATAAGTCTGATAAAAGTAAGATTGTTGATCTAACCGGAGCTGTTGACACCATTAATGCCGCTGATATCCAGGCAGTGGTAAAAAAGTAGTTATCTGGCGGACATATTCTTGATAAATCCGGCAGTTTTTTGTTAACGCATTGTTTAAAACTTCATTTTTATAACTGCCAAATAATCGTATTTTTACACCTTTAAATATGATAGGATTTTAATGGGGAAAATTATAGCGATTGCTAATCAAAAGGGGGGCGTTGGTAAAACAACAACTACTATAAATCTGGCTGCGGCTTTAGGTGTTTTAGAACAGAAAGTACTGCTGATAGATGCCGATCCACAGGCAAATGCAACTTCTGGCTTGGGTATTGATGTAGAAAGTGTTACCGATGGTACCTATCAGCTCCTGGAACATACAACTTCAGCACGAAAAGCCATCCTAAAAACCAACTCACCGAATGTAGATATTATTCCGGCACATATTGATCTGGTGGCGATTGAGATCGAATTGGTTGATAAAGACCATCGCGAGTACATGCTAAAACAGGCAATTCGCGAAGTGCAAGATGACTATGACTATATCGTGATAGACTGTGCCCCATCCTTGGGACTAATAACCTTGAATGCCCTAACGGCAGCAGATGCAGTGATCATTCCTATTCAATGTGAATACTATGCTTTAGAGGGGTTGGGTAAACTATTGAATACAATCAAGAGCGTGCAGAAAGTGCATAATCCTGAATTAGATATTGAAGGATTACTACTTACCATGTATGATTCACGTTTACGCTTGTCAAACCAGGTAGTGGCAGAAGTGAAGAAGCATTTCCACAATATGGTATTCAAGACTATTATACAACGAAATATTCGATTGGGCGAAGCACCGAGTTATGGTGAAAGTATTATTGCCTATGATGCAACGAGTAGAGGTGCCGTGAATTATATTAACTTAGCGCATGAAATTCTAAAAAAGAATGTAAACAATGGCGAGAGCAGTAAAAAAGCAAGCATTAGGTAGAGGATTATCTGCTTTATTAAAGGATTCTGTTGATGATATCAACTCAATTCAAGATAAAAATGCCGATAAGGTTGTTGGCAATATTGTAGAAATTGATTTAGATTCCATCGAAGTAAACCCCTATCAACCACGTACCTATTTTAATGAAGAAGCATTACGTGAATTGGCGAGCTCTATCAAAGAATTGGGTGTTATTCAGCCTATCACAGTACGAAAACAAAAGGATGGTAAGTTTCAGTTAGTTTCGGGTGAGCGCAGGTTCAGAGCTTCCAAATTGGTTGGTTTAGATACGATTCCGGCTTACATACGATTAGCGAATGACCAGGAAATGCTGGAAATGGCCTTGGTTGAAAATATTCAACGTCAAGATCTTGACCCTATAGAAGTTGCCTTATCATATCAGCGCCTGATTGATGAAATTAAGCTTACCCAGGAGCAATTGAGTACCCGTGTTGGTAAAAACAGAACAACGGTTACTAACTACTTACGCTTATTAAAGTTAGACCCCATTATACAAACCGGTATGCGCGATGGTTTTTTGACCATGGGGCATGGCAGGGCCTTGATCAACGTAGAAAATCAGGATGATCAATTAGATATCTACGAAAAGATCATTAAAAATAAACTATCAGTCCGCCAGACTGAACAATTGGTTAAAAACCTGCGGGAAGGAACACAAACTTCTCAAGAGTTGGCCTTAGAAAACAAGGAAGTGCCAAAGTATGTGCGTAAGGGCATCAAAGACATCAGTGAGTACTTAGGTCATAAAATTGACGTCAAGTTGGGGGCCAACAATAAAGGAAAGATTATTATTCCATTCCATTCTGAAGAGGACTTCAACCGTATTAAAAAATTACTGCAGTAGTGCTTCAAAAGTCTATTTATAGCATCTTTTTTTTTCTCTTTATTTCAGCGGCCTTCGCGCAAGATGATAAAGAATTGATTATTAAAAAAGACTCCGTTCCCCAAAAAGGCATTGTTGTTAATCAAGGTATTGACCCCTTATCGCCTTCGCGCGCCGCTTTTTATTCTGCCGTCTTTCCCGGATTAGGGCAAGCTTATAACAAGAAATGGTGGAAAGTACCTGTTGTTTGGGCCGTCATCGGAACCGGTGTTTATTTCTATGAAAGAAATGATGACCAGTTCAAACGTGCGCAAACAGCATATAAAGCTTCTTTGGCAGGAAGGCCACATGAATTTGATGGTGAAGAAGGAAGAACATTTTTAAGTGATGACGCATTGATTCGTGCCCAAGATGTATTCAAGAAAAATAGAGATATTTCCTTATTTATTACTATTGGTTTGTATGCCCTGAATATTCTAGAAGCGAATGTTGATGCACATTTACCAGATAAAGCATTAGATACTAATTTAACCTTGCGACCGGCTGTTTTCATTGCTCCTGTAAGCAATCAGGCGTTGGCCGGAATCACTTTTAAATATGATTTTTAGATGAAGATAGCCTTATTCGGATACGGAAAAATGGGAAAGACAATCGAGCGCCTGGCCAAGGAACGCGGTCATGAAATCGTGGCGCGGATAGATCAAGATCTGAATGAAAGTATTGATGAGGCCGAGGTGGCCATAGATTTTAGTATACCAAGTGTAGCTTTTTATAATATTACCAGATGCTTTGACAACGATTTGCCGGTAGTCTCAGGCACCACAGGATGGTTGGAGCGCTATGAGGATGCAGTTAAGGCCTGTAAGGAAAAAAATGGTGCATTTATCTATGCATCGAATTATAGCCTTGGTGTGAATTTATTTTTTGAACTTAATAAGAGACTGGCTAAAATGATGTCCAAGTTCGATGCATATGAGGTCAATATGGAAGAAATTCACCACACTCAAAAGTTAGACGCACCGAGTGGCACTGCCATAACATTGGCAGAAGGAATCATAGAAAACTCATTAAAAGAAAGTTGGGCGCTGGATGTAACAAATACTGATGATGAGATACCAATTGTGGCAAAACGAATTAATGATGTACCCGGCACGCATCGAGTTTGCTACAATTCAACGGTAGACGAAATAGAGATAAAGCATACCGCAAAAAACAGGGACGGATTTGCACTGGGCGCTATCATTGCAGCGGAATGGCTTTATACGAGAAAAGGAGTATTCAGCATGAAAGATGTGCTGGGTTTGTAGTACTTAAAAGAAAATAATATATGACATTACAAGGTTGGTTGCTATTTTTCTTGGTTGTTCAAGTCATTCACTTTTTAGGAACTTGGAAACTTTACATAAGAGCTGGTAGAAAAGCTTGGGAAGCTATTGTCCCTATCTATAATGCTGTTGTTTTAATGAAAATAATCAACCGCCCCTGGTGGTGGGTGATCTTGTTATTTATACCTATCATCAATCTCTTTATGATACCTGTAGTTTGGGTGGAGACGATAAGAAGCTTTGGCCGAAATTCACGGCCTGAGACTTTTTTAGTGATTCTTACACTGGGCTTTTATGTGTATTACGTCAATTATGCGTTAGATGTTGAGCACATAAAAGATCGCAGCCTAAAACCGCGGTCAAACGCTGGGGAATGGGTGAATTCTATTGTTTTTGCCGTTGTAGCAGCGACCTTAGTACATACCTATTTTATGCAGCCGTATTTGATTCCGTCATCATCATTAGAAAAATCCTTGTTGATTGGTGACTTTCTCATAGTAAGCAAATTTCACTATGGGGCGCGTGTACCCATGACAACCGTCGCGGCGCCGATGGTACATGATACCATTCCTCTGATAAAGAAAAAATCTTATTTATTCAGTGATGATTTTGAGAACAGGGAGTTTTCACTGAAGAACAAATTACAGTTACCGTATTTACGTTTGCCTGCCTTTGAAAAGATAGCGCGAAATGAGATCGTTGTATTCAATCAGCCGGCTGATACTTTGTTGGATATGAATGACTTTCATCCCGATAGAAATTATTATAAACCGGTAGATAAAAAAACGAATTTGGTAAAGCGTTGCGTCGGTATTGCCGGGGATTCTCTGGAAATACGAGATGGTTATGTGTATATAAATGGTGAAAAAACCGTCTTACCAGATCGGGCGCTCCCTCAATATAATTTTATTGTCAATACTGATGGGCAGGCCATTTCCCAGGTATCACTTATCAACCGTTATAATGTGCGTGAAGGCGGCCGAATGCAGAATGGTAATTATTATTTAACATTAACAGACAAAGAAGCCGCAAGGATTGCGAAAAACCCGGCTGTTAAAAGTGTTACGAAACAATTGCAACCAAAAGGACAAAATGGCGATGTATTTCCACATGTGCCTGGTTTAGGATGGAATACCGATAATTATGGCCCTATTTATATTCCTGAAAAAGGAGTCACAGTAAAACTCGATAAAAGTTCTTTACCCTTTTATAAGCGTATTATTTCAGAATACGAGAAAAATACATTAATTGTTAATGGTGATGAGATCATGATCAATGGTAAGATTACCGACGAGTATACGTTTAAACAGGATTATTACTGGATGATGGGCGACAACCGTCAGAATTCATTAGATGCGCGTGCCTGGGGCTATGTTCCTTTTGACCATGTTGTGGGTAAGCCTGTGTTTATTTGGTTTAGTTGGGACTCCAATGAGACCAATATCGTAAGAAAACTAAAATCTATCCGCTGGGATCGCGTATTTACCACTGTAGGAGGCGAAGGTAAACGGGTTTCGTATTTGCCTTACTTTTTGGCGGCGTTGGCCTTGTGGTTTGGTTATGATTACTATAGAAAGCGAAAGAAAACTACTAGCTAAGTAGAATCGTTAATTCGCTGGATCATGTACTATTTTTCGACCTAACAAATCAACAAATCAACATTTGTTATTCTATCCAACATATTTTTCACCTATTGCTCACTATGTGGCTATCGCGAAAGCGGAAGAGGTCGTTTTTGAAGTGGAAGATAATTTCCAAAAACAGACCTACCGCAACCGCTGCTACATTTATGGAGCCAATGGTAAACAACTACTCAATATTCCGGTGCTCAAAGCCAATAGTAAACAAGCGACAAAAGACGTGAAAATAGATTACAATGAAGACTGGCAACAACAACATTTACGATCCATTGCCACGGCTTATCGCTCATCACCTTTTTATGAATTCTTTGATATGGAACTGGAGGCATTATACGCCATAAAAGAGAAATTCTTACTTGATTTCAATTTCAAATGTCATGAATTCATTATAGAACATGCACAGTTGGAAATTAAAACCTATCAAAAAACTACACATTTTGTGAAAGACCACAAAGAGGGCAGGGACTATAGGTCATTGGTCGATGCCAAGTCAAAGCGAACATTTGGATTTGAGCCCTACTTTCAGGTATTTTCTGATAAACATGGTTTCATAGAAAATCTCAGCATCCTGGACCTACTTTTTATGGAAGGTCCTAATACAGTAGCCTACTTAGAGAGACAAACTATCACTGTTTAATGGAAGTTTTACGATTCAGCATCCATTACGGGCTGCATTTTCTTTTCCCGGGGATGGTGGCCTATATCTTCTTCAGGAAACAATGGCGATTGGCATGGCTGCTCATGATTGCTACGATGCTCATTGACCTGGACCATTTGTTGACCCATCCTATTTTTGATGCAAACCGGTGTAGCATTAATTTTCACCCGCTACATACCTATTATGCAGGCTTTATATATATACTATTATTCTTTATTAAGAAAACAAGGATCATAGCTATCGGATTGGTACTTCATCTAATAACCGATGGCTTAGATTGTTGGTGGTTATAAATGCGTACTAGTTGTTATTTTTTTTCTTTTGCCTAATTTCATTGGCTCGCATAGGCATCGCGTCAATAATAGCAAAAAGTTCTTTCAAAGTCAGTAAACCAGATTGTCTTAACTTCACTCCGCCGTCCAAACCGATCAGAATAATTTCAAAAGATGTAGAGGACCTTTTATATTGTTTATAAAATAAGTCCGAATCAATAAAGTCGTTTACTTTTAATCCTACGCTGTAATTTTTCGGGCTTACTTTATAAATAACTAATTTTCTTTCATGCAGGCCTTTTATATCGCTTTCAAGCTCCTTGATCTGATTACTATAAAGAATATCGTTTGAATCATCGGTCAAAACAATCAATACCCTGTTCTTCCATTGATGCTTGGTCAATGATTGTGCCTGACCCTGTAAGGTGACGACCAAAAAACTTGCCGTAAAGATTAACGTCATTTTCATTTCTAGTATCTAATCGGGTTTCTCATGCTCAATAAAGTCATATAGCTTTTGCACAGCACTATGCAAATTCTTTTTAAATGTTTTTTTTGCAACGAGCGTTATCAGCAACTTTTTAATTGGCGATTTGGCTGTCCAATAGGTTTCTGCATCTAATTTACAACTAGTATTTGTTAACGGAGTAATACTGTAAAATTGAAACAAGTCATCAACCACCGATGGATCCTTGGTATGTTCTCCGTAGATAAGCTGCCCCGGTTTTCCTCTTTTGGTAACCGTTATGAAGTTAAGGTGTTTATCGTTGATAACACAAGCATGTTCGGTGCCAATTCTAGTAACTTCGTGTTCATTGTACTCAAAACGGTTCACACCATCCACCCAATAATGTCGATAACTATAATTTGTAATATATTCCAAGAGCCGAGGTGCTGGTATATTGAAATTTTTAGAAGCTCTTAAATTAGGCAGACAATCAAAGGTCAACTCTTTGGCCTGTTTAAAGGGTTTTAATTTTAGGTTTTCTTTGTTAATATACGAATACAGATATTTTAATTTCTTTTTGTCGTAGTTGTCTGATCCTTTTTGAAACGAAAATAGCTTACTTTGGTAGTCTTCAGGCAAATCAATTTCTTGTATCAGTTCATCGCTCAAGAGTACATAGCTATCGCTTTGTACAGAATTTTTTAAAAGACGGTGTGCTTGAATTACGGCTGTGCCGAATGGCTTTCGATTGTCCTGAACAGCTAAAAATTCAATGGCACCACTATGTGCAATTATTTTTAATTTCAAGTTTGGAGCCGAGGCACAGGCATTGCATGGGCAGATGCGATTTTTCTCCAATAATTTCAGATGACCATAGAATGCCGTGAACATAGTTTCCACTTGTGCTAATAGTTTTTCCTGAGAAGGAATTTCTTCCTTGAAGAAGAAAAGCGCATCACCTTCGATTTCTGCTAGTTGTAAATTTTGTGTATTCGCCTTTACCAGTACCTCTAATAATTCAGAAATAACATGTTGACTATGGGAAGCCTCTGTCGTTTGCACAAACTCGGTAAAACCGGAAATGTCAGGTAAAAACAATAACGATTTTGACATACTATTTTCTGGCGGGAATAGGAGGTGGGCCATCGGGCACTATTGCCTTATAGACAGCATCACCTTTACGTTCATTATACTCGTCTTTGACCTTTGCTATCAATTTCGGATTTTCAAAGAGGTCTGTCATCGTCATAGCCATGGCTTTTGAGGCATACACCATGCCTTTATGGCCAATGCTCATACCTCCACAGGCGACCACCGCCCATGAATGCCAAGGTGTATCTTTTGGTGCTGTGGTAACTCTTAAGTTAATATTGGGGACATTCCAACTCACATCACCAACGTCTGTCGAGCCGCCACCGGGATTTTCTTTAGTAGCTTCCAACGGTTTAATGGTACCGTCCATGCCTACTTGCTTTTTACCGGTGACTTCCTGGATTTTTTTTCCAAATGCTGTTTCTTCATCGGTATAATTAAGGGGGCCTAAGAGTTCTAAATTTTGTTGCATGATCTCACCACCGGCGCGATTTACCAAGACTTCATAGATACCAGAAATTAGAGATATCTTATAATCTACATTGGCCATAATTGCCGCTCCTTCGGCCATTTTCATCACGCGCTCATAAACGGGCATCATACCTTCACGCTTGGTATCTCTAACGCGCACCCATAGTTTTGAATAATCTGGTACTACATTTACGACCTGTCCACCATCCTGAATGTGATAATGCATTCGTACCGTGGGTTTTACATGTTCTCTGTAATAGTTAATCCCGGCGGTGTATAATTCTAAGGCATCAGAAGCACTTCTACCATTCCATGGATCGCCGGCGGCATGGGCAGCCTGCCCGAAAAATTCCACTTTAAAATCTACGAGTGCGAGAGAACTTTGTACATCAGCTTCAGTTTTTGCACTTGGATGCCAGCTAATATTTATATCAACATCGTTCCACAATCCTTCCTTTACCATCCAGATTTTGCCAAAGAATTTTTCCTCCGAAGGTGTGCCAAAAAACTTTACAGTACCTTTTAGCCTTCCTTGCTCGATTAATTCTTTGATGGCTATCGCGGCACCCAGGCTTCCGGCTCCAAAGAGATTGTGCCCGCAGCCATGACCGCCAGCACCTTCGGCGAAAGGTTCTTTAGTGGGTTGTGCTTTTTGCGATATTCCGGGAAGTGCGTCGAACTCACCTAAAACGCTAATCACAGGTTTTCCCGATCCATAAGAAGCAACAAAGGCCGTAGGCATTCCGGCAACTCCGCGCTCAACGTTAAATCCGTTTTTCTCTGCGTAATCGGCTAATAATTTTGAGGACTTATATTCTTCAAAAGCCAATTCAGCACTCGACCAGATTTCATCTGAAATTTTTATAAGGTCTTCCTTATGGTTTTCAACAGACGCCTGAATGAGGGCTTTATTTTTTGAAAGTTTCTTTTTCTTTTGAGGATAGACTACGAAGCAAATAATTAAACTTGCCAGTACTAAAAGTTTCTTTTGCATGGTATTTGAATTTGAGGAAACTAAAAGTACAAAAAAGCTGACACAATAGTAATGCTAAACTGTGAATAAGTAAAAGCCAAAAATCCGATTCGTATGAAATTTAGTAACTTATTGTTCTTAAATGAATTAAATGTAAAAGCTTTGAAAATTTTATTTAGAACAGCAGTCATTTTGGGTAGTTTTTTTTAACCGTGACTATTTATGCCCAAACCCAGGAAGAGCTCGAGAGATTGCAACTTTCTTGTGCAGATTATTGGGCTGATCTCGACCACGAACTTACGGCAATTGGATTGAACAAATCTTTTTTTGACTTGAGGGATGTAGATAAAGGAATTAGTGGTATCTACAATATTGAGGCCACTGAAAGGTATCCTTACGATGAACGTATTTCGATAAGAATTTACAATCATTATTATACTGCTATGGCTAAAGAAGAATACGATCATGAGAAGCATAATTCAAGGGGCGTCGCGGGTTATCTGCTTATTCCTGATCTGGGAGATGACGCCTTCGCTATTCGAAGGGTAGAATACGGCCGTTTAAAATCAATTATCATTGAGGTGGTTAAAGGTAATGTTACCGTAAATTTTGATATTCGAGGCAATACTGCCAATGATACGAACAATCGATTTACTCCTGCTTCTGTTTTTGATTTTGCACGAGCGGTGGTAAAGCCTATTCCAATCAATGATTAAATTAATTTTCCTTTATAATTGATGCATTTTCATAGGTGATCTTCGCCAATTTGGAACAAGCATCCCTAAAATTATAAACAGCATTCATTAATTTTAATGAATGCTGTTTACTTACTAATTCAAATAATTTCTCTTTATAGCATTTTATGCCGTCGTTATCAATTCAACCATTACGGATTTTGATCTGAGGGCGATATGTTAGGGTTTGCATCAATTTCTGCTTGTGGAATTTTAAAAACCCACTCAGGATTCACAGAAGGTCTTTCAATCTGATAAGACTGCTGGTACAGCACTTCAGAGGCACCAGACCCACCATCTGCAGCATGATCGACACCTTCATCCCATCTAATGTGGTTCGTGTATCCAAATCCTTCACCCCACATTTCCAATCGCCATTGAAACTTAAGATGATCCATGAAGCTTTGCTGAGTAGCAAAGGCATCACTGTCCCATGCACTGTCCCTTGCTTCGGCTAACGGACGAAGCGCTTCTTTGGCACCGTCTAAATCATTCATCATTAATTTGGATTCAGCTTCGATCAAATACATTTCTGAAGAACGCATATAGATGACATCATCAGGGTCGATGGTCCCCGGATTAGCTTGCTTCAATTTAAAATGCATATAAGGATGAGTATTGTGGCCAGAGACCAAACCGTACTCGCTCTTAATGGCCGCTATTGCAGCATCAAATTCTTCTTCGGTTGTATATAGTGGATTAGTATTATTGGCCCATCCACCTTCACCGTTTGCTGCTGAAGTATTTGAATTTGGTGCATCCGGTAAAAATACATCTTTCCTATAGTCTGTATCAGGAATTGCATCAACCAACCTACGATCGGCGAATTTAGGATTATTTCTTATCTGACTTCCATTAAAGGTATTGCTCGCCAGATAAAAATAAGATCTAAAGAAAGTAGTTTCCGCTGCGATCACATTACTTCCCCAAATAACTTCTGAAAGCGTATTTGTGTTGAATCCAGATTTCCAATCTGATTCATTCAGCAAAGGATATCCTTCTCTTGCAGCTATAGCTTCGTTAACAGCCGTTTGCCAATCACCTTTAGATAATGCCCATCGCGCTTTAAGCCCGTGAGCGGCACTCACATTCAACTGGGCTTTAGCCGCTGCGCCACCAACGCCGGGGGCTTCGCTATTTTCGAACCAGGCAATTGCGGCGTTTAAATCTGACTCAACCTGGTCATAGATCTCCTGAACTGTTGACCTGGGTTCACTAGTGAAGGGTGACTCAGAAGAAAATAATAAGGGTACCCCTGGATCTGATGATGGGTTACCAATTAAATATCCTCTTGCATAATGCTGAACAAGGGCAAGATAGGCATAGGCTCTATAGGTATAGGCCTGGCCTGCGATATTTCTGAGTCTCGGAGTTTCCGTTAAGCTTCCACTCTCGATCCCATTAATAAGTAAGTTCGCATGCAAGATAATATTATAGCGATGATACCACATCAACCGCGTCGTTAGCGTTGTTGGATCTGTATGCTCGTTCCACTGCATTGCCGAACGCCACGATAAATTATTCGCGTTTGCCGAATGTATTAAAGTTCCTACAAGATTATCTCCTAAAGGTACCCAATAGTGATTATTAGCCCTGGCGGTACTACCACCGGGAAAAACGGTTTGAGATTGTGAGTACAAACCGCGGTGCACACCATTCAATACAAGTTGCATATTATCTTCATTTGCCAAGGCGTCAGCCGCAGAGATAGCGTCTGTTGGTGTTCGTTCTAGAAATTCTTCGTTACATGATATTATTGGAATCATTAGAAAAACCAATAACAGATATTTTAATTTATTTGACATTGTATGCATGTTTTTAAAATGAAACATTAAGGCCTAAGGAAACAATTCTAGGTGGCGTAAAATCATCACCTGGGGGTGTTCCGGCTAAATTATATTGTGGATCTAATCCCGTTCGTTCACTATTTAAGTACAAGTTCTCACCCGTTACAGATAGTCTTAAGTCATTAAGACCAAAACGTTCGATAAATTCTTTTTTAAAGTTATATCCAAGGCTCACGTTCTTAAGTGACCAGAAAGATGCATCCGTTAAAAATCTTTCAGATTGTGTTCTCACTAAATCAGGGTTTCCGTTTTCCAGTCTAGGCACATCTGTGATATCACCTGGTTGTCTCCAGGCGTTCAAGATGTCTGGATGTAGAGAGGATCCATAAGTACCACTATGCATCATCCCTGAATACGCATTATCAAGAACACTGCCTCCGATACCATAAGTAATTAAGAAATCTAAAGTGAATCCTTTATAACTCATGTTGCTGGATACAGACCCTAACAAATCAGGAATTGAGGAATCACCGGTATAGGCTCTTTCTGTATCTTGCCAGTCATTGGTCGTTTCTATATTTCCATTACCATCTAAAACAGGAACACTATTTCCATTTTCATCCTGTTCATAAACAAAAAATAATTGATCTCCAGTATCAGGGTCAACACCTGCCGTTCTTAACAAGAAGAAATCAAATCTTGATCGACCAACATCCCAACGCTTGCTCCCGTTTATAAAAGGATCTGGTAAACTCGTAATTTCATTCTTAAATGTTGACGCCTGTAAGGTCAAATCCCATTGAAAATCATTCTTATTAAATAAATGTCCGGTAAGCGCAAATTCCCAACCCGAATTAAACATATCACCCAGATTCACGGGTACTTCATTTAATCCATTACTTGGTGCAATTGGTAAATTATAAAGAAGGTCACTTGAATTTCTTTTGTAATACTCTATCGAACCATCTAAGAAGTTATTGAATAATCCGAATTCTATCGCAATATCAAAATTTTCAATAGTCTCCCATTGCAAATCACCATTACCTATATCAGTAAAGAGGATTGCAGGAGCAGCAGCATTTGAGGTGATGGTAAATCTCGCCTGTGATAAATAATCATCAAGCAAATTGTCATTTCCTACTTCACCGTAAGAGGCTCTAATCTTTAAGCGATCAATAAATGAAACATTCTCCATAAATGCCTCTTGATCTAAGCGCCACGAAGCTCCAACAGAATAAAAAGTACCCCATCTTTTATCTTGATCAAAAACAGATGAACCATCTCTTCTTACAGAAGCACTTAGGTAATATTTATTATTGTAGTTATAATTGGCTCTAAGAAAGTAACCTTCGAGAGATCTGTCAAACAAAGCCCCATCAAGATCAACAATATTAGAAAAGTTAGCAAATTCAAATATACCATTCGCGGCCTGAATTGTAGCTAAACCTTCGAGGTTCGAAAAAACTCTTTCATAACTCTCATGACCTGCAGTAATATCTATGTTGTGATTTCCAAAACTTTTCACATAGGTAAGAATCTGGTTAAAGTTTTCGGTTTCTCGTCTTGCGCGGTCTTGACTTAATCTTCCATCAGGTTGTGCATCACCGATGATCGCATTTTCATATTCATTTTCAAAAAGCTCATTGATGTCTCTACCATAATTTACCCGAAGGTTTAGGCCATCTATGATTTTAATATCTCCAAAAAATCTAAAACCATAGGTATTATCCTGATCACTTTCATTGTTTAGAAAAAGT
>JASJDL010000032.1 GCA_030065775.1 Flavobacteriaceae bacterium | reverse complement strand
CATTTTGAGAATAGTTCATTAAAACGGCCACATCACTTGCATTCGTCTTCTTGATACTTCCGGCCGTTTTATCATTTTTTACCGAAGCATTGTCATCTCCGCCAAAAGCACCAAATATCACATTGGCAAGCGATCTATTCATGGCAACGCACATAGCAAAAGTCAAAATTAACCCAGCAGACCCCACTAAGATACCTCCAACAAGCATGACCATATTTCCATAAAGTATTCCAGTAATTGCAGCTGCAATACCGGTTAAAGAGTTTAGTAAAGAGATGACAACCGGCATATCTGCACCACCAATTGGTATAACAAATAATACACCATATATGAGTGCACACAATAATAATAAATAAACAATGAGGTCGCTTTCCATATTGCTCCATATGATATAAGCACCAAATAATAAGAGGCCCAAAAAGAACATATTATTAATGAGATTATATTTAGGCAGTCTGATGTCTTTCCATAGTGTTCCATTTAATTTCGCCCATGCTATCATACTGCCCGAGAACGTAATACTACCAATAATAATGGCAGCTATTATAGTTATCATTTGCGCTGTGCTTCTTGAATTACTGCCAAATTCAACAATTCCGATCAGCGCAGCGCTCGCACCACCAAACCCGTTAAAAATAGATACGAGCTCAGGCATTTTGGTCATTTCTATCTTTACAGCAATCAACCAACCGATAATTGAACCTAGTAAAATAGCTGCTCCGATAAGTATATAAATGAAATCTGGTACTTCCAGGTCGTGTAGGAATAATGTGCCTATGATGGCCAACCCCATACCTGATGCAGCAATTAAATTGCCTCTTTTAGCCGTTTCGGGATGTCCAAGTAATTTTAATCCAATAACAAAAGTTATCGTGGCTGCCAGGTACAATAGACTCAATGTGGTATTCATTTTTTCTTCTTTTTGAACATTTGTAACATGCGGTTTGTTACGGCAAAGCCACCTACCACATTTATGATCCCTAAAACAACGGCAATAAATCCTAGTGACAATGCGATATAATTGTTGGTGTCTGCATGTAACATAACCAGTATGGCGCCTACAATAACAACACCGCTCAATGCATTAGCTCCTGACATAAGCGGTGTATGTAACACTGCGGGTATATGTTTGATTACTTCTATTCCGATAAAGATTGCTAAAATTAGAATGTATATTAATTCTAGATTATCTCTGATAAATTGTAGAAATTCAGTCATTGTTATTCAGTTTTTCCGTTTTGTCGTATTTTTCCGTTAAACACAATTAATGTTTCATCTGTAATTTGTTCTTCCAATTGCCATTTAAATTCATTGTTTTCTGTCAAATGCAATAAAAAATTAAACATATTTTTAGCAAACAAATCACTTGCATTGGTCGATACACTTTCGGGAGCTATGGTGGTTCCAATAATTTTCACACCATATTTTCTGATCGTTTTATTCAGTTTACTCAATTCGCAGTTGCCACCCTGAGCAGCGGCTAAATCTATGATGACTGCCCCATTTTTCATTTGCTTTACCTGTTCTTCTGTAATCAACACCGGTGATCTTCTACCGGGAACCATAGCGGTGGTGATAACAAGGTCGGCATTAAATAATGATTTATCAACGGCTTCCTTTTGTCTGAGGACATACTCTTTAGAGGCTACTTTGGCATAGCCTCCTTCTGATTCTTCACCGTCATTATCCACTGTTATGAATTTGGCTCCTAGTGATTCTGTTTGCTCTTTAGTTTCTGATCGTATGTCTGTAGCTTCTACAATCGCTCCTAATCGCTTTGCAGTGGCAATGGCCTGTAAACCAGCAACACCTACACCATAGATGAGTACTCGAGATGGAGTAATAGTACCGGCTGCAGTCATCATTAGTGGAAATATTTTGGTCATTTCATAAGCTCCTAAAATTACTGCTTTATAGCCGGCTAAATTGTTTTGTGAGCTTAAAACATCCATATCTTGTGCTCTCGAAATTCTTGGCATTGCATCCAAAGAGAATGCTGTTGCACCTTGCTTCGCAATTAAGTTTATAGCTTCAGGATGTGATTTATGAAAAAGTTGCGCAAATATTATTTGTCCTTTTCTCAATTTCTTTAATTCGTCCTCGTTAAAAGGATTTATTTTAATCAGCACATCGGCATTCTTAAAAATTTCGGGTTTATTTTGAATACTGGCCCCTGCCTTAGTGTAATTAGCATTTTTATATTTTGAATTCGCTCCTGCATCTTCTTCTACAACGACTTTAAACCCTTTTGCAATAAGCTGTTTAACTATACTCGGCGTTATTGCAACCCGCCGTTCACCTTTTTGGGTTTCTTTTAAAATGCCTATCGTCATCTTTAATTATTTTAAACTGGATAAATTTAGATAATTAAATAGGAAACAACTTGATTAATATCATTTTTAGCCACTAATAGGTTTGATAAATTTTAAGCTCTTCTTAAGATATTATATTCTTAAATTTGCTGTTTTAATACGAAGGTATGAAAGTCACATTTTTGGGTACCGGTACCTCTCAGGGAATCCCAATTATTGGAAATGACCACCCGGTTTGTTTATCTGATGACCCGAAAGATAAAAGGTTGCGTAGTTCTATTATGCTTGAATGGAGTGATTACCGCTATATTGTTGATTGCGGCCCCGACTTCAGACAACAATTACTACGCGAAAAAGTCGATACTATCAATGGTATCATATTTACCCATGAGCATGCCGATCATACGGCCGGACTAGATGATATTCGTCCCTTTACGCATAAGATGGGCGATGTACCGCTGTACATACCTGAACGTATGACAGACAATATACAGCAACGCTTCTTTTATATTTTCACGAAGGTGAATCGCTACCCGGGAGCACCAAGCGCAGATATAAATATTATCTACAATAAACCATTTGTGTTGGGTGACAAAACCATAACACCAGTGGAATATATGCATGGCCGAATACCTATTTTTGGTTACAGAATAGATGATTTTGCTTATTTAACCGATTTTAAATCAATTTCTGAAGCGGAAAAGGAGAAAATCAATGATTTAGATGTACTTGTATTAAGTGCTTTGCGGATAGAGTCACATCCAACACATTTAAATTTACAGGAAGCATTGGCATTTATTGAAGAAATACAACCTAAAAAAGCCTATCTCACGCATATCAGCCATCGCTTAGGTTTTCATGCTGCAGTAGAAAAAGAACTCCCCGAATCGATCCGTTTGGCGTATGACGGATTAAAAATTAATGTTTAAGTCGTTTTTAGATTTTATATGAATCAATTAGTTAGAATACTGATAGTTATCGCTTTGTTTTTTTTCGCTTGTGCGGGACACACACAAATTAAAAAAGATACCCTGGAACCTGAGAGCATCTGGCAACTGATGAAGTATGATGGTAAAACTGCTTTTGGCGGATTGAAACATGCTTACACCAGGCCTTTATACTGGAAGGGGAAGGATTTCCTGACGCTGGGTGGCGTTGCTCTGGGTACCTACATATTATATACGTTTGATGAAGAAAGCTCTGAATACTTCATCAAGCAGGAAGAAGATATCCCAGAGCTTGTTCAAGATTTTGGTTGGTACTTCGGAGCACCACAAAATACGTATATGCTCTATGGTGGTATTTATGGAGTGGGCTTACTAACCAGAAATGAAAAACTTCGTCATACAGGTGTGCTGTTAATAGCCTCAGCCACGGCAGCAGGATTTATACAAACTTTGTCGAAAAACGCCTTTGGCCGTGCGCGCCCGCTTACCTTTGAGGGTCGTGGTTCTTTCAAACCTTTTAGCAGTGAGGGTGCTTATCATTCGTTTCCTTCAGGACATGCCATCTTATCCTTTACCACCGCGCATGCAATCGCAAGGCAGTTTGACAGCTGGTGGGTAAAGGCACCGATCTATCTGGTAGGTTCAATTGCGCCTGCTTCCCGCTTATGGGTCGGATCACATTGGCTAACCGATGTTGCCCTTGGCATGGCCCTTAGTGTCGTAATAGTTGATAGCATTGATAATTATTTAAAGGATACTAACAAATACGATTTAAAGAAGAAAAAGAAAGTTACCTGGCGCTTGAATGTTGGTGCGAACCGACTGGGAGTGGTAGGCACATTTTAAGTAGCCTTTATTTCTAAGATATCGTTCTCTTGTTAATGAGCTACAGCGGTCAGTATAGCGTAGCTTAAGAAAGTCAGTAGAAATTCAAGTAGTGCGCTAAATTTTAACTAACAAATTCAACAACAGATATTGGTACTTACTTTGATTTCGAGTTCGTTAAGGTTTTTCTGAAGAGCCTACTGGAGATAAGGGTTAAAAGGCCTAAAAACTTAGGAATGTTATGATGTTAATTTGATCTCGGTTTCCATTGTTAAAAAATTGATTCATATATCCCAGCTCAAATCTCACAAGATTATTCAGTTTATAGCCTAAACCACCATAAAGCCTATTTCTATCGAAAACATTATTCTTATGGTTCAAAAAGAGCTCGTTATATGAGGATAGATATACTGTTTTATCTATCATATCAGATTTATTAAGTGGTATATTGAAAGCCAAGAAGTATCGAAAGCGCAATTTAAATTCTTGATCCTCAACCCATCTTTGTTCAAATCGATAACGATGCTGTAGTTTAACTCTTCCGATCGATTGTTTGGTTATAAACTGTTGATAAATTCTATGTTCATTTACCCCTACTTTTGTATCAGTATTTGGTACGTAATTTTGACTATTTATATACCCATAACCGAGTAATATGTTATTGTTGTTATCAGTTAAGTTATATCCTATACCCGTTCTCAACAATAACTGTTCTAAATCACCAATAGCATTATAGTTTCTATATTGAACTTCATGATGCCAATTCCATTTGCTGTCTATTTTCTTATTTCCAAGATAAATTATCCAATTCCCTAAATCTGAAGGCTGTGCAAATGCAATAGTAGATGCAAAGAAAAATAGTAGAGAGATAAAAAGTTTATTCATAATGTTTATTCAATATAATGGATTATATAATCAAAAGACGTAATTTAAATTATAATCGCTTTTCTATCCACGCTTTAAGTTCATAAAAATTTTGAGGGGCTACTCCATGTCCCACAGGATATTCATAGTATACGCTGTCAATGCCTAAACTATCTAAGAATGGTTTCGCTTTGCGCCCCCAATCCACAGGTAAGACCTGGTCTACCGAACCATGAGAAATAAAAAAATCTAAATCTTTATATTGCTCTGCACTCAAAGATTCCGGTAGTAATTCATTATTGATATATCCACTCAAGGCAACAACATGTTGTACTTTTTCGGGATAATTCAGAGCGACGGCATAACTTAGAATGGTACCCTGACTAAAGCCTACTAAAAAGGTATTGCTACTGTCAACTTGAAATTCCGCCTTTACTTCATTAATAAAAGCAGCAATGGTTTCTCTCGCATGTTTGGCCTGTGGGATATCAGAGAATTTGCCATCGGTATTATCAAAGTGTATGGCATACCAAGCATAACTACCGGGCATTAGTGTAAGCGGTGCGCGAGCGCTAACTATTAATAATTCATCGGGTAATTCGTCAGCAAAAGAAAATAAATCATGTTCATTGCTCCCATAGCCATGAAGCAGTATTAACAGGGGTGGATTTTCTATGGCCGTTTTTGGTTGTCGTACTAAATACTCTAATGACAGTTGTTTCATGTATAAATAAAAATCGCACCGAAGTGCGATTCAAAAATAATAGATAAAAATGGTTTATCCTACACTTTTAAACCAGTCTTGAAATTGATCCCCAAGTAATGGAACTGTCTTTTCTTCACCCTGAATAGCAGCTAGTAATCCCAATATCCAGAGAACGAATGCAAAAATATCGATGACCCAGGCAACAGAAGAACTGATATATACCCCGATAATAATACCTATTATGTTGATCAGTATCAGTCCTAACATTTGTCTAATATGAAAAGAAGTAAACGTATTTTTTTTACTGCTGTTCATTATAAAAGCAATAATTAATCCGGGAATCCATAAATAGGCTATTATCGCTGCCGTTTTTCCTTCATTTACAGTTAAATTTTCCATGTTTTCAAGTTTTGGTTATGGTATTAAAGATAAGAATTTTAATTAAGCTCCAGCTTATTATATGCGATGCTGCCATATACCTTACCTTTTAATTTTTTATTCAAAAAAGCCGAATTCTTTGAAAATGAGCGAATATGCATTTCGGTAAATAGATACTCCCCGTGCGGATTAAATAGTGTAAGATTAGCTTTCTCACCTTTCTTAATAGACAGTGGTACTAATCCAAATCGCTTTCGCGGATGTTTGCTGAGGCAATTTACCGTATCGTTAATGTCTAGTATCGGATTTATGACTCCAAAAAGGCTTTCCAGCCCAATGGTGCCATCCAAGGCATTTTCGAACTCTAGTTTCTTATTTTCGATGTCTATAGGATTATGATCAGAAGTAACCATATCTATCGTACCATCTTTAATACCTTTTATGAGCGCTTTGATATCTTTTTCGGTTCGCAATGGCGGGGTGACTTTGAAGCGTGTATCGAAATCATTCAATTCATCATCGGTTAAAGTTAAATGATGGGCACTCACGCTACAGCTAACGTCCAGGCCTTTTCGCTTAGCCTCTTTAATGAGTTTTACAGAATTTACAGTGGAAATGGTGGGAATATGAAGTTTTCCGCCTGTATATTCCAATAAAGAGAGGTCACGTGCTATTTGCAGTTCTTCGGCCAGCGTGGGATTTCCTTTTAGTCCAAGCCGTGTACTGTTATGGCCTTCATTTGCAGATCCATTATTGGTAATCTGATCGTTTTGCGGAAAACTTAACACCAATCCACCAAAGTTCTGTGCATATAGGAGCGCTATTTTTAATAAATTGGCGTTGCTGATTGCTTTATTATAATCGCCAAAAGCAACGGCACCTGATTGCTGCATATCATAGATCTCGGCAAGGTCTTGTCCTTCTGATTTTTTAGTTAAACTCGCAATAGGAAGCAAGTCAACCATACTGCTTTTGGAAGCACCTACTAGAAATTCGACTGCAGATTTTGTATCAATGACCGGATTTGTATTTGAATTCACGGCTACCGCGGTAAATCCGCTTTTCGCGGCAGTTTTTAGTCCGTTTTTTAGCGTTTCGCGTTCTTCATAGCCCGGTTCTCCAAAAGATACACTCGTATCAAACCAACCACAAGAGACATGAAGGTGCTCCAGTACCAGCTCTCTGTAATTTTTGGCATTTGTAATTCTATTGGCTATTTTGGTAATGACACCGTTTTCTATCAAAATATCTTTTTGCTGTTGATGGTACGCGCTATCTTCATCAATAATGGTCGCCGATTTTATAAGGATATTCATGGTTTTAAAAATTTAAGTAATCCTATTTCCACAAGTAAAAATAAAATTGCCATCAACAGAAATATCTGCCAGAGACTTCGGGTTTTGTACTCGTTATTAATGTTATTTAAAGCAGTTTGAACACTGTTGTAATAGCGTATGTTTGTATTATTTTCAGCAAATGACTTGACGTCTGTGTAGCGAAGGTCACTTTCGTTTCTGTCATAATTAAACGCCAGGTTTTTCACTAATCTTTCTTTATCTTTTAACTCGTAGAAACCACTTTTCAAAGGTTGATCATTCGTATTGATCTTTACGGAAGCATTCCCTATTTGCTGCAGTGGAATAAAATTGGTTTCGTCATTTGAGATTTGCAAGATGTCGTCCTTCTGCAACCGTGCTTTTACCTCAATTTCATTGCGTTGACCTATGGTATAGCTTAGCTCAGAATGCTTATAACTGAGTTTTCCAAAATTGTAAAAAACAGGTACAATAAGGGGCGAATTCTTGAAATTGGAATTCTCTTTGCTAATGGCGGCCGTCAATAAATACACCTCGCCATTCTCGAATCTTACTTGGCGAATAAAAGGGCTTTCATTATCAAAGCTTAATACCGATGAACTCCTTATCGAATTACTTCTGAAGTAAGAATTGACAGTAGGGTATTGAAAATTTTTAATTTGCTTTTCAAATACATTCTTTAATACAGGATGAGAGAAATTAATATCTGTAACGGCTAACTTATTTTCGATTTTCGTGCCAAAACTTCCTAACTGGAGGTTATTATAAAGAGTATTGTAAGAGTTAACATCGCTATTTTTGTGTGGAATAATGACCAGACTCCCTCCATTTCGCAAGAAATCTGACAGACTACTAATTAATGAATTATTAATACTTTCAAGTTCATTTAGAATAATCAAATTTTGCTCATTGAGCTGACTATAGTCTAGTTGGTTTAGATTGGTACTTGAAAAACTAAATTCATCATTTGTATAAATTTTACTCAGGAAGTCATTAGCGGTACCAATTGCCAGTACATTAATATTGTCTTGTTTGTTAACGGAAAAATAGAACTCATTATCAAATAGGAGACCATTGTCATTCAACGATAGCCTACCATTAAAATCATCGGTATTTCTTACAACGAATTTGGTGGTTTTGGAATCGTTCTCGGCTAATGATATATTTGATTTTCCTTGTAAAATATCGCCTGAATATAAAGAAACGGCTATATTTTCTGAAGAAATATTGTAACTTTTTAACACGGCATTTAAGGTAATATTCTCACTATTTTGGTCAGAAATGTAGACACTGTCGATGCTAATATTTGAGTCTCGCACTGGAGCCAGCTGAACCAATGAATAAGTGTTTAAGCTATCTAATTTAAATTCGTTAAAATTCTGAAAATCAGATAATAAAATTATTTCATTTGAATTTTTTATCTTGGTCTCAAGATCGTTATTGATTTTAAAAAGTATGTTCGAAATATCCCCGTTTATCGGATGATAATCTATTTCAAGCAGCTCTCGTTTTAAATCCTGCCCAGATAGGTTCTTATAAAATCTATCATTGGTAATTAAATTGACATTTTTTGCGCTTCCAAAAGTTTTGACAATATCCTGTACAGCTCGCTTTAATAATTCACCTTGATCACCTTTGGCTTGCATGCTCATAGAATTATCTAAGTAGATGTAGGTGTTACGTACATCATCCTTTTTTATAGAACTAAGAAAAGGTTGTGCGAAGGCGACTACTAATCCCGTTAAGGCCAATAAGCGCGTGCATAGGATCAAAAATTTCTTAAGCTTTGAACTTTTACGGGTTTGAATTTCTACCTGTTTCAAGAATTTTACATTAGTAAATGGCACCTTCTCAAAACGGCGTAATTGGAATAAATGAACAATGACCGGGATAAGTAGCAAAAATAAAGCGTAAAGAATCTCTGGGTGCTTAAATTGCATTGTTCTAATTGATTTGTCAAAAGTAATAATTTATATGAGAGTAAAAAAGAAAACCAATTTGTAAAATAAAAGATGTAATTTGGTAAGGAAGTACAAGCAATCGAGTCAAAAAAAGAAACAGATTACCATGAAAAAGTTACTCTACATAACTATTATCATTCTTATTTCATTGAATTTTAACAAAGCTTCTTCCCAATCGATGAACAACGAAGAATTGGGTAAGATCATTTATGTATTGGCTGACAGCTTGCGCGGAACGGCAGGCAACTGGCAGTTCGTAATCAAGGACCGTTTATTATTATGTGTAACAGATGAGAACAATAACAGGATGCGTATTATGTCTCCCATTATTGAACAGAAAAAACTGGCCTATACTGATATGTTAAAAGTCATGGAAGCTAATTTCCACACTGCACTCGATGTAAAATATGCGATTTCTAATGATCTCTTGTGGTCTGTATTCATTCATCCTTTACAGGAATTAAGTAAAGAACAGGTTGTAGATGCCATACAGCAAGTGTATGTTGCGGCACTGACCTATGGAACTACCTATAACAGTACTGGCTTGTCTTTCCCCGACCGTCGAAAAGAGAAATTAGAGGAAAAGAAGAAAAAGATCTAATAGTCGGTTTTAATAGAATTATCAAATGGTACTTTAAACTGATACACAACATCTTCATCTAATTTATCATCAAGTACGTCTAACCCGTAGCGTATTTTTTTCGGATCGTCGTATACGAAAGTTCCGAAGAGTCGGTCCCAGATGGAAAACATATTGCCAAAATTGGTATCTGTCCATGGTCTTTCGAAATGATGATGGAACTTATGCATGTTGGGCGTAACAAAAATATAGCTGATGGGCTTATCGATCCACTTTGGTACATTGATATTGGCATGCGAGAAATATGCAAAAAATATGGAGGCCACCCTATACACCATATAAAAAGCGAAGGGCATACCCAATAGTACTACAGCAAATAATGCAAATACTTCCCGCAGAAGGTAGTCTCCAGGATGATGGCGCGTACCGGTTGTAGCGTCAACTTTGGTATCACTATGGTGGATCATGTGGAATTTCCACATCCATTTTACCTTGTGTAATAAATAATGTACCAGGTATTGCGCAGAGAAGTCTAAGATTAAAATAGCAATGAGCAATTCAACCCATATGGGAAAGTCAATTAAATACAGGAGGCCCAGCTCATTTGTTACTAAAAAACTAAAAATACCTACGGTAGCGATTCCGAAAAGTAAATTTATGAGTAAGCTGCAGGCAAAGAAAATTAGATTTACGCCGGCGTGTGACCATTTTTTATACTTGAAATTGACAAGTGGAGCAAGACCTTCAAATCCCCAACTGATACTTAAGCAAATAAAAACCCAAACAAGTTTTTGCCAAGAAGGCATTTGTTCGAAAAATGCTAAAAAACTATCCATATTCATTCCAATTTTTGGTTTTGCAAATTTATGAAATGATTATAAAAAGAAAAACCAGTCGTCGAATATCTAACAGATAATTAGAAATTTAAAGAATTCGGTATATAGCTTGTTTCAATTGTCGTTTTAACAAAGCTAAATTGATTTCTTCTGCCTTAATTACCACAGAATGAAACCCTGGTTCTCTGAAATATTCAGGTGTGACCTGGTTTCTATCTTTTTGACTTTAAATGATTTAAGTGAGAATCCTTATAAACAAAGGCCTTCACACATTAATTCTGAATAATTTACTATCTTTAATCACCTTTAAAAATTTGACTAATTCAATCCATTTGCAATGAAAAAAAACTTACCTTTTGTAAGGTCGAGACTAGTTTTGACCTTAGTACTTCTATTTAGTTTACCTTTTTTTGTTAACGCACAGCAGTTAAAGAGATCTCACGATCAAACTGCTTCTAAAGGGCATGAGCTCTACAAACACTCGAAAATTTATGATAATAGTGCAGAGGCTGGTAATGAAACCAGACCGAGGCCTGTTGGTGACAGAGCTCTAGACAGACTCAAATTTGATTTTGAAAGACTTAGAAATCCGTTCACAAATGAAATTCCTAAGAACATACGGGAACTCGAGTTAGCATTCTCAAAATCGAGTCCGGTCATGAAGTCTACAGGAAAAAGTACTTGGAGAAATCGCGGACCTTATAATGTAGGTGGCAGAACCAGGGCTTTAGCTATTGACCGTAATAATGAGAATATTATTCTAGCAGGAGGTGTCTCGGGAGGTTTATGGAAGTCTACTGATGCTGGCCAAACCTGGACGAAAACAACAAGCTCGAGACAATCTCCGAGTATTACATGTATTGTGCAAGACCCAAGACCCGGTAAAAGTCATGTGTGGTATTACGGTTCTGGAGAGCGCTTTGGTAACTCTGCATCTGGTGGAGGAGCCTTCTTCACAGGATCTGGTATTTATAAATCTTCAAATGGAGGTGATAGCTGGAGGCTCTTGTCATCGACCAGTGATAACTCAGTAACTTCAATTTCACCCTTTGATATTATCAATACCATCGATATCAATCCTTTAAATGGCCATATTTATGTTGGTACTTTCAACGGTGTTCATCGATCTAAAGATAAAGGAAGATCCTTTGAAGAAGTTCTTGTTGGAGGCTTTGATAACTGGTGTGAAGTGATTGTTACTCCAAGTGGTAAGATCTATGCCGCCATTGAGTTTTTTGGAACGGAGAACTATGGATTATTTGTGAGCGATGATGGTGATAATTGGACCCGACTTTCTGATACTTCTCCTTTTATTTTCAACGGAAGGACAGTGATGACCTATGACCCATCAGATGATAATATTATTTATTTCTTTGCCGAAAATCTTATCGGATTTCCGTATTTATTGAGATATGATGCTGCAGCAGCTCCAGGATCACAATGGACGGACTTAAGCATTAATCTACCAAATGGTATCGGTGGGAACGTAGGAAGCCTGAACCTACAGGGAAGATATAATATGATGATTAAAGTAAAACCTGACGATCCGAACTTCATTGTACTTGGAGGTACGAATCTTTACAGGTCTACTACAGGATTTACAACACCTGCGGGACAGGAAAGTTGGATAGGAGGATATTCACCAATAAACAATATCAGTATTTATCCCGATCAACATCCCGATCAACATAATTTGATTTTTTATCCATCTAATCCAAATAAAGTATTGTCTGCAACCGATGGCGGCGTTCACCTTACCGAAGATATTACCACATCATTGAGTCAATTTGAACCTGTTGATTGGATATCGCTGAATAACGGCTACTTAACAACACAGCCTTATGCCGTTGCTTTTGACCCAGAGGCCAATAGCGATGACCTGGTGGCCGGCTTTCAAGATAACGGAACCTGGTATACTAATTCCACAAATCCAGTAACAGCATGGACGGAAGACTTCGGAGGCGATGGTTCATTCAACGCCATAGCTGATGGTGGTAATACGAGATACGTTTCCTCTCAATTCGGGAATATCTATAGGTTGGATTTTGATGATGCCGGAAACTTTATTTCTTTCGCCAGAATAAGACCGGCAATTCTTGCTAATCCGAGCTTTATTAATCCGTTTGTACTGGATGTCAATAATGACAATATTATGTATTTGCCTGATGGTAATAGAATGTTGAGAAATAGCAATTTGGATGAAATACCAAAGAACACATTCGCCTTTGCAACTACTAATTGGGTAGCTTTGGATCAAACGGCTACGCCAGACAATAGTGTGATTACTTCGTTAGGAGTTTCAAAATATCCTGTGGCCAATCGGTTATATTATGGAACGGCCACTGGTTTGATTTTTAGAATGGATAATGCAAATCTTGACAATCAAGTTGTTACGAATATTTCTAGTGGAAAGGGGTTACCTCCCGGATATGCCAGTGATATCAATGTAGATCCCTCAAATAGTGATAGGGTCATGGTAAGCTTTTCGAATTATGGTATTCCCAGTGTTTATTTTACTGAGGATGGCGGAAATACATGGACCAATATTAGTGGTACATTGGAAGAGAATGCAGATGGCTCAGGTAATGGCCCATCGGTTCGAGCTACGGCCTTTAGAGGGAATGGAAAGAGCTACTATGCGGCGACCAGTACAGGGCTTTATTTTGCAAATGAATTAGACGGCAATAACACACAATGGGCTAAAGATCCAAGAATTGGAAATGCCGTTATAGAACAGGTCAAAACCCGAAAAGATGGCTTTGTAGCACTTGCGGCGCATGGAAATGGTCTGATTAGTGCTAAATTTCCGCTCAGCCCTTCTTTCGAAATCCCGGAAAATACTTTAAGTGTTGCCTATTTACTCGACGATTTTGTAGTTGAATTGAATAGTGACGATACAGATATAGATATTACAGGATTATTTGTAAGTTCAAATTCAGGTGCTATTGATATTGCTTTAACGAATTCAAACCCTGGCTTAGTCACGGCCTCGATTAGTGGGAATACCTTGACTTTAAGTTACGCAACTGGTCAGTCAGGTAATGCCACGATCGGTTTAATAGCAACCAAAGATGGGGAAACTGTGGCAGAAGGATTTACGGTCACTGTTGTGGAAACTCCAATTTATGAACAAATAGATGCCCCGGTCAGCTCTGCACCATCGCAAAACTTTTTAGATTTTGGAGGCCTGGTACAATCGGCCGATGATTTTGTGGTACCGGCAGGAAATATGTGGACTATTAATAGAGTCTTGGCATTTGGTGCGGCGAATGGAAGTCCAATCTTAGATAATGCAACTGTTGTAATTTATGAAGATGATGGTGGTGTGCCCGGAGCTGAGGTATACAATAGTGGTTTGGTGACACCTGCATCAGCCACAAATGATACAAATTTAAATATTCCATTACCGGCCCCGGTAGAGTTATCAAGTGGTAATTATTGGTTGGTAGTCTATAGCAGCTTTGCTTTTTCAGGTGGTAACCAATGGTTTTGGAGAACACAAGCTACGGTGAACGGCTCTGAAAGCCACCTAAAGGATGATGCGAACTTGTTTGGCGCCGGAGCGACCGATTGGACGCCGACTTCAGTTGCTTTCAATAGAGTACCCGCTGATCAGATTTTCCAACTGTTTGGAGTTGCTGTTGATGAAGCGTCAACTGGATCGAATTTGACCGAAACGAATCTTGTAAGTCTGGATGCACGAATGCAACCGGTTGCCTGGCCGAATCCTTCGGCAGAACGATTTAATTTTAATCTTTCCTCGTTTGGTAACGCAAAAGTTTCAATACGAATTCATGATCTGGCAGGACGAATTGTTTATAAAAACAATGATCTAAGTGCAATCAGGGGCGAATTTAGCTGGGATGCATCAAGAGTACCTTCTGGTATGTATATTGCCGTCATACAAGGGGGCTCAATTCGATATAGCGGAAAGTTGATTAAACAATAACAATAAAAGAATAACAGAAAAGGAGTTGAAGAATCAGCTCCTTTTTTTATCTTGTAGTTATGTTTTCAATGAAAAAAACTTCTGTATTTCTTTGTTTGGTCGTGATACTACTAACCGTGTCATGTAAATCGACGACCTATGCGCAAGAAGAAACTAAAGATACACTAACACAAAAAAATGTGAAAATTGAAAAACCAAAATTTTCCGCAAAAGACATTTATACTAAAATTGACCCAAGTACAATAGTGTTGATTGGTGAATTTATGGCCATTGAGAAATCCACAGAGCAATGTAATATGAACTATGAATATGCGATTAGCATAAAAGTTCAAAAGGTTGTGGGTATGGGTTCCGGAATAATTAATAAAGTTAGTAGCGATGCGGACTTGACCATACTACTCCCCGAGAAATTAGTTTCACCGGGGAACAAAAAATCGCCTGATTTAAATTTTAAAAAAGGCGATTTATATCGTTTTGATTTATTGGAAAGTTTATGCAGAGATGCTCAGAAAACCAGATATACGATCATGAAATATGAAATCCAATAAGATTCTTATTTCACCTTTTGTTTTAATAAAGCAATATTGATGACTTCTTTCATCGTATCTACAAAGTGAAACTTGAGTCCCTTTACATATTCAGGTTTGATCTCATCAATATCCTTTTTATTGTCTTTACAGAGGATGATCTCTTTAATATTTGCACGTTTTGCCGCCAAGATCTTTTCCTGAATTCCGCCAACGGGCAACACTTTTCCACGTAAAGTAATTTCACCGGTCATTGCTAAGCGTGATTTTACTTTTCTACGTGTAAATACCGAAACTAAAGAAGTCAACATGGTAATACCTGCACTTGGCCCATCTTTCGGTGTTGCTCCTTCAGGCACATGAATATGCACATTCTGTTTTTCCATATCTTCTATTGAAATTCCAAACTCCTGGGCATTGGCTTTGATGAATTCCAGGGCTATGGTAGCAGATTCTTTCATCACCTTACCTAAATTACCTGTGATACTCAACGTACCCTTCCCTTTTGATAGAATAGATTCAATAAAGAGTATGTCACCACCCACTTTCGTCCAGGCTAAACCGGTCACCACACCCGCTATTTCGTTACTTTCGTATTTATCGCGTTCCAATCTGGCAGGGCCTAAGATCTGTACAATATCCTCGTTAGTGAGTTTCTTGTTGTAATCTTGTTCCATTGCGATCGATTTGGCCGCGTAACGAACAACTTTGGCAATGCTTTTATCTAAGCCACGTACACCTGATTCACGAGTGTAGCCTTCAACGATCTTCTCTAATTGTGGTTTGCCAATTTGAAGGTCTTTTGATGTTAAACCATGTTCTTTTAATTGCTTGGGTAATAAATGTTTTTTAGCAATTTGAACCTTTTCTTCTAAGATGTAACCGTTTACATTGATTATTTCCATGCGATCACGTAATGCCCATGGGATAGTACCCAAACTGTTGGCTGTGGCAATAAATAATACCTTGGAAAGGTCATAACCGATTTCTAAATAATTATCATAGAAAGAGGTGTTTTGTTCAGGATCCAATACTTCAAGCATTGCCGAAGAAGGGTCGCCTTGATGGCTGGCTCCCAATTTATCAATTTCGTCTAAAACGAAGACTGGATTTGAAGTACCCGCCTTTTTAATATTTTGGATTAGACGGCCGGGCATAGCACCAATATAAGTTTTTCTATGACCTCTTATTTCAGCTTCATCGCGCAAGCCACCCAATGACATTCGTACATACTTTCTGCCTAATGATTCTGCAATTGATTTACCTAATGAAGTTTTACCGACTCCCGGAGGGCCATATAAACAAATAATCGGTGACTTCATATCACCTTTGAGTTTTAAAACAGCGAGGTGCTCTATGATACGTTCTTTTACCTTATCTAAACCAAAATGATCTCTATCAAGTATCTTTTGTGCTTTTTTAAGGTCGAATTTATCCTCTGAATATTCGTTCCAAGGTAATTCTAATAATAGGTCTAAGTAATTACGTTGAACAGAATATTCGGCAACTTGCGGATTCATACGTTGCAAACGGCCAATTTCTTTATTAAAAGTATCAGCAATTTCTTTTGACCACTTCTTGGTTTTAGACTTGGCCTTCATTTCTTCAATCTCCTCATCGTACGAAACACCGCCCAGTTCTTCCTGAATGGTTTTCATTTGCTGATGCAGATAGTATTCTCGCTGCTGCTGATCCATGTCTTCACGCACCTTCGATTGGATATCATTTTGTAATTGCAGACGCTGCAATTCAACATTCATCTCCTTTAAAATATCAAGTGCACGTACTTTAAGGCTATCTGTATTCAGTAATTCTTGTTTCTTATCTACAGACAGGTTCATATTAGAAGATACAAAGTTCACCAAGAATGAATCACTTTGAATGTTCTTAATAGCAAAAGAAGCTTCACTTGGTAGATTTGGATTCTCTTTAATGATCTTATAGGATAGGTCACGTATCGAATCAATAATGGCTTTAAATTCCTTTGTCTTATTCTTGGGTTTTGTATCTGTAACCTCTCGGGCAATAGCCTTTATATAAGGTTCAGTCTGAACAAATTCACCTACTTCAAAGCGCTTTTTGCCCTGGATGACCACCATAGTATTACCATCAGGCATTTTCAGAATACGTAATATTCTTGCTACAGTACCAACTTTATGTACATCCTCAGCAGTAGGATTTTCGGTGAGCTCATTCTTCTGGGCTACAACACCAATGGTTTTGTCACCGTTATTAGCCTCTTTAATCAATTTGATTGATGCATCTCGGCCCGCAGTAATAGGTATAACTACACCTGGGAACAGTACGGTATTACGCAAAGGTAAAATGGGTAATACCTCGGGAACATCTTCATTATTAATTTCTTCTTCGTCTTCAGGCGTCATTAAAGGTATTAACTCTGAATCTTCATCTAGAATATTATGAAGTGACAAACTGTCAATATTTATAAATTTTGGATCGCTCATAGGCCTTTCTCAGTCAATATGACATTAAACGTTTATTTGAATAAAATAATATGTATCTTCTTCATTTATAAAAAACTCATTTTCAACGAAATACATATCGTCAGCTTTGTTGACTACTTATTTAGTTCAATTCCTGTGCCATTGCCGAAGTAATCATTCATAATCATACGTTAATTTTTTTTTGAGCCTTCTTCTTGACTTGCACTTTAAATTCAACCTCAATTTCTAAAATCGTACATTTATTTTGCGAAAAGTGTAACAGAATATAAATGCCATTGTCTTTTGAACAGAAACGATTCATTGCAAGCTAAAGGTCAACATATCACCAAACTTTTGGAACGCTGTAAAAATGGTGAACCTGGTGCCCAATTCGAGGTCTATAAGTTGTATTATAAAGCAATGTATAATGCGTCACTTAGGATCTTAAAGGACAGCTTTGAAGCTGAAGATGTTATGCAAGAGTCGTTTCTGGTAGCATTTACAAAATTGGGCACCTTTAAAGGTGAAGTTGCATTCGGTGCCTGGTTAAAGAAAATCGTGATCAATAGAAGTTTAACACAGCTTAGAAAGAAGAATCGATTTGATGAAGTTAAACTGGATGTGATCCCCGAAAAAGAAGAGGTTACCGATCCCGATTATGCGATTGTTAAGGCCAAAGAGATTTCTGAAGCCATTAATCGATTAAAAGATAATTATCGGGTCGCTTTAACCTTAAACCTTATAGAAGGTTATGATTATGAAGAGGTCGCTGATATTATGAATATCACGTATCAGAATAGCAGAACGACAATTTCAAGAGCAAAAAACAAATTACGTCAATTATTAGTTGTGAGTCATGAAGGATAATTTAGAAAAACGATTTAAAGAGTTGCATGGTCAATTTGATTTAGAAGAACCCAATATTGGGCATTTCAATCGGTTTGAAGCTAAGTTGAACAGACAGCAAGACCAATCTAAGACCATTCGATGGAATCCAAAATCCTGGAAATGGTTAGCAGTAGCTGCATCGGTTACCTTACTACTGACACTCTTTATTAATACCCCCACACAGGAAGCAGGAATGCAATTAGCTGAAGTATCACCCGAAATGGAAGAAACCCAGAGCTTTTTCATATCGACGATCCAAAATGAATTGGAGAGTATTAATGCCCAGCGTACAGATGAGAATAAAGAGATCATCGATAATGCTCTGGCGCATTTGAACATACTCGAAGAAGAATATAATCAATTAACTATAGAACTTGAGCATAGCGAGCAAGACAAGCGCATTATTTATGCTATGGTCAGCAACTTTCAACAGCGCATTGAAGTTTTACAAACCTTATTACAACAATTAGAAGAAATTAATGACATAAAGAGTGAGTTCACTCAAGTATAACCCAAACTATTATGAAAACTATATATATGAAAAGACTTTTACTCCTCTTATTAGTAGCTCCGTTACTTGCATCTGCTACTGATTGCCCAGATTATAATTGTAATCTCGATCATAAGTATAAGTATGAGAAGTCTAAAACAATAAAAAAAGAATTTAATGTAAATTCTGATGCCTTACTGAAGATCAATAATAGATATGGTAACGTGGATGTATCTTCATGGAATGAAAACCGAGTAGTGATCGACGTAAACATTACAGTGAGTGGAAATAATGAAGACAAAGTAATTAAACGCCTGGAAATGATCGATGTGGATTTTGATTCAAGTAATAGTCTTGTGTCGGCGAAAACAGTGATAGAAAAGAAATCTTCGAACTGGAAGTGGGGCTGGGGGCGTAAAAGTAATGTGAACTATAAAATTAATTATAAGGTCAAAGTTCCTGTCACCAATAGTGTCGACCTAATGAATGATTATGGTAGTATTTATCTAAATGAAATTAAAGGAGACGCTGCTATTAACTGTGATTATGGAAAAATTGAAATCGGTGAACTACATAGTACAAACAATAGAATTAATCTGGATTACTGTAGTCCATCTGTGATTAGCAAAATGAGCGGTGGTTCCATTAATTCGGATTATTCAAAATTCACAGTTGAAGAAGCAGGGAACATACGTTTGGTTGCAGATTATTCTACATCAGTCTTTGAACAGTTGAATAACATAGATTACAATTGCGACTATGGCAGTTTGAAAGTCAATAATGCCAGAATAGTTGAAGGCAATGGAGATTATTTGACAGCTCGTCTAGGTAGCGTATCGCAGCGAATAAATATTAAAGCTGACTACGGCTCATTTAAAGTTACAGAATTAAAACCTGGCTTTGAGTCTGTCAATTTAGATAGTGAATACTGTGGAATGGAGATCGGTGTACCAGATGCCCCGTTTGATTTTGAATTGAAATTAGGCTATGGTAGATTCAAGCGTGATGACGGTAAGTATGAGATCTCTAAACAGATTGTTAAATCATCTTCAAAATACTATGACGGATATCATAAAAGCAAAAATTCAGGTTCACGTATTACTGTAAATTCAGATTACGGAAGCGTAACATTTTATTAAACAAAACTAACTTTTAAACACTAAAATCATGAAGAAACTAATTTTAATAGCACTAACAATAGCATTTTCAACCAATGTCAATGCACAATGGTGGGGAAGTAAAAAAGTAAGAGGCAATGGTAAGGTAGTGACCAAAACCAGGTCAGTAGGTGATTATGATAAGATCGGAGTAGGGGGCTCGTTTGATGTAAAGCTCGTTGCAGGTAAAGAAGGAAAACTCACCATTCAAATGGATGAGAACCTTTTCGAGTATCTGGTGACCGAAGTAGATGGCGATAAACTAAAGATCAAATGGGAAAAAGGTACCAACGTGTATTCTAAGGGCAAATTATTAATTACAGTGCCTTTTGAAGATATAAGTTCGGTTTCTTTGGCCGGATCTGGTGACGTCTATTCCGAAGATGTGATTAAAGCAGATGATTTTAAGAGCTCCCTGGCGGGCTCGGGCGATCTGAAGCTAAAGGTAGACGCGAACCACGTAAAATCTTCCATAGCAGGATCAGGAGACATTTATTTACAAGGAACGACCAACAGCGTAAGAACCAGTATTGCAGGATCTGGTGATGTACATGCATATGAACTAACTGCAAAAGAGGCCGATGTTTCCATTGCGGGCTCAGGAGGTGTTAAAATCAGTGTGTCTGATATGTTAAAAGCACGTATTTCCGGTTCGGGTAATGTATATTATAAAGGTAATCCTGCAAAACAGGATGTAAAAGTGAGTGGATCGGGTAATGTGAGTTCACGATAATTTTAGTTTATATACAATTCGAGAAGAGCAGTTGTCACTGCTCTTTTTTTGTGTTTGTATAAAAAAAACTGCCCCTCAGATGTAACATTTTTATCAAATAGGCGTCTAGTAAATACAATTTGTACTTCAAAAATGACAGTTCGGTCATTAGTTTTTGAAACTCCTTTGAAATTTTAGAAATATTTGTAACGTAATTAAAAACAAGTAATTACGTGAGATTTTAAAGCTATCAATTAAAATATTTTAGTTGAAAGTGTAACAAAAAATAATTTTTGTCGTCATATTGTAAAGTACCTTGCAAAACATAGTACTATAATCTTTAAAACAGCGCAACCAAAAAAACCTAAAAAGAATGAAAAAATTAATCGTAACAAGCATTTTAGCTATCAGTTTTATAACAGCGAATGCATCGCAAC
>JASJDL010000031.1 GCA_030065775.1 Flavobacteriaceae bacterium | reverse complement strand
CTGTTAATACATCCGATATACTTGTTCGATGTATTAACAGCAAAAAGAACATAGAAATAATCAGGTTATTGAAGATGTTCGATTTTCGTTTTCCGAAGAGGCTGACCGCCACTGCTGTAAACATGGTTACAGCACGCACAACAGAAGGTGATAGACCTGCAATAAAGGCAAAAGTCCACAACGAAACGATTGCAATAATCAGTTTCAAGGTTTTGCCATTTTTTAAATAGTCAAGTGGTTTTAAAACCAGCGTCAATAACCATAGAATTATACCGACATGTAAGCCCGAAATTGCCAGAATATGAATGGCTCCCGCCTTGGTATAATCTTCAATGAGCTCTCTTGAAACCTCCTGGCGTTGACCAAGAAGTAAGGCATTTATAATGCTCAATTCGTCATTTTGAAATCCGGAATCTTTTAAGGAATGATTCACCCGCTTTCTAAATCTATCTACTAAAGAATTTAAAGTAGATGGCTGAGAATCAATAATTAGATAATCCTGGTTCGAGACAGTAACCTGATTGTAGATATATTGTTTCTCAAGGTATTTTTTATAGTTGAACTGATACGGATTTTTAGGAGTATTTATTTCATCTAGCGGCCCTCGAACTAAAATTTTAATGCCGACCGAAACTATTGGATCGATTGAATCTTTGATTAGGTTCAACAAAATCTTCCCTTGTGTCTTTCGACCGTTCACCTGCAATAGCTGGGCTTCAAACTTGTGGTGATATAGGCTTGACCGTAGTTGAAGATCGACCCTCAGAAGCATAGTTTGTGGAACTTGACCTATTGAATTTATAGAAGTATAATGATGTTTTTTATTCAAATGATTCGTAAACGTAATCGATCCAACTCCTATGACATAAAATAGTAGTAAGGTAATTATAGGATAATATATTGAAGGTTCTAACCTGCTTTTTTCATAGAAATAAGTGCTGGCCAGTAGCAGAAAGAGAAAAATCAAAGCACCGGAAAGTACAAAGAAATTTATAGGGAGAAAGTATCCGCTAAGAATACCGAGAATCAGTACAAGTGTTAACTGTAATGGTATGAATTTCAGTAATTTCACTTAGTTAAAAATAGAGAAAATTACCCAAAAGCAGCGCAAATTGCCGTTTATTGGTAAAACCATACCATTTATTAAGAAATTACTTACAACTATTGATTTCATACTAAAAAAGAAACTTTTGCGTTTAAATTTGAGCAACTAAATAAATTGCCTATAGACGGAAAGTTACTATTGTTAAAGAAAAATTTAGAGTTATTTAATAAAAACCTCACAACGTTTTCTCATGACGAAGGGAGGTTTTTTCTTTTATAGGTATAGACTTTTTTACGAACTTCGCGCATCCGTTTGAAGTGCACTATTGAAACCCAAAGTTACATTTAAGCAGATCAACAAACTGGCAATACCTGCAATTATTTCTGGTATAGCTGAGCCTTTATTGTCTATTACAGACACAGCGATAGTCGGTAATGTTGAGGTACATCCTGTTGCTTCTTTGGCAGCTGTAGGGATAGCAGGGTCATTCTTGTCAGCTTTATTTTGGATATTGGCACAGACGCGCTCCGCCATCTCGGCAATCATTGCCCAATACCTGGGTGCACAAAAGCTCGATGAGGTACAAAGTTTACCAGCACAAATTATAGCTATAAACATTGTAGTAAGTGCACTTATTTATCTTATCACAATTTATTTTATAGATGAAATCTTTCATCTCTATAACGCAGAGGGATTGATACTTAACTATGCAGTGGACTATTATAAAGTTCGCGCCATAGGTCTGCCGCTAACCTTATTTACTTTCTCTGTTTTTGGTGTTTTTCGCGGCATACAAAATACCTATTGGCCTATGGTAATTAGTATTGTTGGCACGGCTTTAAATATTATATTGGACTATATTTTGGTCTTTGGTATTGAAGGATCTATTCCTGCCATGCATATTCAGGGCGCCGCCTACGCTAGCGTCATAGCACAAACAGTAATGGCAATAATGGCACTGATTTTAATGTTGAAAAAGACCCCTTTCAGTTTAAAATTCAGATTCCCATTTAATAAAGAGATCAAACGACTTCTTTCTTTAAGTTTTAACCTGTTTATACGCGCAGCTGCATTGAATATTGCTTTATATTTTGCCAATGCATATGCTACCAGATATGGTGATAATTTCATTGCTGCACAAACTATTGCCTTTCAGATATGGCTGTTCTTTGCCTTTTTTATTGACGGCTATTCGAGTGTAGGAAATATCGTTTCGGGAAGGCTTTTAGGAGAAAGGGACTATAAAAATCTATGGAACCTAAGTATTGACCTCACAAAGTTTGCTGTAATTATTGCTGCCATTTTAGGAGCTGTTTGCTTTATTTTTTATAAACCCATTGGAAGGTTATTTACACAAGATGTATCGGTTTTGGAAAGCTTCTTTTCCATTTTCTGGATAGTTATTTTGATGCAACCTTTAAACGCAGTGGCTTTTGTATTTGATGGTTTGTTTAAAGGATTGGCAGAAGCGGTTACCTTGCGGAATACACTTTTGATCGCGACATTTTTAGGATTTATTCCGGTGTTATTAGTTGGTGATTACTTTGGCTTGAAGCTCTATGGTATTTGGACAGCTTTCTCGGTTTGGATGTTCTTGCGGATGGGTATTTTGGTGGTAAAGTTTCGTAGGAAATATGTAATTCAAAGTTAACTAAAGCCATAATCGAGGAGTTTTCGACGAAACAATCGGTAAGATTTTTTGATATAGCTGCTCATCAAAGCAAATCATGATGAGGTTACTTGATTTATTTAACTGGGATGCATAAATCTAAAATAGACTTCTTTTCGGGATGCTCATTAAAGTTGTTATGATGTATTTCAAAAGGATCTCTTTCATTGTCAAATTCATAGCCCTTATCAGCCATCCAAACAAATAATCCCTCCCAAGATTTTTGAAATTCGTTCATTCCTAACGTCATTCGGGCAACGATGCATTTACCAGGAATTAAATTTCGCTTGGAAATTTCTGCAGCTGTTTCGAGGGGCTGATCTACCGAAAAGCAAGCACTAACACGCACTTTGTCGGATGATGTAATTTTTGGGCTGTCGTGATAGATAGTAATAGCTTTGAGATTGGGTGATGCCAGTATCCCTTTTGGACCAGCCCATCGCATTAATTTTTCAAATGCCGAGCCAACACTATTCATTCCTATTTGAGTGACGTACACCAATTGCATGTCTGGGAGCTCTTTAACTTCTATGTTCGCGTTCATTGCAATCCAATTTAAATGATTCGTAATGTTGCGAATATAGGGTTCGATGCGTAGACTGATTTTACCATTCTTGCTTTTGACTTTGCTGATCTTGCTAAATTTGATTGCTGCAGATTTTCTAAATAGTGTAGGACTTAATCCGTAAAACTTATTAAAAGACCTGGTAAAAGAAGCATTGCTTGTAAAACCACAATTAATAGCGATTTCACTTACGGCTAATTTGTTTTTATGAAGCAACAACGAAGCCGCTTTTTCTAAGCGCTTTCGAACGATATAAGCATTTAAGGGTTCACCGATAATTGCTGTAAAAATTCGATGGAAATGGTATGGTGAATAATAGGCCTGTTTCGAAACAGACTCCAGTGACAATTCATTTTGCAGATTTTGGTCTATAAACTCCAGTACATTATTAATTCTGGCGATATAAGTTTTGTTATTGATCAAGGATTAAGAAACGGATTGATATATTAACTTCGCTGCTTTTTCACTGGCCCCTTTACCACCTAATTTCTGTTCTAATTCAAAATAATTTTCAAATAGTTCTGTTCGATGTTTTTTATCTAAGATTTTAGCTAGTTCTTCTTCCAATCGTTTTTCATTCAGGTCATGCTGAATCAATTCAGTTACGACCTCCTTGTCCATGATTAAATTCACTAATGAGATAAATTTTAATGTAATAATTCGCCTTGCGATTTGATAAGAAATTGTTCCGGCTTTATAACACACCACCTGAGGTACTTTGAACAAAGCGGCTTCTAAGGTAGCTGTACCCGAAGTGACCAAAGCGGCATACGAAATTGATAGAAGTTCGTATGTTTTATTAGCAATAAATCGTACGTCGTTATCTTTGATAAACTGCTGGTAGAATCCATAATCCTGGCTCGGGGCACCGGCAATCACAAATTGGTAGTCTTTGAATTTCGGCACCATTTGTAGCATTACAGAAAGCATTTTGGTGATTTCCTGTTTTCGGCTTCCTGGTAATAAGGCAATAATCGGCTTTGTACCTAACTCATGGTCTTTTCTGAAAACAGTGTCTAAGGTCTTAGGCCGATCCGCTATAGCGTCCAACAATGGATGTCCAACAAAAGAAACCGTATAATTAAATTTTTTATAAAAGGCTTCTTCAAATGGTAGGATCACATACATAGAATCGATATCACGTTTTATTTTCTCGACTCTTTTAGAACGAGAGGCCCATACTTGTGGTGAGATATAGTAATGTGTCTTAAAGCCTGTCTTTTTAGCCCACTTGGCAATACGCAGATTGAATCCCGAATTATCTATAAAAATAATCGCATCGGGCTTGTATTCTGAGATATCTTTTTTGCAAAAGGAAATAAGTCCGAAAATCTTACGCAAGTTCGAAATTACCTCGGTGAAACCCATAAATGCGCGTTCTTTATAATGAATGACAAGTGTTCCTCCAACAGCCTGCATCAAATCACCACCCCAAAACCGAAATTCTGCTTTCGGATCTGTTTTTTGCAAAGCTTTCATCAAATTAGAAGCATGCAAATCACCCGAGGCCTCACCGGCAAGGAGGTAGTACTTCATACGCTATAAAAACTGAGCAATTAAAATGAGAAAGGCGATTATAAAAGAAGCGATGATGATACCCCTTGCTTTATAATCCTGCCCCCTGTTAATGAAAATAAAAAAAGCCAACAAATTAGGAATGGCCGCAATAAATAAGACAGTACCTAAATTACCTTGCTGAGATAAGGTTTTAACCGCTTGGGAAAGCGCTACCTTCAATAAGAATTCGACATATAAATAAAATCCGATGGCAGTTAGAATTAAACCAACTGCTATGCCGGTAAATACGCGTTTTGCGATCATAAACCCCAATTATTAAGTTTGTGCATATAGTGGTGTGCCGTTAGGTCAAACTGTACAGGTACAACCGAAATATAATCGTTCTCAAGTGCCCAGATATCAGTATCTTCACCGTGATCAAGGTTTACAAATTTACCCGAAAGCCAATAATAATCTTTACCTAACGGGTTGGTGCGTTTGTCAAAATCTTCCTTCCAGATTCCATGTGCTTGCCTGCAAATTTTAATACCCTTGATAGCCTCTTTTTTTGCCTTAGGAATATTGACATTTAATACGACTCCTTCGGGAAGTTTATTTTCCAGAACACTGAGTGTGATCTTTTTTACAAATTCTCTTGACGGGCGAAAATCAGCATCCCAGTTATAATCCAATAAAGAGAAACCAATAGCAGGCACCCCTTCAATTCCGGCTTCTACCGCCGCACTCATCGTCCCTGAATAAATCACATTAATCGATGAATTCGAACCGTGATTGATGCCTGAAACACAGAGATCGGGTTTTTTATTCAAAATCTCACTAACTGCCATTTTCACACAATCGGCAGGAGTGCCAGAGCAGCTGTATTCTAGCTGGGGGCCATCGTCTACATTGACCGGGTTACAAAAGAGGGTGGAGTTTACAGTTATGGCGTGCCCCATACCACTTTGCGGGCTATCAGGAGCAACAACAATTACGTCGCCAATTTCATTCATAATAGATATAAGCTCGCGTATGCCCGGCGCCGTAATACCATCGTCATTGGTCACTAGGATTAATGGTTTGTCATTCATGAAAACAAAACTACTATTTTTTTATTCGTTGACCAGCGATGATGTTTAACATTTCGTTAGTAGTAAAAGCAGCTGAAAACCAGTAATTTTGTTCTACCTTCTAACCTATCAAGCAATGAAAACCAAGAACTTTTTAGTAGTATTGGCGGTTATGAGTATGACTTTTTCGGGCCTTAAAGCACAAACCACAAATCAGCAACCATGTCCATGTTGTTCGAAAGCACACAACGAATTTGATTTTTGGATAGGCGATTGGACGGTGTACAATGCACAGGGAATTATTGTGGGAACCAATAAAATCAGTAAAGTGAAAGAGTATAGCAATTGCCTTTTGCGCGAGGAATGGAAGTCATCAGGCACCAACCGAGGCACCAGTTATAATTATTATAAATTGTCAGATAAATCATGGAATCAGGTGTGGGTGGACAATTCTGGCTTTAGTTTAACGTTAAAAGGTAATCGCATTGCCAATAAAATGATTATGAAAAGCGCAATATTGGAAGGTGAAAACGGAAAATATTACAATCAAATCACCTGGCAATTGAATGAAGATGAAACTGTCACTCAGACATGGGATATAATTAATGAAGAAGGAAAACGCGTACAGCAGGCCTTTAAGGGCATCTATAAAAAAACTGTTAAATAAGCCATAACTTAAACAATTTGGCATTATTTTAGTAGTTTGATAAGTGAATTTAATGAACCGAACGATAAAATTTATGAAAAGAAACTATAAGATTATAGTACCGTTGGTGCTATTGACTGGAATTCTATTGAGTTTTAGTATCAAGAAGACTAGTGCCGATCCTGAAAAAGATAAAATTCTATTAGGATTGATACGCTATGCCTTGAATCAAGGTCATTATGAACCTCAGGCTATTAATGACGAATTCTCGATCGCAGTTTTTGATGACTTTATAGACGGCTTAGACCCCACCAAGCGTTTCTTTACGCAAGAAGACATCAAGCAGTTTGAGTTTTATAAAGACAAGATAGACGACCAGATAAAAAATGAAGACCTTACTTTTTATAATATGGTTTACAGCCGTTATGCAAAGCGACTTCGCGATGCCCGGTCTTTTTATAAGGAGATCTTAAAATTTCCATTTGATTTTAATAAAGATGAGGTTTTAAATGTAGATTATGATGGTAAACCTTTTGCCAAGAATGAAGTAGAGCAGATCCGTAATTGGCGCAAGCAATTAAAGTTAAATACTTTGGTTCGTCTGCATGACAAAATAAATGCTGAAAAAGATAAACAAAAAGAAGATGCTTCATATACAATGAAATCTTTTGAAGAATTGGAAAAAGAATCACGTGAGGCGACATTAAAAAGTACTGAAGACTTTTTTGAATTTATGGATGATCTTGATGATAATGACTGGTTCTCAGTTTTTATAAACAGTATCTCAGGTAAGTTTGATCCACATTCCACGTATTTTGCACCAAAGATTAAGAAGCGATTTGACGTTGAAATGGCAGGAAAACTTGAAGGTATTGGTGCCCGTCTACAACGCAAAGGAGACTATACTACAGTTGCTGAATTAATTTCTGGAGGCCCTGCTTGGAGGGCTGGCGAACTTGAAGTAGGCGATGTCATACTTAAAGTTGCGCAAGCAGATGCAGAACCTCTGGATATTGTTGGAATGCGTTTAGACGATGCCATAGAATTCATAAAAGGTAAAAAAGGTACAGAGGTACGCTTGACCATTAAGAAAATAGACGGTTCTACCAAAGTTATATCCATCGTCAGGGATGTGGTAGAGTTAGAAGAAACCTTCGCAAAAACGAGTGTCGTGACAAAGGATAAACGTAAATTTGGCGTGATTCATCTACCCAAATTCTATATTGATTTTAGCGAGCGTAACTTTAGAAATTCTGCGACCGATATGGCACGAGAGGTTGATCGTATGAATGAAGAAGGTGTTGAAGGCTTAATGATTGACCTAAGAAACAATGGTGGAGGCTCATTAGAAACAGCCATCGCTATTGCAGGATTGTTTATTGAAGATGGCCCTGTGGTACAGGTAAAATATAGAGAAGGAAAGCCTAAGATCAGAAAAGATCGTGATTTAGCTATTCGTTGGAACAAACCACTGGTTGTTTTAGTGAATGAATTTTCTGCTTCAGCCTCGGAGATTTTTGCCGCTGCCATGCAAGATTATAACAGAGCAGTTATAATTGGTAGTAGACAGACTTTTGGAAAGGGTACTGTTCAGAATGTGATACCATTAAATAACTTTTATAAGTATGACAAAGATTTAGGAGCATTAAAAATGACCATCCAGAAATTTTACCGTATCAATGGAGGTTCGAACCAACTAAAAGGTGTGGTCTCAGACGTTGCTATGCCAACCCGATATACCTATATGCAGGTTGGTGAGCGAGATGAAGAGAATCCATTACCATGGGATCAAATACAGCAGGCGACATACACTCCTTGGGATGGTTATGCTAATTTTCACGAGGTAGTAAACAATAGTAAAAAACGTATTGCTGCAAACCCTCAGTTCAAGCTGATCAACGATAATGCGTTATGGCTAAAAGTTGGCCAAGATGATGAAAATGTGGCATTGAACTACGAAGACTATGTAGCTGATCTTGAAAAGAGACAAGAAGAAAGCAAAAAATTTGACCCAATTTACGACTACAAAAACAATTTGGTATTTACTTCACCTGAGTATGAAAAACCATTAATCGCTCAGAATGAGGTCTTGGCAGATAAACGAAAGGCTTGGCATAGAAACTTAAATAAAGACATCTATGTAGAGGAAGGATTGAACGTATTGGCAGAATTAAAACTTAAAAAATCTATTACTTTCGTAAAAAATTAATGTTCACCTAGCGTGTCAAATTCACTTACACAACTAGCCCTGAAGAAATTCAAAAAGAATCGTTCAGGGCTTTTTAGTTTTTGGTTTATTATTTGCATCGGAATTATTGCCATTTTCGCCTATGTTTTTGCACCAGACGACTCGCAAAATGCCAATCAGATGCACCTGGAAATTCACTCTAAAAAACCAGGTTTTACGGTACAAATACTGACGATTCCCTCAGCAGAAAAAAAGTACGAATCCTTTTTCAAAACATTATTTTTTGGCAAACAAAACACGTCAACTGAAGTTCCTATCTCTGATTATAAAGTTTTACCGGATGCATTAGAAATCACTCAATATGCAGAAGGAAACATTCAGAAGCAAGTAAAATCGTATCCGCTAGCTCTTTTCCAAGAAAACCCAGAAAACTATATCAAAACCAAGAAGTTCATTTTGGGAACAGATAAATACGGACGAGACTTATTAAGCAGAATGTTAATTGGTGCAAGAATCTCTTTTTTTATTGGCTTCATTGCCGTATTTATCTCATTGGTTATTGGTATCACTATCGGTGCTATTGCTGGTTATTTTGGAGGTAAAGCCGATACATTTATTATGTGGTTGATTAATATAACCTGGTCTATTCCAACATTACTTTTGGTAATTGCCATCACATTAGCCCTGGGTAAAGGATTCTGGCAGGTATTCATTGCCGTAGGACTGACCATGTGGGTAGAGGTAGCACGCGTGGTGAGAGGACAGATCATAAGTGCCAAGGAGCAGCAATATGTTGAAGCCGCCAGGGCATTAGGATTTTCAGACATGCGAATTATTTTCCATCATATCCTCCCAAATATTATGGCACCTGTGATTGTAATTTCAGCGGCGAATTTTGCTGCCGCAATTTTGATAGAAAGTGGCCTGAGTTTTTTAGGTATTGGAGCACAACCACCTACACCTTCTTGGGGCGCTATGATCAAAGACCATTATAGCTATATTATCTTGGGCAAGGCGTACCTGGCTGTAATTCCGGGGTTGGCGATTATGAGTCTGGTAATGGCGTTTATGTTGATAGGCAATGCACTCCGCGATGCTTTGGATGTAAGAAATTAATACTTGAGATCATTAATAAAGCGCCTTATTGAGTGGACTTTAGGAATTCAGCTAAAATCACACTTGATTTATTTTAACTTTGCTGTTGTGTTAACAGCTTTTCAGCAACATATCGAATCAAAATTACCTTTTTTAAAGGATAGAAAGTTACTGATAGCCATCTCGGGAGGAGTAGACAGTGTGGTGTTAACGCATTTAGTATACAAATCAAGTTTCGAAATCGAATTGGCACACTGTAATTTTCGCCTGCGCGGAAAGGATTCTGATAAAGACGAACAATTCGTTCGTGAATTGGCAACCGAGCTTGGAGTGAAAATTCATGTGAGGCACTTTGATACTGAGTCCTACGCACATGAGAACAAATTATCAACTCAAATGGCGGCACGAAATCTGCGCTACAAATGGTTTGAGGAGCTATTAGAGCAAAATGAATTGGAGTATTTGTTAACGGCGCATCATTTGGATGATAGCCTGGAAACATTCCTTATCAATTTCACGCGTGGAACCGGTCTTGAAGGCCTTATGGGAATTCCGACTATAACTGATAAAACGGTGCGTCCACTCCTAGTATTTTCAAGAGCTGAGATTCAGGAGTATGCAAACGAAAACAACCTGCAATGGCGAGATGATGTAAGCAATGCAGAGACAAAATATACGCGTAACAAAGTTCGGCATCATATTATTCCGTTATTAAAAGAATTGAACCCAAGTTTATTAGGTTCATTTCAACAGACAACCAGGCACTTACTTCAAAGCCAACAAATTATTGAAGATCGAATTCTTGAATTAAAAAAACAAATTGTCATTCCCGTCGAGGCTGGAACCTATAAAATGGACGTTCAAAAGATCAAAAAACTGTCCGATCCAAAAGCCTATTTATACGAAATCCTCAAAACCTATGGCTTCACTGAATGGAATGATGTCACAAATCTTCTAGATGCCCAATCAGGTAAACAGATCATGAGTACAACGCATCGTTTGATTAAAGACCGTGAATCATTATTGTTATACCCGCTACCCTCGATTCTTGATACCACTAATTACTTGATCGATCAAGGCCAAAAAGAGTTAAAGACCCGGCAGTTTATCCTTCGAATTAAAGAGTTAGAATCTATGTCAAGAGAGCGCCATGCTGAACTTGTTCAAACAACAAAAAATAATGAAATCCTGGTTGATGGTGAACGATTAGTGTTCCCGCTAAGAATTAGACAATGGCAGAACGGTGATTATTTTTATCCTTTCGGTATGCGAGGTAAAAAGAAATTAAGCAAATTTTTTAAAGACGAAAAATACTCATTGATCGATAAAGAGACAACCTGGATTTTATGTTCTGGTCACGAAATCGTATGGGTGATTGGAAAACGGATGGATGATAGGTTTAAAGTGACTGAAAACACCAAAAAAATAATACAACTGAAATATTGCGAAGCATAGTATATTTGCTGAACACGTTTTTTAGTATGGATAAAGAAATAGAAAAACAGGTACAACAACTTAAGGAAAAATACGATGCCATAGGACAAGACCTTGATACGCATTTAGACGGTTTATTACATAGCAAACCGATGACCTATTGGGATTATATTCAGACAGATGCACTCTTGAACCTGCAGGTCCAACGTACAGTTTTACCTGACGAAATGGTCTTTATTATGTATCACCAGATCAATGAGTTAATTTTCAAGATGATTCTATGGGAAATTGAACAACTGGCCTATAATGAGAAACTTTCTACCAATGTTTTCACAAACAAATTAGAACGTATTAGCCGTTATTTTGACATGCTTGCTACTTCATTTACCATAATGCAAGAAGGTATGGAAGTAGAGCAATATTTGAAATTTAGAGATACATTAACACCAGCAAGTGGCTTTCAAAGTGCGCAATACCGATTGATAGAATTTTGTTCAACTGAACTGATTAATTTAATTGATTATCGTTTTAGAGAAACGATAGACAGAAATACTCCGTTTGAACATGCTTTTGAGCATTTGTATTGGCAAGCTGCAGGTAAAGATTACAAAACAGGAAAAAAGCTATATTTCTTAGAAGAGTTTGAAGAAAAGTACAAAGACCAGTTCGTAAGAACTATGAAAGAATACAATAGGATCAATCTTTGGACAAAGTTTAAAACCCTACCCAAAGTAGATCAGGAAAATGTCAAGCTTAGAAATGCCATGCGTCACTACGATCATACCGTAAATGTACGCTGGGTAATGTCACATTACGGAGCGGCTCAAAAATATATTGGCGGAGGCGATATTGAGGCCACTGGTGGCAGCGAATGGCAAAAGTATATGCATCCCAGATATCAGCGACGTATCTTCTTTCCTGACCTATGGAGTCAGGAAGAGTTGGACAATTGGGGTATAGATAATCTGACGGGACATAAACTATTAACATAAACTTAAAAATCTAATTATCAATATTTTATATTTTTGGAACAGTAATTGTTCGTTCTCTATTGCTAAACATTAATAAATGAAGAAAATCGTACTAATATTTTTGACTGTTTTTTCATTGAATGCAATGGCTCAAACCGAGACGAAGGCATTTAAAGAGGGTGAGTGGCTACGTTTCCGTATAAGTTATAGTAATTTTGTCGGTGCCGGTAAAGCCACACTCGAAGTTAAAGACGCAAATCATAATGGTGAATCTGCGTACCATGTGGTTGGAAAGGGGAAAACAACCGGTGTAATCAGCTGGTTCTTTAAAGTGCGCGATGATTATCAAACATATTTTTACAAAAACTCTTTATTACCATACCACTTCAAGCGAAAGATCAATGAAGGAGGCTACACCAAAAACAAAGAGATCTTATTTGACCATACCAGTAACAAGGCACTTGTCAAAGATCACAAACGAAAAACCGAAAAGACATTTTCGATAGAACCATCAGTGCAAGATATGTTGTCTACTGTTTATTATGTGCGTAATAAAGATCTGAGCACAATAAAAAAGAACGATGAGATTACGCTCGACATGTTTTTCGATGAAGAAAATTATAAGTTCAAACTTCGATGCCTCGGAAGAGAAGTCACTCGAACGCGTTTTGGGAAGGTAAAAACCATTATGTTCAGGCCTATTGTGCAGGCTGGCCGCGTTTTTAAAGAACAGGAAAGTGTTACGGTCTGGATAAGCGATGATGAAAATAAAATTCCATTGCGAATAAAAGCGTCCCTGGCAGTAGGCTCGTTACGTGCTGATCTGGACGCGTATAAAGGCTTGGCCAACCCATTTCCAATTATATTTTAACAGTTCAATTTTTTTGTTATATCATTTAAAATAGTAGATTTGCTCAACTATTTCAAATGAAATAACTGCATGAGATATATAGCCCCCCTGCTATTACTTTTTATACTGTTCTCCTGTAAAGAAGATAAAAATATTGCCGAAGTTACCCAAGAAGCGGCAGAAGAAGTACCCATCATTGAAAAATATGGCTTTGTTTACAACGATTTTAAGGTAGTAGAAGATACCATAGAAAAAGGTGAAAGCTTTGGTGAAATTCTGGACAGAAACCACTTACAGGCCTACGAAGTCTATAAAATAGCCGAAGCAGCCAAAGATACTTTTGATGTACGCAGGCTTCGTGCGGGTAAACCCTATACTATTCTAGCGAAGAATGATACAACTGAAAAAGCACAAGTGTTTATTTATCAACCTAATAAGATAGAATATGTAGTCATTGATTTTAGAGATTCAGTTACAACTAAGTATCAAAGGAAAGCTATTAAAACAATCACCAAAACAGCTTCGGGAATTATCAATTCAACACTCTCTGAAACGATCAGTGATCAAAAACTGGATTATGATTTAGTGAATGAACTATCAGATATTTATGCGTGGACCGTCGATTTTTTCCATCTTCAAAAAGGCGATAACTTTAAAATTATCTATGAAGAAAAGTTTGTTGATGATACCACTTTTGTGGGAATAGGAAAGGTAAAGGCTGCATATTTTGAGCACAAAAATAGCCCGTTTTATGCATTTAACTATGTGACCGATTCCACAAAGAATATATTTGACTTCTATGATGAAAGCGCCGGCAATTTAAGACGTCAGTTCTTGAAAGCACCATTACAATTCAGAAGGATATCTTCGCGCTACAACCTAAAGCGAAAAATACGTTTTTATGGCCGTGTTAAGGCACATAGAGGCACCGATTTTGCTGCCAGGGTAGGAACTCCAATTAAAAGTACTGCCAACGGAACGGTAATAGAGTCTGCAAGAAGAGGGGGTAATGGCAATTATGTAAAGATACGGCACAATTCGATATACATGACGCAGTATTTACATATGAGCAAGCGTAATGTAAAGGTTGGTGACTATGTGAAACAGGGTGATGTAATTGGCTGGGTTGGCATGACGGGTAATACCTCAGGGCCACATGTATGCTACCGTTTCTGGAAAAATGGTGTACAGGTTGATCCTTTTAAACAGAAGCTACCTTCGGCTGAACCTTTAAGAGAAGAATATAAAGAAAATTACTTTCAGTTTATTGCTCCATTAAAAACTACTTTAGATGCAATCGCTGTTAATGAACCTGCAGCGTTCGCCACAATTTCAGAAGACGATCTCTAGAAAAGGGAATTTTATTTAAACATTTTTTCGATAAGGTTTTCGCAAAAATAATTGCACAACTTACTTGTCGATTGTTTGCCTTGGGTTAATTTTACATCAAAATTAATCCAATCAATATGGCATTAAAAACGATCGATCCAATCACTACGGCAGCATGGGGGAAACTGCAAACACATTTTCGGACAGCGAAAGACATTTCCATAAAGTCCTATTTTGTCAAAGATGAAAAAAGGAAAGAAAGGTTTTCAATTGATACAGATGCGGTTAAGCTCGATTTTTCAAAAAACAGGATTGATCAAAAGGCCTTTGATCTGTTGATTGACTTAGCCAATGAAGTGGATTTAAAAGATGGTATCGAAAAATTATTTTGCGGCGATCAGATCAATGCCACAGAAAAGAGGGCCGTGCTTCATACGGCGCTACGCGTGAAAGGTACTACTCCAATTTTAGTAGATGGCAAGGATGTTGTTCCAGAAGTGAAAGCATCATTGAAAAAAATGAAACTGTTTTCCGAAAAGGTAATTTCGGGAGCACATAAAGGATATACCGGTAAAGCCATCACAGATGTAGTAAATATTGGTATTGGCGGTTCAGACTTAGGGCCGAGAATGGTAGTAGACGCCCTGAAGTTTTACCGAAACCATCTCAATGTCCATTTTATTTCAAATATTGATGGCGACCATGTGACCGAAACTTTAAAAGGACTAAATCCGGAAACGACCTTATTTATTATAGTTTCAAAAACATTTACGACCCAGGAGACACTGACCAATGCTATGACCGTAAAAGGTTGGTTTCTAAATACAGCGAGTGAAGGCGATATACAACATAATTTTGTGGCGGTCTCGACTAATTTAGAGAAGGTCAAAGCATTTGGTATCGCTGATGACAATGTTTTTACAATGTGGAATTGGGTGGGCGGTCGATATTCACTATGGAGCGCTGTTGGTCTGTCAATCAGTTTAGCATTGGGGTTTGAAAAATTCGAGGAATTGTTAGCTGGTGCGCATCAAATAGATACACATTTCAGAACTTCATCTTTTGAGGCCAATATTCCTGTTGTTATGGCGCTGCTCAGTATCTGGTATTCAAACTTTTATGGAGCAGAAAGTGAAGCGGTCGTTCCTTACTCACAATATTTAAGCCAGTTAGTGCCTTATTTACAACAACTTTCTATGGAAAGCAATGGGAAGTCTATTGACAGGAGCGGTAACGAAATTAAGTACCAGACCGGAGCCATTATTTGGGGAAACACAGGTACCAATGTACAACATGCTTTTATGCAACTGGTACATCAGGGAACGAAGTTGATACCTGTTGATTTCATCGGTTTCTCGAAGTCCTTATACGGAAAAGAGGAACACCACAAAAAACTCATGGCAAATTTTCATGCTCAGTCGGAGGCGTTGGCCATCGGTAAAACAAAGGAAGAAGTGCACTTAGAACTTAAATTGGCATTAGTTCAAGATGAAATCAGCACACTTTTACCTTACAAAATATTTAACGGTAACCGACCATCCAACAGTTTATTGATCAATAAGTTAACTCCTTTTTCATTAGGGAGTCTATTGGCAATCTATGAGCATAAAACCTTCGTACAGGGTTATATTTGGAATATTTTCAGTTTTGACCAGTTTGGTGTCGAGCTCGGTAAAGAAATGGCAAATAAAAGATTAAAATAATTGATTATTCATTGCATTTAAATCAATAAATCGCCTATAACTTTAAAATTTATTAACATTACTTCAACAAATAATCGAAATTTTATAAAAATGCGTATATTGCCTTGTTTTGGCAAAAGTTAATGTTTTCTTAAAGTTATAAATAACTTAGAATACTTACATTTGCCGCGCGAAACATAAACTAATTCAATTACGCATGAAAAAAATTACATTATTAGTGGTGATGTTGTTTGCGATGACATCAGCCATTTTTGCACAAACACTTACGGGTACGGTGAATGCCGAGGATGGTCCGCTTCCAGGAGCGAATATTATCGTGAAAGGTACTGAAACCGGAACACAAACCGATTTCGATGGGAAGTTCTCATTGAATGTTACTGCCGGTTCAGGCACTTTGGTAATCTCGTTTGTTGGCTATGCTAACCAAGAAGTTGCTTATACGGTGGCTGCTGGTGAAACCAAAGATTTAGGAACAATTACCTTACTCTCTGACAATACCTTAGATGAGGTTGTAGTTGTAGGTAGAGGAGTTATTGACTTGGATCAAACGAGAGCTACTCCAATTGCGGTTTCAACTGTTAGAGCAGCTGAAATCCAATCTAAGTCTGCTGGTAACGTAGAATTTACTGAGACTATGAAGAACATTCCTTCAGTCTATGTATCAGACCAGGCAGGTGGTTTTGGTGATAGCCAAATTTTCTTAAGAGGATTTGACCAGGTTAACACGGCGTTCTTATTAAATGGACAGCCCATCAACTCTCAAGAAGACGGTAGAATGTTCTGGTCGAACTGGGCAGGTATGGCAGATGTTGCGAATGCGGTTCAAGTTCAAAGAGGTTTGGGTGCTTCTAAACTGGCCATTTCTTCAGTTGGAGGTACGGTAAATATAGTATCTAAAAGTACTGAAAGACAGCAGGGAGGATTTGCCAGATTTATGATGGGTAATGACAGCTATGCGAAAGCAACCGTTAGTTATGATACGGGTCTTAGCGATTCAGGTTGGTCTTTCTCTGTTTTATTAGACCACTGGCAAGCACATAGAAAATTTTCAGTTGGTACTGCAGGTCAAGGGCAAAACTATTTATTATCAGTAGGTTACAAGCCTAGTGAAGCACACACTTTTAACTTTTTAATTACTGGTGCTCCACAATGGCACGATCAAAATTTTTCTGAAAGCTTAGACTTTTACAGACAGTATGGTAACAAGGCTAACGATAATTCAGGTTTCTTAAACGGTGAGCGTTATACAGAAAGAAGAAATTATTATCACAAGCCCGTTGCTAACTTGAACTGGGATTTTGACATCAGTGATGGCTTAGATCTTTCGACTGTTTTATATGCCTCTTGGGGCCGTGGTGGTGGAACAGGAAACTTAGGTAGAGGTCGTGTACGAAATGAAGATATTGGTATTACAGGCCCAACAGAACGAGAAATAGCTTGGGATCAAATAGTTGAAAACAACCAAGCTTTAGGTATCGGTAATTTTGGCAACTCATATATTCGAAGAGCTTCAGTAAATAATCATAACTGGTATGGCTTATTATCTAGTTTGAATATTGAAACAAGTGATAATTGGAATTTTAATGTAGGATTTGACGGCAGACTTTATCGAGGTGATCATTTTAGACAAGTGAATGATTTGCTTGGATTAGATGGTTTTAATGATAACTTCAGAACTGACCGACCAAGTGATTATACATTTACGGAAGAGTTTGAAGCTGACCCATGGGCTGCGCTCTTTGACTCTGCTGATGAGGCGAATAGAACACAATATGATTATTCTGAAAATATCAACTATTTAGGTGGATTTGGACAAGCAGAATATGTTGGGGATAAATTTTCAGCATTTGCTCAAGGAGCCCTTTCTACCCAGTCTTTTCAAAGAGAAGGTCGTTTCGTTGGTACAGGTGATGGTCTTGGGAAGTCTGAAAAATTAAATAAAACAGGTTATAATATTAAAGGTGGGGCCTCTTATACGCTTGTCGAAAATCACAAAGTTTTTGCAAATGCAGGATTTTTCTCAAGACAGCCTTTCTTAGATAATATTTTTGCTGATATCAGAAACTCGAATACCATTGTAGAACCTGAAGTAGATAATGAGGAGATTACCAGTATCGAAGGAGGTTATCGCTTCCAGGCAGGCAAGATTAGAATTAATATTGATGTTTATTGGACAGAGTGGGCAAACCGTTTCTTACAGTTTAATGGACCTGAACAAACGAACGGAGACTTCACTACCTATAGATTGACAAATGTAACTCAAGTACATCGAGGTATAGAAGGAGACTTTGAATATAGACCAAGTGGCGGTAGATGGAGTTTACGAGGATATATTTCTCATGGTAATTGGGAGTATGATGGAGATACGCCATTTACACTTCAAAATGATCAAACAGCTACAATAATCGAAACAGGAACTATTGTACTTACCGGTACTAAAGTTGGCAACGCTCCTCAAACTTCATTTGGAGCAGGATCTTTTGTGAAAATCTTGGATAACTTGTCTGTCGATGCTGATTATAACGTATACACCAGACTTTGGGGATTCGTGGATCCTGAAGATGTAGCGCAGTCTGCGTTAGATGGTGAGGTATATCAAGCTGAGAATTTGGGTTCTAACGATATTCTCGATATGGGTGTTACTTACAGATTCAATTTAGGAGACCAAAGAATTACTTTTAGAGGTAATGTTAAGAATGTATTTAACAGACAATTGGTTACTCAATTAGGACCTTTCGGTTACCGTTTAGGTATAGGAAGAACGTTCAACGCATCCTTAAGATATAACTTTTAAGTAATGTTCTTATAGAATAGACCCCGCAATTTGCGGGGTTTTTTTATAGTCGAAAATTAGTACATTTGTTTGAATTCTTAACTACCAGACTTATGATGAAAATGCTACACTCCTATTGGGCTTATTTAGTGCTTTTAATTTTGATTATTGCGGTTATTAATGGAATTAGCGGGATGACCTCAAAACGCGAGTTTAAAGACCGGGATCTGCGTATTTCATTATTCACATTAATTGTCACTCATATTCAATTAATAATCGGTCTAGGCTGGTACTTTATGAGCCCCTGGTATAAATCGATGAGAGAAGTTGGCATGGGTGAAGCCATGAGCAATACCGCATTGCGATTTCAAGCCGTCGAGCACCCTATCATGATGCTCATCGCGATTGTTTTTATCACCATGGGTTGGTCACGCCACAAAAAACAAACAACAGCTGTTGGAAAGTTCAAACAAATAGGGGTCTTCTATGGCATAGGTCTCCTATTAATTTTGAGCAGAATCCCATGGCAGCAATGGTTTAACTAACATGTAAAGACAGGCAGTATTATGGAATCAAAGTAAACGCATCTCTGTCCTCCAGAAACTGTAACTTTTCTCGATACTTTTTTATATGGCTTTTACTTAAGGTTATTAGCTCAATCTGTTCGGTGTCATTAGAAATACTGGAGATTTTACTTCCCAATACGTCATACACCGCAGAATGACCCGAATATTCATAATTATTAATGTCATTTCCAACCCTATTCACACCTAAGCAATAACTCATATTCTCGATAGCACGGGCTTTTAAAAGAGCATCCCAGGCAGCAATTCTGGGTTTTGGCCAATTGGCGACATAGATCAAAAGATCATAATTTTCAACATTTCGCGCCCAGACAGGAAAACGAAGGTCATAACAGATCATAGGACACACTATCCAACCTTTATAGAAAACGAGAAGCTTCGAGTTTCCGGCTGTGTAGACTTTATCCTCGCCCGCCAAGGTAAACGTATGTCGCTTGTCATAGGTTTCAATACTTCCATCAGGATCAACAAACACCAGGCGATTGTAATAGTTCTTATTATCTTCGATTACTAAGCTTCCTGTAATGGCAATTCCTTTTTCCAAAGCGGTTTGTTTCATCCATTGAACAGTCTCGCCTTGCATGGTTTCTGCTACGTTTTCAGGATGCATGGTGAAACCTGTACTAAACATTTCTGGCAGAATAACCAGGTCTACCTTCTCAACAATTGAATTGATCTTTTTGGTGAAATTGATGCGATTCTGTGCTGCATTTTCCCAAACCAAATCAGATTGTACAATTGCTACTTTTAATTCTTCTTGCATGGTTAGATAGTGTTAATAATCTCAGCAGCTCTTTTTAAAGTGTCATCGGTCTTTGCGAAGCAAAAACGCAATTGCTTATCATCATGTCCATGTTCATTAAAAACAGATAGCGGTATTGATGCTATTTTATGCTCGATTGTTAATCGTTTGGAAAAATCTACATCGGCTTCATCACTAATTCTGGAATAATCCAATGACTGAAAATAGGTGCCCTTTGAAGGAATAAACCGAAACCGGGAACCTGTAATCAAATCAAGGAAAAGGTCACGTTTCTGTTGGTAAAAATCAGGCAGACCTTCATAGCTACTGGGGTCTTTTAAATAATCCATAAGGGCTACCTGTACAGGATGATTTACTGAGAACACATTAAATTGATGTACTTTTCTAAATTCTTCCATCAGTTCTTTTGGTGCACAGCAATATCCTAATTTCCATCCCGTATTGTGAAAGGTCTTGCCAAAGGAAGCGGTGACAAGACTACGAGATTTCAAATCCTTAAATAGACAAACAGACTGATGCCGTTCATCATCAAAAATGATGTGCTCATAAACTTCATCACTCAATATGATAATATTCGTTCCTTCCGTTAGTTTTTGTAGTTCCAACATATCCTCTTCAGAAAAAATGGTGCCACTGGGATTTTGAGGTGTGTTAATAATAACCATCTTCGTTTTTGAGGTTATTTTTTCAGCGACTGCTTTCCAGTCTACCTGATATTTCGGAGCTTTTAACTGAACAGAAATTGTTTTACCACCATGGAGTGCTACTGCTGGCTCATAGCAATCATAAGCGGGCCTGAATACTAGTACTTCATCGTCTTGCCTAATGAAAGCTGAAATAGCGGTGAAAATAGCTTGTGTGGCCCCGGCAGTAATGGTAATTTCAGTATCAGGATGGTAAGTTGAATGGTAAAGAGAATCAAAC
>JASJDL010000030.1 GCA_030065775.1 Flavobacteriaceae bacterium | reverse complement strand
TGATTCCTGTTGCTATTGCCGTTGATACCGCTGAAAAAATAGGAAAGTTTTTGGCGCACGATAATCTCGGGTTTACTGAAATCGTTCAAGATTACTATATACCTTTTGTGGTTTTCTACGCCAATACGTTCATGCCTTTGGCACTGTTTATCTCAACAATTTTATTTACTTCCAAGTTGGCGGGCAATACTGAGATTGTGGCCATTCATAGTGCGGGTATTTCATTTAAACGTTTCTTGAAACCCTATTTACTTGGTGCTACCATTATAGCAGTGGTCGCTTTATTTGCGAATCATTTCGTCGTGCCACGTACAAACGGAACTTTTGAGGAGTTTCAGGATAATTATACGCGTAGAACTAAACGCTCAAAGACAAGTGTGAAAAATGTGAGCCTGCAACTCACTGAAAATGATTTCGTCTACTTTAGAACCTATGACTTAAAGCGTAATATAGGCTATGATTTTTCATACGAAAAATTTGATGGCTTACAACTAAAATATAAACTCATAGCTAGAAATATCAGGTATAGCGAAGAAGATTCGGTTTATACCTTAAGCAATTACAAAGAGCGTTTTGTATTAGCCAGAAATGACAGTATTTATTCAAGTGCCAAGTTAGACACAACCTTTAATTTTAAACCACAAGATTTACTGTATACCAGCACGTTGGCTAAAGCTATGAATTCTTTTGACCTGAATGTGTTGATTAATAAGTCTGAGAAACGAGGCGTGAGTAACCTGAACCAGTATAAAGTGGAATTATACAAACGAACGAGTCTGCCTATCTCATCCTTTATTCTCACCCTTATTGCCGTGGTTTTAGCATCAAAAAAACGCCGTGGAGGCGTGGGAATTAACCTGGCCTTTGGCGTGGCGGTCATGTTTTCATATGTATTTTTCTTAAAAGTTTTTGAGGTATTGGGAGCGAGCGCAACATCAAATCCATTGCTAATGGTTTGGATTCCAAATATCTTATTCGGGATCTTAGCGGCTTATCTCTATAGCAATGCACGAAGGTAAGCTCAAACATAACCTGCACTTACATCTACTGGTTTTTATTGCAGGGTTTACAGCCATTCTTGGGGAATTGATTACGATTGATGCGTTTCCATTAGTATGGTTTCGAATGACCATGGCTGGAATATTGATATTTCTATACATTAGGATTGTTCGACTAAAAATTACTATTTCCCTGAAAAAACTACTACAGTTTTTAGGTGCCGGAGTTATTATTGCATTACACTGGATCACTTTCTTCGCTTCCATTAAGGAAGCCAATGTTTCCATTGCCCTCGCAATGTTTTCAACAGGTGCCTTTTTTGCGGCACTCATAGAGCCGGTCTTTTACAAACGAAGAATTATTGGGTATGAGGTACTTTTCGGTATCCTGGTTATTTTTGGAGTCTACCTTATTATAGATAGTGAAATAAAATATTTAACGGGGATCATTCTAGGCATTTCATCCGCCTTTTTTTCAGCACTATTCGCAGTTATCAATGGCCGTTTTGTTGAAAAGGACGATGCAACCATCATTTCTTTTTATGAATTTATAGGAGGCGTGGCATTCATCACTTTGTATATCGCTTTATTTGGTGAAGGCTTTACCAAAGATTTCTTTTTATTAAAAAACACAGACTGGCTGTATTTATTCATTTTAGCTTCCATATGTACTGCGTATGCCTTTATCGCTGCAGTTTATATTATGAAGTTTATAAGTCCGTTTACAGTGATGCTTACTTACAATTTAGAACCGGTGTACGGTATAGTTTTGGCCATCCTGATTTTTGGTGAAAGTGAAATTATGAGCACTAATTTTTACTACGGTGCCATCCTCATTTTGATCACTGTCATTTTAGATGGTTTATTAAAAAATTACCCGGGTTTATTCCGCTTAAAAAAAGAATAGCATCCACCTAAAAGTTCCTATATTTGTAACCCTAACTTAATGACCCGAATGGAATATTTAGATTTTGAAAAACCTATTCAAGAGTTGGAAGAACAACTCGATAAGTGCTTGCTGATCGGCAAAGAAAGTGATATTGATGTTTCGGAGACCTGCGAGCAGATTGAAAAGAAATTAGAGAAAGCAAAGAAAGATATTTATAAGAATTTGACGCCCTGGCAGCGTGTGCAGCTGTCACGTCATCCTAATAGGCCTTATACTTTAGACCATATAAATGCCTTGACCAAAGGTACCTTTATGGAATTACATGGTGATAGAACCGTCAAAGACGATAAAGCCATGGTGGGCGGCCTTGGGAAAATAGGAAATCAGTCATTTATGTTTATCGGCCAACAAAAGGGCTATAATACCAAAACACGTCAATATCGCAATTTCGGAATGGCAAATCCTGAAGGATACCGTAAAGCCTTGCGCCTGATGAAGATGGCTGAAAAATTTGGGATTCCGGTAGTAACCTTAATTGATACTCCTGGTGCCTATCCTGGCCTTGAAGCGGAAGAACGTGGACAGGGTGAAGCCATTGCCAGAAATATCTTTGAAATGTCAAAACTGAAAACACCTATCATATCTGTTATCATTGGTGAAGGTGCCTCTGGTGGCGCTGTTGGTATCGGTGTAGGTGATCGTGTATTTATGATGGAAAACACCTGGTACACGGTGATTTCGCCTGAATCGTGCTCATCAATTCTTTGGCGCAGTTGGGAGTACAAGGAACAAGCCGCTGAGGCTTTGAAATTAACTGCCGCAGATATGAAAAAGCTAAAGTTGATTGACGGCATCATTAAAGAACCCTTTGGTGGAGCACACAGCAATCGTGAAGAAGCATTTAAAATCGTTGAAAAACAGATTCTGAAATCTTTTAATGAATTGAAAGACTTGTCTATAAAAGAGTTGGTAGAAAAGCGTATGGAAAAATACGCTGATATGGGCGTTTACAAAGCGTAATCTTATGAAGATTCTTACCGCCGAACAATTATATCGGGCTGATCAAATAACCATCGAAAAGGGGAAAATGACTTCTACAGACCTGATGGAACGTGCAGCGTCGTTATGTTTTCAGTGGATTCACAACAGGCTTCAAGGCAATACTATTCCTATAAGGGTTTTCTGCGGAACCGGTAATAATGGCGGTGACGGCCTCGTGATTGCACGTCACTTAAAACAGCATGGCTATAATGTAGCTACTTACGTTGTGAATTGCAGTAATAAGCGTAGCCAGGATTTTCTGGCCAATTATGAGCGTCTCAAAGAACTGGGTGTTTGGCCTGAAATGATTACTTGCTCATCTGAATTGCCCAATATTTCTGAAAATGATATGGTTGTTGATGCCATTTTTGGTTTGGGGCTATCGCGTCCGCCGGAAGGAGTTATCAAAGAGGTCATTCAACACATGAATGCTTCGAATGCTTATATATTGTCTATTGATGTTCCTAGCGGCATGTATGCGAGTAAAGCTATCGAAGATAAAGAAGCAGTCGTAAGATCATACCATGTGCTTACTTTTCAAACACCAAAACTCGCGTTTTTACTTCCTGAAAATAAAGATTACGTGGTCTCTTATAGTGTTATTGATATTGGCTTAGATGCGGAATTTATTCATGCCGTCGAAGCGGATGCCTTTACCATAGAAAAGCAAGATGTATTGCCAATGTACAAACCCAGGGAGGATTTCTCTCATAAAGGTGATTACGGCCATGCCCTATTAATTGGTGGAAGTTACGGAAAGATGGGGGCGGTATCTTTGGCTTCTCGTGCAGCCTTAAGCATGGGTAGTGGCCTGGTGACAGCTCATATTCCGAAATGTGGATACCATATCTTGCAAACAGCCATTCCCGAAGTGATGGTTGAAACCGATGCACAAGATCAGATAGAAAAAATCAATACAAAAGTGGATGCCAATGCCATCGGAATAGGTGTGGGGCTGGGTACGTCCACAAAGACCTTGAACGGATTTAAAGAATTTCTGCAAAGAAATAAAACGCCTTTGGTTATTGATGCGGATGCCATTAATTTATTGGCAAAGGATAAGGCCTTGTTAAAATTAATTCCTGAGGGTTCAGTACTAACACCACATCCTAAAGAATTTGAACGGTTGGTAGGGAAATGGAAGGACGATTTTGACAAGCTTAATAAACTTAAAAAGCTGGCTGCCGATCTAAATTCGGTGGTTGTTTTGAAAGGTGCGTTCACGGTGATCGCATTTGAGGGTACGTTATTTTTCAATCAAACCGGTAATCCGGGAATGGCCACGGGCGGCACTGGGGACGTTTTGACAGGTATGATCACAGGGTTAAGAGCTCAGGGCTACACGGCATTTGAAGCCGCAATTTTCGGGGTGTATCTACACGGACTTTCAGGAGATATGGCCATGAAAGATTTGACCTATGAGACCTTTACTGCATCAGATGGCATCGATTATTTACCCGATGCATTTAAGGAATTATTCAGAAGAGAGCGACCTGTAGAGCAACAGGTGAAAGAGGAAGAACAAAAAACCAGGGTTCAAGAAAAGAAACAAACCAAAAGATAAAAAGGGAGCTCCGCAGAGTTCCCTTTTTTATTATATGTTTAAATCATTGAAAAGCTCCTTTAACTCGGGTTGTGACGGGCGAGGTGCATCATGGCTTATGATATTTCCTTTAGGGTCAATTAAAATAAATCTGGGTATAGCGGTTATCCTATAATCCTGTATGAATCGCGAATCCCAATCTTTATCGGCCAGTACCTGTACACCTTTTAAATCGCGCTCGGCAACCATTTTTTTCCATTTTTCCTTGTTTTCCTGCGTGTCTATTGACAATCCCACGAAAGTGATATTCTTATTTTCATAGTCATGTTCCAATTCTTTCAAGAAAGGAATTTCACGTTTACAGGGGCCACACCATGTTGCCCAAACATCTACATATACGTAGTCCCCCCTCAGGTCATCTAAAGAAACATTTTTACCATTGATGTCGGGATATGCAAATTTTGGTGATGGTCTACCGCGTCCAAGTACGGTAAGCATTTCGTGCTGCGCGTCATAATTGGTAGTTAAGAACTTAATCAACTGGTCATTAGATTGTAATTCCCGGGCTAAAAAAGTAGAATCCAGATCTACAGCATTGTCTAGTAACGATTTCATGGAAGCTTGCAGGCTAGTAACCTTTTGATCAAAAGCCGGTTTATCCAATTCAAAAAATGCGTTGAAATCGTCGAGTTTTTCTTTTTCTTCAAAGCGAATCTTATCTGCCATATAATTGTTGGTTCCCGCACCTAAACCAGAAAAGGACAAAGAGCCCTTGGCGTCATTGGCGTCAAAACTTAGGTCAAGATCGTACGAATTCTTTAAGAATAAAAAGGTTTTTAGATCGCCATAAGCAAGCATATAAAAACCTTCCTCCAATTTCATAGTATCTTTAAATACCCCATTCGAATCGAGCTCAAGTTCTCTTTGAAAACCCGGGCCGTTCAGCACTAAATTGTTATCGGTTGTATTGGTAATTCTTCCTGAAAGGGAGGCATAGTCTTTTATGGGTTCCTGTTGTTTACATGCAACCAATAATATGCCGGTAAACAAGAGTATAACTATTTTTTTAATCATCTGCTACTTGTGTTTTGCGCTGCAAAAATATTGAATAAAGTCTTAACTAATTCTAAAGACACACAATTTAACAGTTCCTTACAATTTAAAGGTGAAGTTATTCAGTTAATGAATCAAATAGTTTTGTCAATTGCCCTTTTTGGGATGGTTTCGGCGCATACGCATCAACGATAGTACCTTCTTTGTCAATTAAGATAGCTCGAGGTATTTTGACAATATTATAAGCCTTAACAACCTCTGACTGCCAATCGTTATCTGCAATTACATGGATACCTTTTAGTTTTTGTTTGTTGATGTATTGTTTCCAAATAGTACTTTCACGCTGATAATCAACTGATAAGTTGATAAAAGTTATAGCATCACTATAATCTTTTATAAATTCCTGTAAATAGGGTAGTTCATCTTTACTCGGCTCGCTCCAGGTAGTCCAAAGATTGAGATAGACATACTTACCTTTTAGATCTTTTAGATTAATTTGTTCGTTGTTGTTGTCTCTTAACGAAAATATTGGTGCAGTTTTACCTGAAGCGATACTCGCTTTTTCAACATTACGTGTTACTTCTTTGCTTAAGGTAAAGGAGAGGGTACCTAGTACTACTAACAATAATAGTAGATTCCTCATAATCAGTTAATTTAGGGTTTGGTAATATAGTAACGCTAAAAGTAGTAAAAATTGTATATGGATCTATTATTTTTTTGATAATGCTTGCATATATCCTCGGGTTTAATCATTTTTGAATGCCTAAAATTCTTGAAATGTCTACGATTCATTCTATTACTTCTGATTATTTAAAACTATCTGACATTCAGAATCTTATAATTGAGGGCAAATTCTTGAAACTCTCTGAAACGGCCATTAAAAAAGTAAAAAAATGCCGCAGCTATTTAGACGCAAAAATGGCTGATACAAATCGACCAATTTATGGTATAAATACAGGATTTGGAGCTCTGCACAATGTTAAAATATCAACCGATAATCTCCGAATATTACAGGAAAACCTGGTAAAATCGCACGCATGCGGTATCGGTGATCGTGTACCTCACGAGATTGTTAAGTTAATGCTATTTCTAAAAATCCAATCACTAAGTTACGGACATTCTGGAGCACAGTTAAAAACTGTTGAGCGATTGGTAGACTTTTACAATCATGATATTCTTCCCGTTATATATACACAGGGTTCTTTGGGCGCCTCTGGTGATTTGGCCCCGTTGGCACATCTCGCCTTACCTTTGATCGGTGAAGGCGAAGTTGTTCATAAAGGCAAACTATTCACAGGCCAGGAGATACTCGACAAATTTGGTTGGAAAAAAATTGAGCTGAAATCGAAGGAAGGTTTGGCGTTGCTAAATGGTACTCAGTTTATGAGTGCGTATGGAGTTTGGATTCTTCTAAAGGCATATAAACTCAGTTATTTAGCTGATCTCATCGGCGCACTTTCATTAGATGCTTTTGACGGACGAACAGGGCCTTTTAATGAGTTGATCCATTTAATTCGCCCGCATAAGGGACAACTAAAAACAGCGAAGCGCATTACCGGATTCCTTGAAGGGAGTGAATTGATGGCACAATCTAAAAAGCATGTGCAAGACCCGTATTCCTTTCGATGTATGCCTCAGGTGCATGGTGCGAGTTTAGATACCTTAGACTTTACACGTACTACTTTTGAGACGGAGATCAATTCGGTGACCGACAACCCAAATATATTTGTGGGTGACGACGAAATCATTTCTGGAGGCAATTTCCATGGCCAGCCGCTGGCTTTAGGATTGGATTATCTCAGCATTGCTTTATCAGAATTGGGGAATATTTCAGAGCGCCGTACTTTTCAATTGGTTTCAGGTTTTAGGGGATTGCCAACTTTTTTGGTCTCTAATCCCGGATTAAATTCAGGATTTATGATTCCGCAATACACTGCTGCGAGCATTGTCAGTCAAAATAAGCAATTGGCGACACCGGCCTCTGTAGACTCGATTGTTTCGAGTAACGGGCAGGAAGATCATGTGAGCATGGGCGCTAATGCAGCGACAAAGGCAAAGAGAGTTGTAGATAATTTAGAAAGTATTCTCTCGATCGAATTACTGAATGCTTCACAGGCATTGGCATTTAGAAAGCCGTTAGAATCTTCAAAATTTTTGGAATCGTTTGTCACACTGTTTAGGGGGGATGTTCCTTTTGTGGAAGAAGACCGGGTACTAGGCAGCGATATCGAGAAGTCTATCGCTTTTATCCAGAATTTAACAATCGAAAATGAAGAACTGTTCTCTTAAGAACAATCGGCGCAAAAGAGATTTTTAGAATACTTTAATAATCTATTTCTTGGAGGAATAGGCTTATGACACTTTTCGCAGAAGCTATGGTCGCCGTCATCAATTTTCGCCAACATCATTTTTAAAGCCTTCAATTTATGCTCGACGATTTCAATACGTCGCTCAGCTGTTGAGCGATCCAAAACTTTATTGCGTGAAATACTTTTCAACGTATGATTCTTATATTCAGCAATAGAATTGTACGTGCTTGTAATTTCCTTTACGATGCGCTCCTGTAACGATGTTACCTGGTCTTTGGTCATAAAGCTCTATTTGGGTTGACTAATATATAAAAAAAATCAATTTATTGACTGTCAGTCAATAAAGTATAGTGTCCGTGAATACACAACCACGCGCCATTTTCTTTTACGAAAATCCTGGTCGACTTACCGCGGGTGGCAAATGGCTCGCCATTTGTTGAGCCCGAATCTGACCAATAATAGGTTATAAAAGCTGTGTTTCCGTTGATAGTAACGTTAGGTTTGTGCATTTCAGTATGAATAGGCGTGGAGTTCTCTATCCATTCTTTAATAGCTTTTACTTCCGCTTCTTTACCAGATCGTAATACAGAGTCATATTCACCGAATTGGGTAAAATCTTCATGTACGTAAGATGCATAGCGCTCTATATCGCCTTTTTCAATCGCATCCCACATAGCTATTAAAGTGGATTTAATCTGTTGCTTTTCTTCTTCAGTGCTGATGGATTCTTTCTGGATAGTTTTTGAGCAACCGGATACAATTGAAAGTAGTAGAATCAAGGAGCTGATTTTTCTCATCAGAACTAATTTTGAAGTTATTCTTATGGATGCAATAATGATAAATTCAATAAAAAATCCCTCCGAAAGGAGGGATCAATACTAAACTTAATCTTTTTCTTCGGTCGCTTTTTTCGCCTTTTTGATCTTGATGGTGAGCTCATCTTTTTTCTCGTCTAAATCCATGAAAATACTGTCATTTTCTTTGAGTTTAGAACTTACGATCTCTTCTGCCAAGGCGTCTTCTATATATTTCTGTATGGCACGCTTCAAGGGTCGTGCTCCATACTGCTTGTCAAAACCTTTTTCGGCGATATAGTTCTTCGCTTTATCGCTCAGGGTCATCTTATAGCCTAATCCGTCAATGCGCTCCAATAACTTTTCTAATTCAATATCGATGATTTTGAAAATGTCTTCTTTTTCGAGCGGATTAAAGACAATCACATCATCAATTCTATTCAAGAACTCAGGAGCAAAGCTTTTCTTCAGGGCATTTTCTATGACACTCTTTGCCATGGCGTCTGCCTGCTGTTTTTTAGACGCAGTACCAAAGCCTACGCCGGTACCAAAGTCTTTCAACTGGCGTGCACCGATATTAGAGGTCATGATAATAATAGTGTGCCTAAAGTCTATCTTTCTGCCAAGGCTGTCTGTGATATAACCGTCATCCAAGATCTGCAAGAGCATATTGAATACATCCGGATGTGCTTTTTCAACCTCGTCAAGCAGCACTACTGAATACGGCTTGCGGCGTACTTTCTCTGTCAATTGCCCACCTTCTTCATAACCAACATATCCAGGAGGTGCACCAATCAACCTTGAAATAGCGAATTTTTCCATGTACTCGCTCATATCAATTCTAATGAGGGCATCTTCAGAATCGAATAACTCGCGTGCCAATACCTTTGCCAATTGTGTTTTACCAACACCGGTCTGCCCTAAGAAAATGAATGAGCCAATTGGTTTATTCGGATCTTTTAATCCAACACGGTTACGTTGTATGGCTTTTACTACCTTAGACACCGCTTCATCCTGACCAATAACTTTGCCTTTAATCAGGTTATGTAAATCAGCGAGACGTTTGCTTTCGGCTTCAGCTACCCGGTTTACAGGTATACCGGTCATCATAGAAACTACTTCCGCGACATTGTCTTCGGTAACAGTTTCTTTATGCAATTTCGACTGGTCTTCCCATGCTTGTTGGGCCGTTGCCAATTCTTTCTCTATACGCTTTTCATCGTCACGTAAACGCGCAGCTTCTTCGTATTTCTGACTCTTTACTACACTGTTTTTTAGTTCTCTAACCTCTTCAAGTTGCTTTTCCAGTTCAAGTACCTGTTTTGGAACAACAATATTTGTGATATGTATCCTTGAGCCAGCCTCGTCTAAAGCATCGATAGCTTTATCCGGTAAGAAGCGATCCGTCATATATCTGTTTGTCAGCTTCACGCAGGCTTCGACTGCACCATCTGTGAAGATAACATTATGATGGTTTTCATATTTGTCCTTGATATTATTCAGAATTTGAATCGTTTCCTCCACAGAAGTGGGTTCTACCATTACTTTTTGAAATCTACGTTCTAGCGCGCCGTCTTTTTCAATATTCTGACGGAATTCATCCAATGTAGTAGCACCTATGCATTGAATTTCACCTCTGGCTAAAGCAGGTTTGAACATATTGGATGCATCTAAAGAACCTGTAGCGCCACCGGCACCGACAATGGTATGAATTTCATCGATAAAGAGAATGATATCATCATTCTTTTCCAATTCATTCATCAGGGCTTTCATGCGTTCTTCAAATTGTCCGCGGTATTTTGTTCCGGCCACTAAGCTGGCTAAGTCTAATGAAACAATTCGCTTATTGAAGAGTATCCTTGATACTTTACGTTGTATGATTCGCAGTGCCAGTCCTTCCGCTATAGCGGATTTACCAACACCCGGCTCGCCGATAAGAATAGGATTGTTCTTTTTACGACGACTTAAAATCTGTGAGATGCGCTCTATTTCCTTTTGTCGACCAACAACAGGGTCTAACTTACCTTCTTCGGCCAACGCCGTTAAATCACGCCCAAAATTATCGAGCACCGGAGTTTTAGATTTCTTTGCCGATTTACTTTTTTGCCCACTGTCACCACCTTCAAACGGATTTTGCCTTGGTGATTCGAAATCATCATCATTTTCTGCTTCAGCCTGTGGCGATATCGAAACATCTTCTTCTAGGAATAACTGACTAAAGATATTTTTTACTTCATCATAGTCAATATCAAACTTATTGAGTAGTTTCGTCGTAGGGTCATTTTCATTGCGCAATACGCATAATAATAAATGTGCCGTACTGACAGCTTTGCTCTTATATAGTTTTGCCTCCAAAAATGTTGTTTTTAGGGCTTTCTCAGCTTGTTTTGTAAGGTGTAGGCTCTTTTTGTCATTACCTCCAACAGCTTCGGGGTTTGCAGGGCTAAGCCCTTCTATTTTCTTACGAAGCATATCCAGATCGACATCTAGTGTCGTTAGAATATCGATCGCCTCACCATTGGCCTTACGCAGCAAACCTAACATAAGATGCTCAGTACCAATGAAGTCATGGCCCAAACGAAGGGCCTCCTCCTTGCTGTAGGCTATAACATCTTTTACTTTTGGTGAAAAATTATCGTCCATTTAATCTGTATTATCGTTGTAAATTTAGTAGAAATTTTAAATATTTATTGCAAAAGTTATGCCCATCTATTAACAATGACTTAATGGCATGCAAAACAGCATGTTTACTGGGCTTTATTGTTAATAAAAACTGTTAATAAATAGGCTCATTTTTGCGATTAAAAATTGGCATTTGTTGTATATTGCTCCGATTATAAAAACGAGTAAAACTTAAAGAAAATTATATGGCAGAAGGTGAAAAGTTAATTCCTATTACCATAGAAGATGAAATGAAGTCATCGTATATTGATTATTCAATGTCGGTGATTGTATCCAGGGCATTACCCGATGTGAGAGACGGATTAAAACCCGTTCACAGACGTGTATTGTTTGGTATGCATGAATTAGGAATTCGAGCTACGGGAGCACATAAAAAATCAGCGAGGGTTGTCGGTGAGGTATTAGGTAAATACCACCCACATGGTGATACCTCTGTATACGACGCAATGGTGCGGATGGCACAAGACTGGAGTATGCGTTATGAAATGGTGGATGGACAAGGGAATTTCGGTTCCCCGGATGGTGATAGCCCCGCGGCTATGCGTTATACCGAGGTACGAATGCGCAAGATTTCTGAGGAAATGTTGGCTGACATAGATAAGGATACCGTCGATCACCGATTAAACTTTGATGACACCTTACAAGAACCAACTGTTTTACCGACCAGAATACCAAGTCTATTGGTGAATGGTGCTTCAGGTATCGCTGTGGGTATGGCCACCAATATGGCACCACATAACCTGTCTGAAGTAGTAGATGGTACAGTTGCTTACATTGAAAATAATGATATCGAGGTCGATGAATTAATGCAACATGTTAAAGCGCCCGATTTTCCAACCGGTGGTACCATTTATGGCTATGAAGGTGTAAAAGATGCCTTCCATACAGGTCGCGGGCGGATTGTTATGCGTGCAAAGGCAAATATAGAGGAAGTTAATGGCCGTGAATGCATCGTGGTAACGGAATTGCCCTACCAAGTGAATGGAGCCGATCTTTTAAAGAAGACAGCAGATTTGGTTAATGATAAGAAGATTGAAGGTATATCATCTTTGCGAGATGAAACCAGTCGAAAGGGGAGGCGATTGGTCTATGTATTAAAACGTGATGCTATACCGAACATAGTACTGAATAAACTGTACAAGTACACCGCACTGCAAACTTCGTTCAGTGTCAATAATATTGCCTTGGTAAATGGACGTCCTGAATTATTAAACTTAAAGGACTTAATTCGCCATTTTGTTGACCATCGCCATGAGGTAGTGGTTCGCAGAACAAAATTTGAGTTAGAAAAAGCAGAAGCCAGGGCTCATATTCTGGAAGGATTGATCATAGCATCAGATAATATTGATGAAGTGATCAAATTAATCCGCGCATCAGCCAATGCCGATGAGGCACGAGAGTCGTTGATGAAACGATTTGAGCTTTCTGAAATTCAGGCTAAAGCAATTGTTGAAATGCGACTGCGCCAGTTAACTGGTTTAGAGCAAGATAAACTAAGGGCTGAATATGAAGATATCAAGAAATTAATCGAAGATTTAAAAGATATACTTGCGGATGAATCTCGACGCATGACCATCATTGAGGAAGAGTTGCTGGAGGTGAAAGAAAAATATGGTGACGAGCGTCGTTCTGTAATAGAATATGCCGGTGGTGACTTGAGTATCGAGGATATGATCCCTGATTCTAAGGTTGTAGTAACCATATCTCATGCCGGATATGTAAAGCGCACGGATCTGTCAGAATATAAGCGTCAGCATAGAGGAGGGCGGGGACAAAAAGGAGTTGCAACACGTAATGAGGACTTCTTAGAACATCTTTTCGTTGCCACCAATCATCAATATATGTTGTTCTTTACCCAAAAAGGGAAGGTCTTCTGGATGCGTGTCTATGAAATACCGGAAGGAAATAAGACGTCAAAAGGTAGGGCCATTCAGAACCTCATTAATATTGAACAAGACGATAAGGTCAAAGCTTTTATTTGTACACAAGATTTAAAAGATACTGACTATGTCAATAGTAACTATGTAATCATGATTACGAAAAAGGGTCAGGCGAAGAAAACATCCCTAGAACAGTACTCGCGCCCTAGAACAAACGGTATCAATGCCATTACCATTAAAGATGGTGATGAGTTATTAGAAGCGAAGTTGACCGATGGCAACAGTCAGATCATGATTGCCTTGAAATCAGGCAAAGCCATTCGTTTTGAAGAGGCCAAGACAAGGCCGATGGGAAGAAATGCTTCAGGGGTGCGCGGCATTACTTTGGCCCATGATAAAGACGAGGTTGTTGGGATGATCTCGGTCAATGATATGGACAGTAATATTTTAGTAGTTTCTGAAAATGGTTATGGTAAACGATCGTCTTTAGAGGACTACAGGATTACCAATCGCGGTGGAAAAGGCGTGAAAACCATAAATATTACCGAAAAAACCGGTAACTTAGTGGCTATTAAGAACGTAACTGACGAAGATGATCTAATGATTATTAATAAGTCGGGTATTACGATTCGTATGGCCGTAGCAGATTTACGCGTTATGGGGCGCGCAACCCAGGGCGTACGACTGATAAATATAAAAGGTGACGATTCTATTGCCGCTGTAGCTAAAGTTATGCATGAAGAAGACGCTGAAGAAAATGGTGAAATAGAAAATGGCACGGAAATTGACAACAACGAATCGAACAATTCAACAAACAATAATTAATTACAAATCAAAATGAGAAAATTAGGTTTCGTGTTATTGGCCGTTATGATAGGTTTTTCGGCCGGTGCACAAAAAGATGAATTAAAAGCTGCCGAAAAGGCATTAAAAGGTGGTGACGCAGCTGCTGCAAAGTCGGCGATCTCAGAGGCAGAGGGTAAATTAGAAGATAAATACAAAGGAAAATTTTATTTTCTGAAAGCTAAGACCTACTATGATATCGCCAAGAAAAATACAGATGCGGGTGCATATGATACTGCGGCTCAAGCGTTTCAAGATTTAATGGCACATGAAAATCAAACAGGTAAGAAGAAGTATACTGCAGAAGCACAGCCAATGCTGCAACAATTAATTTCTGATGTTTCTAATAAAGGAATTAAGGAGTACCAGACGAAAGATTTTGCCAATGCTAAAAAATCTTTGTATCAAACATATACATTAAGTAAAACAGATACAACGTTTTTAGAGTATGCTGCGAATGCCGCTTACCTAGATAAAGATTTTGATACTGCTTTAAAGCATTTTAAAAGTTTAAAAGATTTAGGTTATACCGGCATTACTACACAGTATACAGCTGTTAATGTTGAGAGTGGAGAGCGCGAAAACCTTGGGTCTAAGGCGCAGATGGATTTAATGGTAAAAACCAAGCAATATAAGGAGCCAGAGACGAAGGTTACTCCATCTAAGAGGCCAACAATCATTAAAAACCTCGCGATCATATTGGTTGAGAAAGGTGAAACAGAAAATGCGATGCAGGCCATTAAAGAGGCCCGGGAGGCTGATCCGAGTGATATAGGCATGCTCATTACAGAAGCCAATGTTCTTTTGAAAATGGGCAAAAAAGACGAGTTCAAAGCCGCTATGGAAGAAGCGACCAAATCTGACCCTAACAACCCTGTTTTACACTTCAATATTGGTGTGATCAATCAAGAGCAAGGCAAGATAGCAGAGGCAAAGGCGAACTACAATAAGGCGATAGAGCTTGATCCAAATTATTCTGATGCGTACTTAAATTTAGGTTCTGCTATGTTAGAAAAAGATAAAGAATTGGTGGAAGAAATGAATAACAACCTGAGCAACTTCAAGAAATATGATCAGATAAAAGCGAAACAGGTTGAATTGTATAAAGAGGTGATTCCTGTCTATGAGAAAGCCTTTAATATGAAGAAAAAAGAAGAGGGAAAACCAGATCCTGAAATTGCAAGAACGCTGATGAGTTTATATGAAAATGTAGGAATGGATGATAAGTATAAGGAAATGAGAGCAATTTGGGATGCTTCCAGAGGATAAATTTCTCAGACTTTACAGATAAAAAAACTCGCTGATTTCAGCGAGTTTTTTGTTTAGAATATTTTCTTTATAACCCTAAGTTTATGCGTATGTTTTTTAAGTTCTTCATTAAAAATACCGCTTTGGTCTAACCTGTCGACACGAACCTTACCACTCGCGTGGATGATATAATTGTTGGCCATAATAATACCTACATGAATAATCTCACCATCTTTATTGTCAAAAAAAGCCAGGTCTCCGGGTTCACTTTCTTCGATAAAACTTAATACATCGCCTTGAGTAGCCTGCTGTGAAGCATCCCTTAATAATTTATAGCCATTTAACTTATAAACCATTTGGGTGAGGCCGGAGCAATCAATACCATAAGGTGTTTTTCCGCCCCATAGGTAAGGAGCGTTCAAATACATAAAGGCTGTTTTGACCAGGTTTTCTTTTTCATTCTTACCGGAAGTTGATTTCCCCTCATAGATAAATGATGTGCTTTCAAAATCTATCTTCTTATTCTTTAATAGAGGTAAGGAAGTCCCAATAGGAATAGGTAGTAGTTCATTTGAACTATTCACTACAGCTTCCACTAATTCAGTGGAAACATGTTGATCTGCTTTTTCAAGTTGTTTATAAAAATCTTTCGAAATAGTTTGAAATTGCTTTTCATCGATCCAGCCTTCATAATGATCATAGGCTAAACGGATTTTACGCCATTGCTTTGATTTTTCCAGGATTTTAAAATGATCTCCAAATAACACTTGAGAAACCATTTCGCTTTTATCACTTGGTTCAATCCGTAAAGGAACAACACTTAGATTGCAGAGTCCGTAGCCCATCTAAAGATTAGATTCTTTCGATTATTAGCGCACTCGCTCCGCCACCGCCATTACAAATCGCTGCAGCACCTAATTTTGCCTGATTCTGCTCTAATACATTCAATAACGTAATCAATATTCTTACACCCGAGCAGCCTAATGGGTGTCCTAAAGAAACAGCGCCTCCATTTACGTTGACCTTGGTATCAGACAAACCTAATAGCTTCATATTCGCCAAACCAACCACCGAAAAGGCTTCATTGAATTCAAAATAATCAATTTCATCTTGTGAAAGTCCGGCTTTTGCCAACGCTTTTGGCAGTGCTTTGGCCGGAGCGGTTGTAAACCACTTCGGTTCTTGAGCAGCATCAGCATAGCTTCTTATTTTTGCTAAAGGTTGTAATCCCAATTCATCGGCTTTCTCAGCAGACATTAGAACCATAGCACCAGCGCCATCATTTATGGTTGAAGCATTTGCCGCTGTTACTGTACCATCCTTTGTAAAGGCTGGACGTAAAGAGGGAATCTTTTCCATCTTCACATTTTTATATTCTTCATCTTCATTCACCAAAATTGGTTCTCCACGACGCTGAGGAACTTCCACAGGTACAACTTCATTAGCGAACTTTCCTTCGGCCCATGCCTTAGCGGATCGTTCATAAGACTGAATTGCGAAGGCATCCTGATCTTCACGCGAGAATTCATACTTATCCGCGCAAGCGTCAGCACAAACACCCATGGCATTTTGATCATATACATCTACTAGTCCGTCTTTCTGCATACCGTCTTCCAGAGTAACGGGGCCAAACTTAGCGGCGCTTCTTGCATGGTAGTAATGCGGGATCAAACTCATATTCTCCATACCTCCGGCAACCACAATATCAGCATCACCTAGCGCAATGGCCTGTGCAGCCTGCATCACACTTTTCATACCAGAAGCACATACTTTATTTACCGTTGTACATGGTACGGTATCGGGTATTCCTGCATAAATTGCTGCTTGCCTGGCTGGCGCCTGCCCGGTACCGGCTTGCACCACATTACCCATTAGCACTTCTTCTACCAATTCAGGCTTCAAATTTATTTTGTCTAAGGCACCCTTAATAGCAATAGCACCCAAACGCGGTGCTGGTATCGTTGATAAGGCTCCTAAAAAACTTCCGATAGGTGTTCTTACGGCTGAAACAATGACGACTTCCTTCATATGAGTATTTCTATTGGGTTTGATCTCAATTTTACGTGGCGAATTTAACCATTTTTACGCAATCTTCTTGAGCTGGATTTATTTATTCGCTACTATTTTTTACATTTGAGACATACTTTGACTTCATGAAGAACTTAATTAATAAGCTTTATCAAAATCACTCGCTGATCTACAAAGTTTTTTTATTCATAATCACTACCGGTAGTATTGTATATATGTTTCCAAAGGGAGGGCATTTTGGTTTGGATATCCAAAAAGGTAAGCCCTGGCAGTCAGATAATTTGTATGCTCCCTTTGATTTTGCAATTCTAAAGTCTGAAGAAGAACTCGAACAGGAACGTCAGCAAATAGAATCAAATAAAGAGCTCTTTTTTGTTTACAATCAAAACGTTATATCTCGGGTCAAAACTAATTTTACCCAAAAAGCACAGATAAGTTTACCAGATTCTATATTTAGAACCCAAAGCAGGCGTTCTGTACTAAATTTTAGTAGAAAATTCATTGATGAAGTTTATAAGAGCGGGTATTTAAATGCCAATGACAGGAGTAATGCCTCGGCAAAGCAAATTATAACGTTACGAAAAGGTAATGAAGCCCAGAAATTAGTGTATGACCGATTTGTTCGTCAGAATGCGATTCAGAATACGATCAATGGTTATTTTAACCGAAGTCGTTATGAAGGTTTCAAAAATGTTCTCTCCAATATTTTCCTGGAGGTACTGGAGCCAAATGTCTATTTTGATGAGGAACTGACCAAACAGGTACTGGATGAACAACTCAAAAGTATTTCGAGAACCAAAGGGTTGGTCACTGAAAACGAGCGGATCATATCTAAGGGTGATGTGGTAGAAGGAAAGAAGTATGAGATTTTATTGTCATTGAAGAGTGAATACGAGTCACAATTATGGAGTAAATCTAATTATAATTGGATCGTCTTCGGTTATATCATTTTAATTGCTTTGGCACTTTTAATGATCTTACTTTTCATACAGAGATACCGACCTGAGATCTTTGAAAACAATACGAAAGTGACCTTTATTTTTTTCAATGTTGTTTTGATGGTCTTTATGGTCACCTTAGTAGTAAAATATCGTGTTCAATACCTCTATGCTGTACCCCTGATTATCTTGCCTATAATTTTAAAGGCTTTCTTTGATGCTCGATTAGGGTTATTCACGCATGTTCTCACAGTATTATTATTAGGATTTATAGTTCCCAACAGTTTTGAATTCATCTTTCTACAGATTATAGCCGGTATTATTACAATTTTAACAGTTTCTGAATTGTATAGAAGGGCGAATCTCTTTATATCCATTAGCCAGATCACACTGGTTTATATGGTGACTTATTTTGCTTTTTCTATTATTCAGGAGGGTAATGCCACCCAATTGAATTATGACTATTTTGGCTGGTTTGCCCTGAATGGTGTACTGTCTTTTCTATCGCTATTATTTATTTTGGTTTATGAAAAAGTATTTAATCTTGTTTCTGATGTTTCCTTATTAGAATTGTCAAATACGAATTCAAGGTTGTTACGTGAATTGGCGGAAAAAGCCCCAGGTACTTTTCAGCATTCCATGCAAGTGGCTAACCTTGCTGAAGCGAGTGCTAATGAAATAGGGGCTAACGCGATGTTGGTACGTACCGGTGCTTTATATCATGATTTAGGTAAAATGGTCAACCCCATGTATTTTACTGAAAATCAGACGACCAATGTGAATCCGCATAACGAACTGACTCCTAAAGACAGTTCGAAGATTATTATTGATCATGTGATCAAGGGGATTGAAATAGCGAAGAAGAATGGTTTACCAGATAGAATCATAGATTTTATACGTACACATCATGGTACTTCACAAGTGTATTACTTTTATAAGATGCAGGAAGAATTTTCACCAGATCAGTTGGATATTAAGGATTTCACTTATCCGGGCCCGATACCATTTTCAAAAGAAACCGCTATTTTGATGATGTGCGATGCTGCAGAAGCTGCTTCTAAAAGTTTAAAAGAGCCCACGGCGCAATTAATTGATGACCTCATTGATCGCATTGTTGAAAATCAAAAAAATAATGGTCAGTTTTTAAATGCAGATATTACGTTTAAGGAAATTGAAGCAATCAAGAAAATAATTAAAAAGAAATTGCACAATATCTATCACTTGCGTATTGAGTATCCTGAATAGAGCTGCTTCAGAAGAACACCCTGAATACAAAGTTTGGTGTTAAGGCCAGTGCATTATTACGCACTTCTTCGGGTTCATCATTCACTAGTTGATAGTACTTTTTAATTGTATTTCGATTATTTGTGATATTCCAAAATGAAATCCCTGTACTTGCTCTCGCCGCTTTACCAATCTTGAAATCATAACTTGCCGAAACGTCAAATCGCAGGTACTCATCCAATCGGCTGCTGTTAGCATGTTCGTAATTAATGGTGTTGTCTAGAACCGGGGTTTCGCTGTCTGGTAAGGTATCGGGAAGGCCAGAGTGCCAATTGAACCCTGTTGACACTTTTAATTTTCTGTGATTGTATGAAGCTCCAAACCCAACCGTATGTCTTATATCAATATTGTTAGGAAACTGGGTGAGATCTAATTCATTAAACGTATAGTCATTATGTGCCAGTGAATACGTGAGCCACATATTTATTTTCTGAAATCGCCTATTAATTAATACATCTAAACCAATGACTTCATAAGAACCTGTTGCCTGGCTATTGACGTATTGATTAACAAAGCCTTGCCCCAGAGTGCTTATGCCTTCTACATCTTTGTAATACGCATCTGCACTGGCCAGCCATCCTTTTTTATTAAATGTTAACCCGGTAGAAACTTGTCTGCTGGTGATGATCGGAATGTTTTCTGCCTCATTATTTATGAGTATCCAGCGCCTTCTTTCTATCCCTAAAAAATCGTCCTGACCACGTATGATCTGAGCTGTATATTGATGTTTAAATTCTCCCAGTACCTCTACTGTGAGGTTCTCGTTGAATTTATGAACGACACTCAAACGAGGTTCAATTCTGTGCCTGGCAGGGTTATCTAAAAAATCAATAAAATTATAGCGCCCCCCAAGTTTAATGAATGTATTCTTGGCGTTCGACGTGTAACGTAATTGTGAAAAAATACTATGTTCACGAATGACTTCTTTGACAGAAAGTAGAAAAGGTGGCCTGTCTAACTCACTGAAATTTGTGATACCGGTTTCTGTAAAATGATATCCGGCTTCAATTGACAGGTTTTGACTATACTCGTAAAAAGAATTCAGCTTCAAGGCAGTTTCCGATATGGTATTTTTTTGTTCCAGGGTTTGTTCTTCAGTCACATTGGCATTAAGTGCATCGATGGTGTATTTGCTCCCGGTAATGTTCACAGTGGTTGCAAATGCGTCATTCCATTTTCTGTTATATGTAAATCCGCCGGCAAAAGTTTCCTGAACCAGTTCACTTGCTTTAGAAATTTCGGCCTGGTCTACAAGTGCACTTTCGTTAAAAACGAGTTTATTATTCACCAGTAAACCGCTCATTTTTATGAAATCATTATCTGATGGCCGATAGACCCATCGTAAACTGGCATCATAAAAATCGAATTCATTTCCATTTTCAGAATTGCGTTGTAGTTCGGTGTCTTGCTGAATCCGTTCGAAATACTTTGAAA
>JASJDL010000029.1 GCA_030065775.1 Flavobacteriaceae bacterium | reverse complement strand
GTTTACGCCGACAAGAATATATTGGATTGGTTTGTATCTGAATTTCCAAAACATAACAAGCGAAAATTAGATATGCTTAAAACGGATACAACTTTTACCCATATCTAATTTTCGCTTGTTATGTTTTGGAAATTCAGATACAAACCAATCCAATATATTCTTGTCGGCGTAAACGCCACTGTGGTAGAGATTGATGGAATTCTTCTGTGATGCCATACTCATAAAAGGAAGTGGCTCTTCAGGATTGCAATGGTAACCATCAGGATATTTGGAATGGGGTACGTAATAACCAATCATTTTATATTGTATACCTTCTTCAAATCCTTTCGGGAGATTATCTAAAATTACTTTTCGTAATTTTCGCATCGGAGCTTTTCGCTCTTCGGGTATTTGGTCGATGTAATCTTCGACCGTTGCTGCTTCGTACTGCATACTAGTTAGTTTAAAGTTGGTTTGCGTTGTAGAATCAATGATGAAATTAAGGAAATTATAATTCCGGTGCCGAATATGAGTCCAAACATAAATATACCGGCAAAAGTTGGATTATCAAAGGCTTTCATTTCTTCTAATAACTGGGCTTTTTTTGCTTCGAATTCTTCGGCCGTTAAGGTGTCTTTAAGTCCATCTAATGTATGTTGAATATAGTCATTGGCAAAATCGGGATTTATGACGGTAACATATACAATATCCAGTATACCTATGGCCAAACCCGCAATGGCTGAGATAGCAAGCCCAATGAGCAAGGCATTACCGAAAGTAACTTTACCGTCGTTTAGGTGATCTCTAAAATGCTTAATACCAAAGAATACAAAAGACAAAGAGGTTAAAATAGATATCCAGCCAAGAATTTCAAGAGTACCTAAATCAATATCTTTAAGCAGAAAATGGCTTCCTGCGAAAATAAGTCCGCCAACCAGAGCTGCATATCCGCCGAATCTTAAAATAGCTTTTTTCATAATTTCTAAGTTAAAAATTTCTGGGTAAAACTATGAACTTATGAGTGCATAAGATTCATACGAAAGTACCAATTCACTCATACTTTAGTTCAAAATATGCATTTTTTTGGCTTTCTGAATGGCTTGAGTACGTCTTTTAGAGTCTAATTTAATGAGTAAGTTAGACACGTGCGTTTTAATAGTGCTTTCTGAAACGAATAATGCTTCGGCGATTTCCTTATTCGATAGTCCTTCAGAAATTTTTTGAAGTACTTGATATTCGCGTTTACTTATAGCTAATTTATCAATTGCTTCTTGATCAATTTCTACTGGGCTATAAGATGAGTTTTTTTGGTTTCTTTTATTCAGATAAATACCAAGAATAAGAAAGGTGACGGCAACACCAATAATAACAAGTTCAATAGATGTTTTTCCGAAAAAAATGGAATATTTACTTGTTTGAAAGAGAATGATAAGTGCAACGATCAGCAAGGAGAAACTTATGATAGTCTTCTTCATTCCATAAAATTAACAAAATTTTGCTTTCACTTTGTCAACGATGGTTTGAGCCAGTTTTCGTTTACTTTCAGTTGTCCAACCTGCCACATGCGGCGATAGTAGTACCTTGTCTGAATTGATCAAATATTCAAAGGCTTGAGGAAGCTTGTCTGCATTGAAGAGATTTTCGAAGGAGGCTTTCTCGTATTCAAGAACATCGAGAACAGCACCTAAGATTTTACCTGATCTCAAAGCTATAACTAAGTCTGAGGTCACAACACTTTTACCGCGGGCTGTATTAATGAACCAGAATGGTTTTTTGAAAGCATTGATAAAATCTGTATTGACCATATTTATCGTTAGTTCAGTTTGGGGAGTATGCAGGCTCAATACATCGGCTTTTCCCTGGAGTTCTTCTAAAGTGGTCTGTCTGCAGTTTTCATCGCCTACTTCGGGCTTAATATCATAGCAGAGCACTTCAACATCAAATCCACGTAATTTTTTGGCAAATGCTTTACCTGTATTTCCATAACCGATTAATCCGAGGGTTTTTCCATCCAATTCGACTCCTCGATTCTCTTCGCGTAGCCATTTCCCATGTCGGATTTCCCGATCTGCTTTGTTCAATTTATTAAATAGTGATAGTAATAGTCCGAGGGCGTGTTCACCAACTGCATTTCTGTTACCTTCGGGTGCCGATATGAGTTCGATTCCCTTTGACTTAGCATTGTCGCAATCGATATTTTCTAACCCGGCACCTACGCGACCGATAAATTTCAGGTTTTTTGCTTTATCCAGAAAGGTTTTATCTAGGGTAAAACGGCTTCTGATGATAATACCATCATAACCCGCTATTTTTTCTTCTACCGTTTCTTTTCGGGATGTGTAATCCTCATCGCAGAGAAAGCCAAGGTTTTCTAATCCGGTTTTTAAAATTTCATGATTGGTGTCGAGCAGCAGTACTTTCATTTCTACTAAAAAAAACACCCAAAGTTAACAAACTTTGGGTGCCAGTTATATTGATCTCTTTAACTTATTTATGCATTTAAGGCTTCAGCACCACCCACGATCTCTAGAATTTCATTCGTAATTGCAGCCTGACGTGCTTTGTTATATGTTAATAATAAGTCATCACGTAACTCCTTGGCATTGTCGGTTGCTTTGTGCATAGCTGTCATACGTGCACCGTGTTCAGCAGCAAAAGAATCTCTAACAGCTTTATAAAGTTGAGTTTTTAGTGATTTTGGAATCAATCCTTGAACGATATCTTCTTTTGAAGGTTCAAAAATATAATCTAAGTTCACATTCGTATCCTTATCAGCGGGAACAATCGGTAAGAACTGCTCAACAGTGGTGATCTGCGTAGCAGCATTCTTAAACTTATTGTAAACGATCATGATCTTATCATAATCACCTTCTGAAAAATATGACATCAAATCTTCCGCTATAGCGGCGGCATTGGCAAAGGTCAGCTCATCAAATAATTCACTTTTATTGGCTACTACATTATATTCTTTCGACAAAAGGTCATTTCCTTTTTTCCCAATGGCATATACATCTACTTGCTTTTCGCCAAAGTCATTTGCAATAATCTCAATAGATTTTTTAATGATTGATGAGTTAAAGGCACCACACAACCCCCTATTCGATGTAATAGCGACCACCAAAACTTTCGTTACTTCACGTTCATTCGCGTAAACGCCACCCGATTCACCATCTAAGGTCGCACTTAAGTTTTGTAATAGTTCGGTTAATTTATTTGAATATGGGCGCATAGCAGTAATTGCATCCTGGGCTTTTTTCAATTTTGCAGCCGATACCATTTTCATGGCACTGGTAATCTGCATCGTGGACCCAATAGATGAAATTCTGTTACGTATTTCTTTTAAGTTTGCCATATTTAATACTAACTTCTCTGGTTATGCGTATTTCGCTGAGATTTCTTGCGCGGCATCATTAAGTACCGCAATAGCCTCATCAGTTAATTTACCCGCTTTTAATGTATCTAGCGTATCTCTATGCTTGGCGTTGAGATATGCCAAATAATCTTTTTCAAACTCTTTCACTTTTTCAACGGGTACATCTCGTAATAAATTCTTAGACCCGGCATAAATAATAGCTACCTGGTCTTCAACTGTAAACGGATCATTTTGCGCTTGTTTTAAGATCTCAACGTTACGCTTACCTTTTTCGATAACATTCATTGTAGCAGCATCTAAGTCTGAACCAAACTTGGCAAATGCCTCTAATTCACGATACTGTGCCTGGTCTAGTTTCAATGTACCGGCAACTTTCTTCATTGATTTTATCTGAGCTGAACCTCCTACACGTGATACTGAAATACCTACGTTAATTGCAGGACGCACACCAGAGTTAAATAAGTCTGACTCTAAGAAAATCTGCCCGTCCGTAATTGAAATAACATTGGTTGGAATATATGCTGATACGTCACCTGCCTGCGTTTCAATAATTGGTAACGCTGTCAATGAGCCGCCACCTTTCACTTTTCCTTTTAAGGCATCGGGAACGTCATTCATTTGAGCCGCGATGGTATCATCATCAATAATCTTCGCTGCACGCTCTAACAATCTAGAGTGAAGGTAAAATACGTCACCTGGATAGGCTTCACGTCCCGGAGGCCTTCTTAATAAGAGTGATACTTCACGATAGGCCACGGCTTGCTTTGATAAATCATCATAAATAATCAGTGCAGGACGACCAGTATCTCTAAAGTATTCTCCAATCGATGCACCTGCCATTGGAGCATACACCTGCATTGGAGCAGGGTCAGATGCGTTGGCTGCAACGATAGTTGTATAAGCTAATGCACCACGTTCCTCCAACATGTTTGCTATGGCTGCCACAGTAGAACCTTTTTGACCTACGGCAACATAGATACAATATACAGGCTCACCGGCATCATAAAATTCTTTTTGATTTAAAATAGTATCAATAGCAACGGTAGATTTCCCGGTTTGACGGTCACCAATGATCAATTCACGTTGACCTCTACCAATTGGAATCATTGCATCAACTGATTTGATACCAGTTTGCAATGGCTCGTTTACAGGTTGACGGTAGATAACACCAGGAGCTTTACGTTCTAAAGGCATTTCAAAAGTTTCTCCTTCAATTGGGCCTTTACCATCGATAGGATCACCCAAGGTATTTACAACTCTACCAACAATCCCTTCACCTACTCTCAAGGAAGCAATACGTTCTGTGCGTTTCACTGTAGCACCTTCTCGAATTTCTGTCGAGGGGCCTAATAATACAACACCTACATTATCTTCTTCAAGGTTCAGTACAATACCCTCTAAGCCACCTTCAAACTCAACAAGTTCTCCGTAACCTACATTTGCCAAACCATAAACACGTGCAATACCATCACCTACCTGTAATACTGTTCCAACTTCGTCAAGTGTAGCTTTGCCTTCAAATCCTGAAAGTTGTTGTTTTAGAATTGCTGATACTTCAGCTGGTTTTATTGTTGCCATTTTATTGTTTTATACTATTTTAAAAATTTGGTACGTATAAGTTATCATCGAACTGTCTACGTAAATTGTTCATTTTTCCTAGAATACTTGCATCATATTGTTTGTCGCCCACATTAAGGATAAATCCTCCAATAATTGATGGATCAACGATATTCTCGAGCGTAACTTTTGTGCCCACGATGTCTTTTACCTTGTCAAGTACTTTTTCTTGTAATTCATCAGTTAGGGGAATCGCTGTAGTAACCTTAGCTACTTGCGTTCCTTTGTAATGATCGTATATTATAAGGTATTTTCTTGCGATACTTTCTAATATAGCAAGTCTTTTATTTTCAACAAGTTGATTGATCAGCCCTTTAGATATATTATTAATGTCATTACCAAAAATGGCCAGCAAAGCATCTTTTTTCGCGGAGGCTTTTATAACTGGGCTATGGAGCATTATATTTAAATCTTTCGTTTGCTCAATGGTAGATGAGATAGTTAGCATGTTTTCATTCACCTCATCAGCTTTATTGGTATCAATAGCCAGGTTCAGTAGGGCCTTTGCATATCTTATGGCTGCTCTTGTTTGCTTCATAGATTAATCTTTGTAAGGAAAAGGATTAATTTAATTTGATATCGCCTAACATATCTTCTACTAGTTCCAGCTGTTTTTCTTTAGTAGACAATTCTTTCTTCACTACTTTTTCAGCGATATCAATGGAAAGATCAGCAACTTGATTCTTGAGATCGGTAATAGCTGCTAGCTTTTCGTTCTCTATCGTAGTTTTGGCTTGTTCGATCATTTTATTAGCCTGTTCTCTGGCTTCTTCCTTAGCTTCATTAATCATATTGTCTTTGATCTCACGTGCTTCTTTAAGCATCGTGTCTCTTTCTGCACGTGCCTCTTTTAAAATCCGTTCATTATCAGATTTTAAATGTTGCATTTCTTCACGTGCTTTTTCCGCTTCGGTTAGAGCATCCTTGATAGAATCTTCGCGCTCACTTACGGCTCCAAGGATAGGTTTCCATGCAAATTTCCTTAGAATAAATAATAGTATCAAGAAGGTTAAAGCTGTCCAAAATACGAGACCAATACCAGGTGTTACTAAATCCATTTTTTATAGTATTTATAATTCAATATTATTTTAAAATAAAAGTAAAAGTGCAACCAACCGTTACACTTTTTACTTCTTATTTAAGTAATGATACAACCACTGCGAATAATGCTACCGCTTCAACGAAAGCAGCTAAAATTAATGCAGATGCTTGAATCTTACCATGCATTTCTGGTTGACGCGCCATACCTTCCATGGCTCTTCCACCAATGTTACCAATACCGATACCAGCTCCGATAGCTGCTAAACCAGCTCCAATAGCTGCGATTGATCCTAAATCCATACTTAAAATATATTAAATTAATTAATGATGTTCTTCTTCCGTTGCCATACCAAAATATAAGGCAGACAAAATTGTAAATATATATGCCTGAATTGCTGTCACCACTATTTCAATAATGGTTATAAACAATGAAAATGCTACTGAAACCGGGGCCACTGCAACAGTTTTGAATATGAAAATTAACGACATTAATGCCAGTATAATGATATGGCCTGCAGTAATATTTGCAAACAAACGAATCATTAAAGAAATAGGTTTGGTGAACATCCCTATAATTTCAATTGGCATTAAAAAAATCTTCATTGGAACTGGTACTCCCGGCATCCAAAATATATGCTTCCAATAATTTTTATTTCCACTTATGGTGGTAATGATAAATGTGAATATCGCCAATGTCATCGTAAAGGCAATGTTACCACTTAGGTTGGCGCCGTTCACTATTGGTATTAATCCGAAAATGTTATTGATCCAGATAAAGAAAAAGATCGTTAACAAATAGGGCATATATCGTTTGTACTTATGCTCGCCAATCATTGGTTTTGCGATCTCATCGCGTACAAACACTACTAAGGGCTCTACAAAACTGGCGATACCCTTAGGCACATAGTTTTCTGATTTCTTGTATCTTCTGGCCGCCGAAACAAATATGAGTAATAGCACAGCTACAGAAACCCACATCATAAATACGTTACGAGTGATTGAAAAATTCAGTGGTTTTGAGGCGTTTACCGGATGGTGTTCTTCATCAAATTCTACTGCAGTTGCGCCCTCATTTAACTGGTAGATTTTTTCGTGATATTTGACAAATTTTTCACCATTTTTTTCAACAACGACCTTTCCATTATCATCATGGTGAAAAGCAGAAGACATAAACGTGGTTATCCCATTATCAGTCAATAGAATAATTGGCAAGGGTAACGACACCGCGTGTCCTTTCCAATCCCAAAGATGAAAACCGTGCGCATCTTTTACGTGATGCATAATCATTTCTTTAGGGTCAAATTTTTCGTCTTCAGATGTTGGGTTTTCTTCTCCGGTTATAGCAAATCCGTTAAGGTTAACGGTAAGTAGTAATCCTAATAAAAAAATTCTAAAGATATTGATTTGCATTACTTGAATATGGTATATATATGTCTCTAAAAATTCCGTGCAAATGTACGTACATTCTATGAAAAGACAAACAATATTTAAATAATATTTTTTGAGTAAAAAAAAGGTGCTTATTTACTGATTTTTAGGGGTTTCATTTAACAAAAAATAGTTGATGGAATAGACCTCAAAAGCGAGGAAAATGAAGTAAGGAATAAAGAAGTTAAGCACATCTGCTTTCTTGGATGGAAGTTCAGAAAAAATGAGCGGTAATAAAAAGATAATCGATAGCGCCATTTTTAAAAAAGTCGCGATCATAAAAGCATTGAAAATTTGCGAATTACCCGAGAAATACCGATAACTTATCAGCACGTAGAAAAATAGGGTAACCAGAAAATGAAAAGAATAAATATGCCACAACGGAAAAAAAAGTTCACCTGAAAAAAAATAATGCAATAAATAGCTATGCACTGCAAATAAAATAAGTGTAAGCGCTAATAGCTGAATAAAAAAAGATAGCAATCGGGTTTTGAAGTTAGAATTCATTTGTCATTCTTTGAGCCTTGCAGGATGCGCCTAATAACAAATACAATGGCCATTAGTACCGAAACCAATGATAATACGACAGTAAAAGCATCGTGTTTATTTGGATAAGCTTCGTCTAGCTTAACGCCCGCATAAGTTCCAATACCAATAATGGCAAACATTTGTATCGCAATACCGGAGTATCTTGCGTAGGTATTAAGCGGTCTTTTCGGAGACTTTTTGCTCTGGTCTTGGTGGTTCATTGTTCTTTAATGCCTTTACCGAACCTTTCATATTACATGAGGCATTGAATGCAGCACCAGGTTCTACAGAAAGTTTGCCTAATACCACTTCACCAGAAATATTGGCAGTAGCCTTTAACGATAGCAATTGATCTACAGAAAGATTGCCCGAAAATTTACCTTCAATATCAGCATTTGTACACTCTATGTTACCGTCTACAGATCCGGCGTTGCCGATTACGACCCGCCCCCTGGTTTTAATAGTGCCTTTTACATGACCATCAATTCTAAAATCACCTTCAGAGGTAATATCGCCGGTAAATGACGTGTTTTTGCCTATGATGTTTCGCTCTAATGTTGGTCCTCCGCCTGGTGTTGATCTTTTTTCAGAAAACATAATTTTTAAATTTAAAGTTTAACTCCTTTTTAATTCTTCTTGGCTTGGGGAGTGTTTAAACTTTTCTTTTTTATAGATTTATTTTTGTTTGTTGAATTTCCATTTTTTTTAAAACCCGATAGTACTTCTGCCGCATGTTTGCCTTCATCGGTATTTGGGTAGCTCAATGCCACAAAATTCAATGCTTCTTCATAGGCATCTCTGCCTTGGGTTTTTAGTAGCAGATACGCTTTTAGCAATTCAAATTTAGGAATAATCGGTAAATCCTCAAATTGCTTTAGGGCCTTTTCTGTATTTTCTAATGCCCGCTCATAATGTTCATATTCATAATCACAATAGACGTTATAATAAACACCTTCGGGCGTATTTTCTTCGCTAGCAAATGAAAGAACTTCTTCTGGATTCAAAATAATGGTGGCATACTTCGAGTCTGGATAATTTGTAACGATGTCTTCTTTATATTTATTGCTTTTGGTAACATCTAACTGTTCATATATTTTGAACAGATGATATTTAATTGGCAGTACCAGATTTTCCTTAGGAGGGAAGCTTAATAATTTCTCTAATCTATCGGCGGCTAATTCATATTCTTTGAATTGTTCTTTATAAGACAGTCCCAGCTGATAATAGGCATCATTTCTAAGGGTTTTGATACTGTCGAGTACGGCTGTTTCTTTTGGAATCTGGTCTAAATAGTAATCTAATTCATATAATTTGGAGTTGTCTACGGTATTTTGACTGACCGTATTATCAAGCTGTGTATTTATATTGATAGTAGTTTTATCAGAGAGTCGCCAATTATCTTCCAAAGGACGGTTGCCCCAGATCTTTCTGAATTCTTGCTTTCCGAATCCGGTAACCCGCACATTATAGAAATAGAATTTGCCTCCAGTATCGCTGTCCTTAGAAGTATCGTTTGAGAAGTTTCCAAATCCGCTGTTGATAGCCAATGCGTCTTCTTTAAGTTTGGCTTTTTCAGCTTCGGCTTTGAGTTTATCTATATGGTCCTGGTAATATTTTTTTTGCTCGTCTTCATTTAAAGAAGCGACGTATAAAATACTGTCGTTGGTTTGTGCAATACCCTCGAAGAGTATAACATCATCCAAGCTTTTTCGCTTACGAATAAGCCTTCTGATCCGCCTGTTATTTTGATTTTCTGCACTATTCAACACGCTGTCATAATACGAACCGGCCAGCGGGAAATCCGCTTTGTCAAAATAGACATTGCCGAGTGCTTCATAGGTCAATTCTTGTTGATAGGGTTTGGCATCTTTAGAACGAAGTGACTTGTTAAAATTATCGATTGCTAAAGAATCACTGCCATTGGCCAATTCTATGGACCCGGTTTGATAATACAGCTCATCTAAATAAGGGCGATTGTCACGATTCTTAATGAGCTTGTATAGATTTTTTAATACCAGCTCGGTGCTGTCGCTATTGCTATAGTTTTTCGCCCGGTCAATCTCCGCATGAATTTTATAGCGATAGGGTGCTTTTTTAAAATTTATCAATGCTTCAAAAGCCATATTTGATGAATCAATTTTTTGCTGCTGGCGATAAAGTTGCCCTAAAATAAAAAGGTTGCGCGCCTTTTGTTTTGGATTTACGGAAAAGAAAACGGCACTATCCAGGTGCTTTATTACTAAATGGGTACTGTCCAAAGACTGGTATGCCTGTGCCATTCCGATATGGGCATCTTCAATAATATTAAGCGGGGCATTGTCATTCTTTAAGAGTATGCCTAATGTTTCTAACGCCAATTTCTCATTTTGTAATCGAATGAGGGTTTTAGCTTGCCAAACTCTGGTTTCATTAAGCAGGCTTGGTTCAACATAGCTGCCTAAAATAAAATTGAAGGCTTCGAGAGCCGGTACGAAGCGTTGCGAGTAATATCGGGCTTTTCCCAGTAATAAATAAGCATCATCTATTTGTTTATTGCGCTCTCGGCCATTAATATCCATTGAGTGCTTTTGTACGGCTTTTATGGCCTTCAATTCGGCTTTTTCAAACCCGCTGGCACTTTCATCGGTGACTTTCTTTTGTTGGCCTGGTAATGTAGGGATTTCCAACTTTTCTTCTTCAATTTTTAAAGGCTCAATAGGTAGTATTTCCCAGAAGTTATCGTTGTATTCATCGTCTATTTGTTGCTTGGCCTGGTCAAATGCCACCTGACCGTTGTAGAGTACATTGTATTTGGTGGTCAATGAATGAAAACCTCGGTTTATAAAGGCATCTTTTTTTGTAGAGCAGCCGATAAGTACCAGTGAAATACCACTAAAAATTAAACCCAACCAAAAACCTTTCTTCAAAATACAGCGTTATTTAATTCTTTAACTTCAATAGCCTGAAATTATTGCTATTGGGGTTGTAAAAGTACTAATATTTATCATCAATAAACGAACTCCCCAAATTCGCTTTTGATAGTAAGTTTTTTCTTATCGGATGCTTCTACGCGTCCAACAATTTGTGCAGCTACGTTAAAACTTTCAGAGATGCTAATAATGTGGTCGGCGATTTCCTGTGTTACATAAAGCTCCATTCGATGCCCACAGTTAAAGACCTGGTACATTTCACGCCAATCGGTGTTTGATTGCTCTTGAATTAATTTGAATAAAGGTGGGATTTCAAATAAGTTATCTTTGATCACATGAAGTTCGTCAATGAAATGTAAAATTTTTGTTTGCGCACCGCCACTGCAATGAACCATACCATGAATTTCCTTCGGTGAATATTTCTTGAGAACTTCCTTAATAACGGGTGCATAGGTACGTGTTGGTGATAAGACTAACTTCCCTGCATCTATTGGTGAACCTTCAACGGGATCTGTCAGTTTTGTCTCCCCTGAATACACCAATTCTTCAGGAACTGCTGAATCAAAGCTTTCAGGATATTTTTCTGCCAAATACTTATGGAAGACATCGTGACGGGCTGAAGTGAGTCCGTTACTTCCCATGCCACCATTGTATTCGGTTTCATAGGTCGCTTGTCCGAAAGAAGCCAGACCAACGATGACATCACCCGCTTGAATATTGGCATTGTCGATCACATCGCTGCGCTTCATTCTAGCGGTTACCGTAGAATCTACGATGATGGTTCGAACCAAATCACCAACATCGGCAGTTTCACCACCTGTAGAATGAATGGTGACGCCAAATTTTTTCAAACCTTCGAGCAACTCTTCGGTACCATTGATTATGGCTGATAATACGGCACCCGGAATCAAATTTTTATTTCGCCCAATTGTGGATGATAATAAAATATTGTCTGTTGCTCCAACGCATAGCAGGTCATCAATATTCATGATGAGCGCATCTTGTGCAATTCCTTTCCATACGGAAAGATCACCAGTTTCCTTCCAATACATATATGCCAAAGAAGACTTTGTTCCGGCCCCATCCGCATGCATCACTATGCAATGCGCTTCACTTCCTGTTAAATAATCGGGAACGACCTTGCAAAATGCCTTTGGAAAGAGTCCTTTATCAATATTCTTAATAGCGTTATGCACATCTTCTTTCGCAGCAGATACGCCACGCAACTTATAACGATGGTCAGCAGAAGAACTCATTATCTTAATAGGTATAGTCTTTTTTTATTATAATCTATTATGGCTTTACCACGTTCTAAAACATCAGCGCCTATAATACCATTTACAGGTTTCGCTTTTTGTTTCACCAGAGCATTATTGATGTGTGATAAGTCCAATAAAACAAGATCCACTTTTTTAAGTTTGAATCCGTCAATACTTAACTTGTTATTTTGAGAAATTTGCGTGTCAATTTCTGCATTTCCTGCTCCTGTGGCCTTATGGTCAGATGCTTCGGTAATCAAGTCAAAAAGTAGTGCTTCTTCGAGGCCAACACACGAATTTGAGGCTCCGGTATCAATAATAAAACGCCCTTTTCTACCGTTGATTTTGGCTTTCAGTTCAAAATGATTTGTCTTCGTTTTTTTTAACTTGACAGAATGATAGCCTTGCTTTTCTAAATGTTTTTTTAAAGCCATTAAATAACCGATTTAAACTGGCTTAAAAAGCGTACGTCATTTTCAAACAACATTCGTATATCGGGTATCTGATAGAGCAACATTGCAATTCGTTCTATACCCATTCCAAATGCAAAGCCGCTGTATTTTTGAGGATCTATATTGCAATTCTGCAGCACATTAGGGTCTACCATACCACAACCCATGATCTCTAACCAACCCGTTCCTTTGGTAATTCGATAATCGGTTTCTGTTTTCAGACCCCAATAAATATCAACTTCTGCACTGGGCTCCGTAAACGGGAAATATGATGGTCGCAAACGAATCTTGGATTTACCGAACATTTCTTTGGTAAAATATAGTAAAGTCTGCTTTAGATCGGCAAATGAAACGTCGGTATCGATGTATAGGCCTTCCACTTGGTGAAAAATACAATGCGAACGAGCTGAAATATCTTCATTTCTAAAGACGCGTCCCGGAGAAATCGTACGAATCGGTGGTTTGTTGTTTTCCATGTAACGTACCTGCACGGATGAGGTATGTGTGCGCAGTAAGATGTCAGGATCTTTCTCTATGAAAAAAGTATCCTGCATATCTCTTGCCGGATGGTATTCCGGTAAATTCAAAGCAGTAAAATTGTGCCAATCATCTTCAATTTCCGGTCCTTCGGAAATGGTAAATCCAATCCGAGAAAAGACATCTATAATCTGATTCTTTACAATAGAGATTGGGTGGCGTGAACCTAATTCAATCGGTTCTCCAGGTCGTGTCAAATCGCCATAGACACTTTTTTCTTGCGCAGAACTTTCTAAGGCATCTTTTAATACGGCTACTTTATCCTCGGCGGCCTTCTTGAGTGTATTGATCGTTTGTCCGAATGCTTTCTTTTGATCATTTGGCACATTTTTGAATTCTGCAAAAAGGCCTTTTAAGATACCTTTAGAACCTAAGTATTTTATTCTAAACGTTTCCACTTCTTCCAAAGTGGTCGCTTCAAACGTAGAGACTTCAGCAATCATTTGCTTTACCTTATCTAACATGTAGGATACATCAAATTTTAGAGCGCAAATTTACGTTTTTTTGTTTAGATATATTTGTGTTTTCAGCAATCATTTGGATAGTCTGAATTGATAGTATTCAAACGATTTCGTATCACGGAAATAAATTCTTTTTTTAAATTATGATATTGCTAATTTAACTACATTTGCATTCGTAATCTTTTAAAAAATACTATAAATAATCAAACTCAATTATGGAATCGAAAATTAATGCTTTCATGGACCTAGTAAAAAAACGCAATAGCCATGAACCAGAATTTTTACAAGCGGTACAGGAAGTAGCTGAGACCGTGATACCTTATATTATCGAAAATGATATTTATCACGGTAAGAATGTTTTGTTGCGTATGGTAGAACCTGAGCGCTTAATTTCTTTCCGAGTTTGTTGGGTTGATGATGAGGGCGAGATACAGGTGAATAGAGGCTACAGAGTTCAGATGAATTCTGCTATTGGCCCATATAAAGGAGGCTTACGTTTTCATCCCACAGTAAATGCCAGTATTTTAAAATTTTTAGCGTTCGAACAGGTCTTTAAGAATTCATTAACGACACTGCCCATGGGCGGCGGTAAAGGTGGCTCTGATTTTGACCCTAAAGGGAAGTCAGATAATGAGATCATGCGTTTTTGCCATGCTTTTATGAGTGAATTATCGCGTCATATTGGCCCTGATACCGATGTGCCTGCAGGTGATATTGGCGTTGGAGGTAGGGAAATAGGATTCTTATATGGACAATACAAAAAGATACGAAATGAATTTACTGGTGTGCTGACCGGTAAAGGAGCTTCGTGGGGAGGGTCACTAATTCGTCCCGAAGCAACGGGCTACGGTGATGTATATTTTGCTGAGAATATGTTGAAGACCAAGGGTGACTCAATCAAAGGAAAAACAGTTGTCATTTCAGGCTCTGGAAATGTAGCACAGTACGCCTGTGAAAAGGCGACTCAACTGGGTGGAAAAGTTGTAACATTGTCTGATTCTTCGGGATATATTTATGATGCAGATGGAATTGACGAAGAAAAATTGGCCTTTGTTATGGAATTAAAAAATGTGAAACGAGGTCGTATACATGAGTATGCAGAAAAATATTCGTCTGCAACTTTTTTTAAAGGGAAAACTCCTTGGAGCGTTCAGTGTCATATAGCATTACCATGCGCTACACAGAATGAATTAGATGGTGAGGCCGCTAAAGAATTAGTCGCCAATGGATGTATTTGTGTGGCCGAAGGTGCTAATATGCCCTCGACACCTGAAGCGATACACGAATTTCAACAAGCGAACATACTATTCGCACCTGGTAAGGCTTCGAATGCCGGTGGCGTTGCGACTTCAGGTTTAGAGATGAGTCAGAATGCATTACGTATGAGCTGGACACGCGAAGAAGTAGATGAGAAATTGAAACAAATTATGGAAGATATTCATGATGCATGTGTGAAGTATGGAAAAAAAGAAGATGGTTCTGTAGACTATATTAAGGGAGCAAATATTGCAGGCTTTGTAAAAGTTGCTGATGCCATGCTTGCGCAAGGAGTAGTCTAAAAGATAATAGATATTAGATAAGGGCGCGCCAATTCGGCGCGCTTTTCTTTTTTATATTTTTGGGTATGGACTTACAACCACCATTCCGGAAGATCATTCATGTTGATATGGATGCTTTTTATGCTTCGGTTGAGCAATTGGACAATCCTGAACTCAGAGGAAAACCAATTGCCGTTGGGGGTGGAGGAAAACGTGGCGTTGTATCGGCAGCAAGTTATGAAGCCCGAAAATTTGGCGTGCGTTCAGCGATGAGTGGGGTATTGGCTGAAAAAAAATGCCCTCAGCTAATTTTTGTGCGTCCGCGTTTTAAACGATACAGCGAAATTTCCGAACAGATTCGTGAAATTTTCTTTCAATATACTGATTTAGTGGAGCCACTGTCTCTGGATGAAGCTTATTTGGATGTCACTGAGAATAAGAAAGGGCACCCGTCAGCAACCCTATTGGCTGAAGAAATCAGAAAAGAGATTTATAATAAAACAGGATTACGGGCATCAGCCGGAATCTCAATTAATAAATTTATCGCGAAGATAGCTTCCGACATCAATAAACCAAATGGGCAAAAAACGATACCACCCGAAGAGGTGATCAGTTTTTTAGAAGAATTGGATATTGCAAAGTTTTACGGCATCGGAAAGGTCACTGCTGCTAAGATGTACAATAAGGGAATTTTTAAGGGAAAAGATTTAAAAGCGAAGTCCTTGGAGTTTTTAACCGAGCACTTTAAAAAATCCGGAAATTATTATTATCACATCGTTCGAGGCATACACAATAGTGCCGTAAAAACAGACCGCATTAGAAAGTCGATCGCCGCCGAGCGTACCTTTACAGACAATCTCACTTCAGAAATCTATATGCTCGAAAAACTAGAAACTATCGCAGAAGAGCTTGAAAGTAGATTGAAAAAATCGAAGGTATCTGGAAAAACCGTAACTTTAAAGATAAAATATAGCGATTTCTCTGTGCAAACACGCAGTAAAACCTTGTCGTATTTTGTAACAGACAAAAGTCTTTTATTGGAAACAGTTAAAGAATTACTGTATCAGGAGAAGGTAAAAAATTCAGTGCGCTTGCTGGGGATTTCGGTAACGAACTTAAATACCAATACCAAGGAAAAAGAACAGGTAATGGATGTGCAATTAGAATTTGACTTTTAAAGTGTAATTTGGAATGCTTTTTGCTGACTAATTACATATAATCCCTTCGTTATGAGAAATATAATCTACATTTTTATCCTTGTGAGTTTCGTCGTTTTTAGCTGTGGTACCCAAAATAAAACAGTGGCTTCGGCCGATACTGTACAAGCGGAAGAACCACCAGTACGCGTTGCTAATGACAGTTTGGAGTATGAAATCATAATTATCGACCCAGGATTTAGTGCTTATTTGAACAGCATTGCGCTACCGGAGTCATATTATAATGAAGATTTTTACGAGAGCCGTAACCGTTTTTACGTTATTGAATGGAATCTCAGGGTACAAAATCCGCAAACATATAATCCGAGAATCTACGAGAATATGATCAATTACGAACCTCAAATTAACTATGGCCTTGAGGTGAACTATAAATTATTTTGGTACTTTCAGTTTGCACAGCAAAAATATCGAACACGCTTAGGGCCTTTCAGGATTTATGGTCCGGGTGGTGGTGTGACCCCGTCACCATTTATTAATTAAAATGCGAAACGCTGGGGCCCGCCACGTCGAATCTCTTCGCTGGCAAAATCTTCAAATTTCTCGAAATTATGTCTGAAGGCATTCGATAATTTGAACGCCATAGTATAATAAGCTTCATCATTATTCCACGTAGCTCTTGGGCTCAAAACTTGTTTTGGAACACCAGGACATTCTCTTGGTTGTGCAACGCCAAATACAGAATGTAAATGATATTTTTCATAAGAGTATTCTCCGAGGTCACCGTTTAAAGCAGCATTGATCATTGCACGGGTGTACTTCAATTTCATTCGGGTTCCCACACCATAAGGCCCACCGGTCCATCCTGTATTCACTAACCAAACATTTACACCGGCTTCTTTCATTTTTTTGCTTAGCATTTCGGCATATTCAGCGGGATGCAGGGGCATAAAAGGAGCACCGAAACATGCTGAAAATGAAGGTTGTGGTTCATCTATCCCGGCTTCTGTTCCTGCTACTTTAGCGGTATAGCCCGAAATAAAATGATAGGCAGCTTGATTGGGTAATAATTTTGAAATAGGAGGTAAGACGCCAAAGGCATCACAGGTTAAAAAGAATATATTTTTAGGATTGTCAGCATACGAAGGTTGCTGAATATTATCTATATGATAAATAGGATAGCTTACTCGGGTGTTCTGGGTAATAGAGCTGTCCATATAATCAACTTCATTATTCTCTTTGAAAACCACATTTTCGAGAATGGCACCTGACTTGATTGCCCGGTAGATATCTGGTTCCTTCTCTTCGGTAAGGTCAATTACCTTAGCATAGCAGCCTCCTTCGAAGTTGAAAATTCTGTTTTCTGTCGTCCAGCCATGTTCATCATCACCGATTAATTTACGATTTGGGTCTGCAGACAATGTAGTTTTTCCTGTGCCTGAAAGCCCAAAGAAAAGGGCCGTATCACCATCCTCTCCTACATTTGCCGAACAATGCATTGGTAATACATTTTTGTCGGTTGGTAAGATCATATTTAGAGCAGAAAAAATACCCTTTTTCATTTCCCCTGTGTAGGCAGAACCTCCAACAAGGGCTATCTTTTTCGTAAAGTTGAGTATTGAAAAGTTACCTTGGCGTATCCCGTGTTCTTCAGGAGTTGGGCATTGATAACCAGGAGCACATAAGACCAACCATTCTTCTTCAAAATTTTCTAATTCTGATGCTTCTGGTCGCAAAAACATATTGTAAATGAACATATTAGACCAGGGGTATTCAGTAATTGTCCTTACATTCATTCTATATTTCGGATCTGCACAGACATAGCCGTCACGTACAAATAATTCCCTATCAGAAAGGTACTTGACCACCTCTCGGTGCAGCTTATCAAAATTCTCTGGCGAGATGGCTTTATTTATTTTACCCCACCATACTTTATCTGAAGTATAATCATCTCTTACCAAAAAGCGATCTTGTGGTGAACGCCCGGTAAATTTACCGGTGTTGATAGCAAGAGCTCCACTACTTGCGAGTTTTCCTAATCCTTTTTCTAAAGTAATCTCTGTAAGCTTTTCAGGAGATAGATTCCAATGCGCTTTGGCATTCTTAATTCCGTAATTGTCAAGGCCTGTAGTTACGGATTTTGCAATTTTTTCCATTGAGTTGTGTTAATGTAAATAGGGGTCAAAAATAAGTAATATTTTACTACGAAAACGTTTGAAATTCACTTTTATTCCGATTTTTTTGAGAAAGAGATTAACATAAAAATCCATCCAATAATTAATAAAAGTCCTCCTGTGGGGGTAATAAACCAAATATTTTTTGCATCGATAGGTATGAGGTGAATGGCATAGATCGATCCTGAAAAAAATAGAATCCCTGTAAAGAAAATATAACTTATCGTATTCTTTGTTTTTGTTGAAAACCCTCGATACGTATTTACAAAAAGCAACACAAGAGCATGGTACATTTGATAGCGAACAGCTGTTTCGAAACTTTTTAACGCATCGGGATTTAAATGCTCTTTTAAAGCATGTGCGGCGAAAGCACCCAATACTATGGCAAGTATTCCGATAAGACAAGTAATAATCAGATTTTTCGTCATTGTTTACAGTCGATAATTGCGATTAAAATTAAACTATTTAAGAGAATTTGTTACGAGACAAAATTTTATATTTACAGAAAGTTGAAGTTCAATGAATGCCCATAAAAGTTTAAAGACAGTTTTAGTTTCTTCATTTTTGCACGAAATCCATTTGGCCAAAACGAAACTTGCCAGTGAAGGAATTCATAGCTTCATTATTGATGAAAACATAAATTCTATTATAGGAACGGCGTTCATAGAGGGATATAAATTAAATGTGGATATTGCAGATTATGAAAAGGCAAGGACCATCTTAAGCTTGTATAAAACTTAATAAGTTTTTAACTATTGCTACCTCAATTTTTATACATTCGTTATGATAATTTGTGATCCAAAATGAGAAAAATCTTGATTATTGGTGCCGGCAGGTCATCGTCTTCATTAATTAAATATTTATTGAATAAATCGTCAGAAGAAGACCTTCAGATACTAGTTGGTGATGTTTCGATCGATACAGCGAAACAACGAATTGCGAACCACCCAAATGGTATGGCGATTGCTTTAGATGTTTTTGACGAAGGGCTACGAAAAAAGGCAGTTCGGGATGCTGATATTGTGGTTTCTATGTTGCCTGCGCGTTTCCATCTAGAGGTGGCTAAAGATTGCCTTACCTATGGAAAACACATGGTAACGGCGTCCTATATTTCAGAGGAGATGAAAGCTTTAAATGACGAGGTCAAAGCCAATAAGCTAGTTTTTATGAATGAGATTGGAGTTGATCCCGGTATTGATCATATGAGTGCCATGCAGGTCATTGACAGGATTCGTGATAATGGTGCAAAAATGCTTTTGTTTGAATCGTTTACCGGAGGATTGGTAGCTCCTGAAAGCGATACAAACTTATGGAATTACAAATTTACATGGAATCCAAGGAATGTAGTTTTAGCTGGGCAAGGCGGTGCAGCAAAGTTTATCCAGGAAGGGACCTATAAATATATACCTTATCATAAATTATTCAGACGTACTGAATTTTTAACAGTAAATGGTACCGGGAAA
>JASJDL010000028.1 GCA_030065775.1 Flavobacteriaceae bacterium | reverse complement strand
GTCGATTACTCCGATGAACTCTTTAACTGATTGATATATCAAGGGTTCAGAGATATGATCAATAGGAAATTCCCGGTCGATCTCAGTTTCAAGATCATATGATGGCGTGGTTGCTCCTAGAGTGAATTCACCGGTATACTCTTTCTTTTGGGCCTGATATGTTTCGATTTGTTTCGTGAATTTGCCTGTACAAATAATCAATAAACCTGTCGCTAAAGGATCGAGTGTTCCGGCATGACCAACCTTTATTTTTTTTAGGCCATATTGCTTTCTGATCGCCCAGCGCAATTTATTAACCACCTGAAATGAAGTCCATTCTAAAGGTTTGTCAATTAAAATTAAGTGTCCGTTCTTAAAATCTTCAGCCGTCATTTTGTCTAAAACTCTCAGAAACTCTAATATAGCAAAGAATACCCAATAGCAATTGCTCCGATAATTGTGCAATAGATTGCGAAATAAGACAGTTTACTTTTCTTTACCAAAGTAATCATCCATTGACAGGCAAATAATCCTGAAAAGAAAGCCGCAAAAAAACCGGCACCAAGCACTCCTATTTGCGAAGATTCAAAGCTAATACCACCGCTTAGTATGTCTTTAGCTACTTTTCCAAAAATTAAAGGCACGACCATCAAAAAAGAGAAACGCGCCGCCCGTGTACGGTCAATTCCTAGCAAAACGGACGCTGAAATTGTGGCACCCGAACGTGAGATACCCGGCAACATAGCAACGGCCTGAGAAATACCTACAATGAAGGCACTTATATAGGATACATGCTTATTAGTGTTTTTAGCTTTATCGGCTAATAAAAGTAATAATGCCGTTACCAGAAGCATACATCCCACTAAAAGTATTTTGCCTCCAAAAAATGATTCTAACTGTGCCTCAAACAGTACGCCAATAACTACCGCCGGCAACATCGATACAATAATTTTTAATGAAAAAATTAACTCTTGATTCCATTTAAACTGTAATAAGCCCTTTAAGATTTCGGCAACTTCCTTTTTAAAGACCACAAGGGTGCTTAAGGCGGTCGCAAAATGTAAGACCACGGTGAAAGTTAAACTCTCTTCGGGTAAAGATTCATCGCCGAACAGCGCTTTGACCAATTCTAAATGCCCGCTTGAAGATACGGGTAAAAATTCGGTTAATCCCTGGATTAATCCTAAGATCAGGGCTTCTAAATAGCTCATTAATTACTTTTTCGGATGGGCCAGAATGGCATAGATTTCAACAATAAATCCAATGATAACAAGGGTAGGTGCCAGTCGAATCCGCCTAAAATTGTAGATTTCTTCATTAAAAATAGTTGGGTCTTCACTGCCGCCGCCTGCCATGAGTATAAATCCTAGCGCGATGATCAATAAACCAATAAGCATAATAATATAGTTGCGTTTTCCGAAAAGAAACTCACCTGGGGGTTTTTGCTGTTTTTTATTTTTTGCCATAAGAATTTAATAATACAACTCGTCGGTTCTTAAGTTTAAAAAGCGTTGGGTAGCAAAAAAAGCACTGATCCATGTAATAAATAAACCTGCTAAAAATACTGCTCCGAATAAGATACCAAGATTTTGAATATCCTGCAAAAGATTGAATTCAGGGAAATAATCATTTAAATAGTAGACAGATGCTGCCAAACCGATCAAAGCAACCATAGCACCAATGACTCCCAGTTTAATACTACTCCAAATAAAAGGCCGCCTTATAAATCGTTTTGTTGCACCGACCATTTGCATTGTTTTTATAGTAAATCGCTTTGCGTAAACAGATAAACGAATGGAATTATTGATCAACAACATGGCTATCAATGCAAAAATTGTGCTGAAAATAAGTACCCAAAGACTTATTTTCTTTACGTTTTCGGTAAGCAAACCGATCAGTGGTTTATCATAAGAAACTTCAAAAACGGCGTCATTACTTGAAAGCTCTGCTTCTATTTCGCTCATTTTTTCCGGAGTAACATAATCAGCTTTTACAAAGAGATCAAAAGAATTCTTTAAAGGGTTATAACCCAAAAACTCCATAAAATCTTCGCCATTTTCTTTTTTGGCGATCTCAGCTGCTTTTTCTTTGGAGATAAAGGTTAGTGATTTAGTATATTCTTTTTTTTGTAAAGTATTTTCAAAACTCAGACGCTCATCTTTTTCGACTTCGTCTTTTAAAAAAACGGTTATAGACGCCTGCTCTTTAAAATAGTCTGATATTTTTTTTGTGTTTAAGACCAGGAGCCCTAATAATCCTATTAAAAACAAAACAAATGCGATGCTCATTACGGCCGAAATGTACGACGAACGAAGCCTGCGTTTTTGGTATTTTTCGAATGAACTACTCACTAAGCTAATAAATTAAAATTCCCGATGTAATCAGCCCGCAATATACAAACTTTTAGGTCTTTTATTTTTCCTTATTTTCGGCAATATCCTGGCATAATTCTACCAATACGCCATTCGTAGTCTTTGGGTGCAGAAAAGCGACTAATTTATTGTCGGCACCATGTTTAGGAGATTCATTTAAAACCGTAAAACCCTCATCCTGTAAGCGTTTTATTTCTTTGTGTATATCTTCTACAGCAAACGCTATATGATGAATACCTTCGCCTTTTCTTTCAATAAATTTGGCTATCGGGCTATTCGAATTTGTAGCTTCCAGTAATTCAATTTTATTAGGTCCCGCTTTGAAAAAAGAGGTTTTTACGCCTTCACTTTCTACTTCTTCAATTTTATAATGTTCTTTTCCGAAAAGTTGAGCAAAAAGTTCATTTGAACGGGCTAAGTCCTTTACTGCAATACCTATATGTTCTATTTTTTTCATGTCTTTCATGTCTAAGCTATATTCCGCGAAAGCGAAACAACAAATAATCATCAAAAATATAGAATTATTAATGGTTTTTAAGCGTATTTTTGCGCTATGGAAACGAATCGACAAAAAAAAATCGCCGGGGTACTGCAAAAAGACCTGGTTGATGTGTTGCAAAGTGCGGCCAGAGACGGAATGAAAGGAGTGCTGATCTCTGTTACGAAAGTACATGTAACGACTGATCTTTCGCAAGCTAAAGTATATCTCAGTGTTTTCCCAAATGAGCAACGGGAAAAATTGCTCGAAGGTATCAAATCGAATACGGTTTTGATTCGTCATGAATTGGCACAACGAACAAGAAATCAGTTACGTCGCGTACCAGATTTATTATTTTATATAGATGATTCGCTTGATTATATTGAGAATATTGACAATTCATTACGTGGTAAAGACGACAATCCTATTAAAAATCCTGATATTTTAGATAAAAGAAAGAAGATCTAGTTGAATTTTCCACTCTACATAGCCAAACGCTATTTATTCTCAAAGAGCAGTAATAATGCGATCAATATTATTACAATTATTGCTGCGGTAGGCGTTATTATTGGTGCTGCGGCTTTGTTTATTGTGCTGTCTGTATTCTCAGGGTTGAAAAATTTTAGTTTAGACTTTATTCGGGTTTCAGACCCTGATCTTAAAATATCATCAGCCAAGGGGAAGTCATTTTTCTTCACCGATGCTTTCATGGAAAATTTTAAGGACGAGCGCATTGTTTCTTATAGCAAAGTAGTTGAAGAAAAAGCACTGTTTAGCTACGAAGGAAAACCTCAAATGGCAAGAATCAAAGGTGTTGATGCAAATTATTTGAAGGTTAATAGTATCGATACAGCCATTTATGTTGGAGATTGGTTGGACAGACAGTTACCTAACGCTGTTGTTATCGGAAATGGAATCTCTGCTTCCTTATCTCTGGGAACTTATGACGTTATAGAGCCTTTGAAAGTATATGTGCCGAAACCCGGTAAAGGATACATTCGTAATCCTAACAACGCATTTAACCAAATTAATTTGCAACCGATAGGAGTTTTTAAGTTGACAGAAGACCTTGATAAACAATATGTTTTCTCCAACATAGAAGTAGCACAAGGGCTGCTAAATTATCAATCAGACCAGATTTCTGCGATTGAATTGCGTTTGCGTCCTGATGCAAACCGATCTGAAGTCATAGAGCAGTTAGCGGTGACATTAGGTGATGACTTTAGAGTACAGACACGTGAACAATTGAATGCCATATTCTATCGTATGATCAATACTGAAAATCTTGTTTCTTATCTGGTATTCACGCTAATATTGATCATCGCATTGTTTAACGTTATTGGTGCCATTGTAATGATGATCTTAGATAAACGAGAAAACCTCACCACCTTATTCAATCTTGGGGCAACTTTGAAGGAAATCAGGAAAGTTTTTGTATTACAAGGGTTTTTATTGTCGATTTTTGGCCTTGTCATAGGGCTTAGCTTAGCGATCATTTTCGTATTGCTTCAAAAGCAGTTCGGTTTTATAATGATTACTTCTTCCTTGGCGTATCCTGTGGAGTTCAAACTACTAAATGTAATGGTGGTGGTAGTAACCATTACTTCATTAGGATTTCTGGCTGCTAAGATAGCCAGTGCCCGTATCTCCATGAAGTTAATTCAGTAAAATTTAACACTTAGATATGTCACAAAATCAGTCAGGAAACGTCTGATAATACGTCATATATAAAAGAATCACTAATTTAGCTAATCAATCAAATGGTAAAGTTGAGCATGGAAACACATAAAATTGAAGAATTAGAATTGCCGTTGCAATTGAAGGTCAGTTTTGAACAGGTTTTCAATTTTTATAAGAAATATGCAGAAGATAAAGAGCATCCGTATTATAAATCGGCTAAAAAGATTATAGAATACCTGGGTAATTTTCCTGATTTGATAGATGGGTTTACCGACCTTTCTAAGCTTGAAACCTATAGAGACCAGATTGATTTAATGCTGGAGGGACTCTTCCCTGAAATCCTCACTTTAAATGAAATTAAAGCAGCTAGTGTACCTTTTTCTTTCATATCATTTAAGTTTACTGAGAGATTTCAAAATATTTTGAAGAATGCCGGTGACGATTATGAGTTCAAAATTCGAAACCTTGACGAAAATGAAATGTATCTGCACGCATGTGTTATGATCTTAAACTTTTGTTATGGGTATTCGGTTGATTTGAAACGACCTTTCTTTTTTGATATACCCGATAAAAATTTAGGGATCACCAAGCACTACCGGGTTGCATTTAACGGTGATTTTGCGGAGGTGATTCCAACAGAAAGTGCGCCAGAGATCACAGAGGATGACTATAAGTTATTGATGGATAATTTCGATAATATCGAAGTTTGGAAAGAGAAATTTCCACCGAACAGCTATGTTTTCAAAGGCTTCGGTATTATGAACTTATTCGATGTTACTGCCGATGAAACATTATCTTCAATACAGGCGAACCTTCTTAGAAGTGATGAAAATCTCATTCGCGACCTACAGCAAAATTTGCGAGAATTTTACAATATCAAAGATTTAATGCTGGGCTTTTCGATTTTTGATGCTGTAAATATTCAAGTATGTAAGCCTAAAGCGAAAAGTTCGCAAAGCCTTATTTTAAATGGAGATAAAGAAATACCTTGTGTTACGGGTTATTTTTGTAAGGGTATCATTGATAAAGTATTTTACAAGCAAGAGTCGGTCACTATATCTGATGTTGAACGCTACGGTGTTGCTACTCAGCAAAATGCTTTTTATAAGAACTTGAAGTCTAAAGGTATTCAAAGTATCGTCTTGATCCCGATAAAGGCTACTGACAATAATGACTTGGCCCTTTTAGAAATTGCATCACCAAGGCCTTATGAGTTAAACTCTGTAAATCAGCAGAAACTTCGGGATATTATTCCGGTATTCGAAGCTGCTGTGAAGCGAGCTTCAGAAGAGCATCAAAATGTGTTGGAAGCCACTATACAAGAGCATTATACCTCCATTCATCCTACTGTAAAATGGCGATTTGATGAGGCAGCAGAAAAGTATCAGACCGATCGTGCAAATGGTGTTGAATCACCTCAACTGGATGACATTGTTTTTAACGATGTGGTACCACTGTTCGGGCAACTAGATATTAAAGGGTCATCTTTAGCTCGAAATAAGGCAATAGAGCATGACCTGACCACACAATTGACCTTAGCAATAAATGTATTGCAAGAGGCCAATAAAAATGAGCCGCTTCCTATATATAATGAACTGATATTTAGGATAAAACAATATTTAAAAGAAATTAAAAGTGGATTGAAGGCAGGTGATGAAGTAGCCATTTTAGATTTTTTAAAGCGCGAAATTTACCCTGTTTTCAAGCATATAAAAAGTATCAACGGTGTTCTTTTAGATTTAGTCAATGTCTATATGAACAGGCTCGATGAAAAGCTTCATGTAGTTTATGAAGAACGCAGGGACTATGAAAAAAGTGTGACACTTCTGAATACCAAGCTTGCCGATTACCTTGATAAAAAGCAGGAAGAGGCACAGACCATGTTCCCGCACTATTTTGAACGCTATAAGACCGACGGTGTAGAATATAATATGTATATAGGTCAGTCTTTAGTGAAGCATAAGACCTATGACAAATTATATCTGTATAATTTACGTCTATGGCAATTGCAGCTAATGTGCGAAATGGAGAATTTGGCTTATAAATTAAAAGACCAAATGGACCATAAGTTGCGCGTGGCTTCACTGATTTTAATACATAACAATCCGATGGCCATTAAATTTAGAATGGATGAAAAGCAGTTTGATGTCGATGGTGCTTATAATATTCGTTACGAAATAGTTAAGAAGCGAATCGATAAAGCCAATATTAAAGGAACAAATGAGCGATTAACTGTTCCAGGGAAAATTGCCATTGTTTATTCTCGAGATAAAGATGCTAGAGAGTATATAAAATATATAAAATATTTGCAATCGAAGGGCCTTTTAGGAAAATTAGAGGAACTTGACCTTGAAGATTTACAAGGGGTTTCAGGGTTAAAAGCCTTGCGGGCTGAAGTCATCTATCAAAAAGATTTTAATGAGAAATCGAGCATGACCATCGATGAATTAATTGAAGACATTAAGGCTTAATCCATATAAAATAGAAATGAAAAGGCAGGCTTGAAAAAAGCCCGCCTTTATTTTTTGAGTATTAGGAGGGAGCGCCTTGTACTTGGAAGGAAATTGCAAAGGCAATGACGCTCACGACAATACCAATAATAAATACGGTATAGGTAGTTCGCAATAAATTATATTTTCTATTCAGTACCAAGCCTAAGAAATAGAGGTCTTTAGTAAGAGAACTGTAAAGGTAATCGCGGTCTTTCATCATTTCATGCATGGCCCATTCAAAATCATCTAATTTCATTTGATGGAAATTACCAAAGAATAATAAGTTTACCTTTTTATTATCAACATCTTCTTTGGTAAACTTACCTTTTGTTACATTCGGCCGCGTGGCCAGTACCGATAAAACTATAGAAGCCACAGTAAATAGAACGAAAATGATTGTTGGTGCAATTAAGTATTGATTTGAAGGATTGTCTAACTTCGAAAGCAAGTTCGATAATACAAGCGAAATAATAATAGCATTTACAGATAGTAGAATGTTTGCTTTGGTATCGGCAATATCACTAAGTGTAATATGGTTCCGCAGTGCAACGCGAAACATTGTTTCAATACCACGTTCTGGTAATTCTATTTTACTCTTTTTAAAAGCCAGTTCTTCTTTTTTCTGTTTTAGCTTGTTGTTTGCCTGGGTCAATTTCTTTTGAGACTTTAACAACTGTGCTAAATTTTTACCTTTTTGCTTATCCCAGGCCGCTGAGGCTACATCAGAGTAAAAACGATGCTGATTTGTCATAAAATCTATATTCTCATCTAACCATTCTGGCTCCGAAAGTTTTTTATCTTGTGTTAATTCCCATTCCTTACGCAACAACTCCGTGAATTCAGAAAAGTTCTTACTGCCTATATGTGAGCAATCGGCATCGCGTATGATCTTTTGTAAGTCATCTTGAGGTTCATGTTCCATTTTTGTGGCTAAGATCAGTGACGTAACATTTTTAATTGTTGCTTCAGTAGCCTTGTGCTTTGTTAAAAATGCATTGGCTATTTCTGCACTTTTTTCTTCATGGTTCTCTATTTGACTGGTAAAACCAGTATCATGAAACCAGGCAGCAAGCAATAACTCAGCAGTTTCATTACCATTGAGTTGTGCGGCTTCAATCAATTCCTGGGTTTTTTCGACAACACGTAAGGTATGCGCAAGATTATGATAGACAAAAGATTTATCTAAATTGTCATTCAAATAATTAATAACATATTTTTTAGTAGCGGCTAGTAAGTCCTCCATATAAACATATTTACAAATGATAAAGATAGAAAATTATGTTCCATGCTGATTTCAGAATAATTTTTACTTTTAAAATAGTAACTTTATAGTCGTGATATTTTGATAACCTTAATGCAAAATCTGTAAGAATTAATTCAAATGAAAAGAAAAGACCTGCCTTTATTGATTTTGATTTTTCTGGTAATAGGATTTGTTTTTTCCACAAGTTATTCAAAATCGATTGACAGCAGTTATTCTTTGGTCGAAATCAATAAAAATGTTATTTCCAATAAGGAAAATTTCACTAAAATAATGAGCGTATTGACGCATGAACGTTGTTTGAATTGTCATCCTAACGACAATATTCCAAAACAAGGTGATGATGGCCATCCGCATTATTTTGGTATGATGCGCGGTAAAGACGATCATGGTTTTGAAGCAACGAAATGCAGTACCTGTCACCAAGCCGAAAATAATAAGTACTCAGGCGTTCCAGGTGCCCCTCATTGGGGATTAGCACCGGCAAGTATGGGTTGGCAAGGGCTAACTCATAAGGAAATTGCACGATCATTAATAGATAAATCCAAAAATGGCAACCGCAGCCATGAAGATCTGGTGCGTCATCTTACAGAAGATAAATTAGTGCTGTGGGCATGGGAACCTGGTGTGGATGCTGAAGGAAATACGCGCAAGGTACCGCCGGTTTCGAAGGAAGAATTCGGCACTGCAGTAAAGCAATGGTTTGAAGATGGTGCCATCATCCCTGAAGAATAAATATAGCAATTATAACCTCTAAAGAAGTCAAGAGGTCTCACTATAACATTTATATATGAAAATATCTTTTCACATAAACAATCAACCTCAAACAATAACTATTGAGGATCAAAATACACCTTTACTTTGGGTAGTACGGGATTTACTGGATTTAAAAGGAACAAAGTTCGGCTGTGGTAAAGCGGCCTGCGGTGCCTGTACACTGCATGTTGAAGGACAGGCGGTACGTTCTTGCTCTTTTCCGGTGCATTTGGTTGAAGGTAAAAAAGTGACGACCATTGAAGGACTGGGCACCCCGGAAGACCCGCATCCTGTGCAACAAGCATGGATTGAGGAGATCGTACCGCAATGTGGCTATTGCCAACCGGGATTCATGATGGCAACGGCAGCGCTCTTGGAAGAAATTCCAAATCCAACAGACGATGATATCGACAATAATATCATTAATGTATGCCGATGTGCGACCTACTACAGAATGCGAAAGGCAATTCATCGGGCAGCATCGATAAAGAATGATTCAACTACTAATTCTGTAAATTCATAGGTTATGAGCGATGAGAAAAGAGCAAAAAAAAAGCTGTCACGACGAAAATTTTTAGTACGCGGAGGCTTAGGTACCTTAGGCGTTTTAGCCGTCGGAACTTACCTCTTTAGAAATCCGATCAGGCGCTCATTAGCAGATTTTGCCAATACAGTAGAAACCCCCTATTTAGGTGATACAAAAACACCTTCTATTTGGTTTGAAGTGCTGAACGATAACTCCGTTATTTTGTATTCTCCAAAGGTTGAAATGGGCCAGGGTACGTTTACAGGATTAGCGCAAATTGCAGCAGATGAACTGGAAATCGATATTGATCAGATTAAAGTCGTGAATTCCCCATCTATTTCAGGGAATATGGATGACTTTGGTACAGGAGGTAGCACTTCAATTTCCAGTTTATGGCAACCCTTACGTGAATTGGCAGCTACCACGCGCGAAATGATCAAGAATGAAGCAGCTAAAAAGTTGGGCGTGGAGGTAGCGACCCTAAGTGTGGCCAATGGAATTATTTCATCTGATGGTAAAACGATGAGCTATGCAGAGGTGGTTGATGGAGTAAAAGAATGGAAAGTGCCTAAAACACCAGCTCTAAGAGAAATCAAAAGCTATAAGTTCGTAGGAAAGCCTATTCCAAGGGTTGACCTGAAGGCTAAAGTTTTTGGGGAACATATTTTTGGAATGGATGCTAGCATGCCCGATATGTTGTTTGGTGCGGTGGTTCGGCCTTCCGAAATCGGTGCGATATTCGAAGATGCCGATATAGCTGAAGCTGAAAAAATGCCAGGGGTGATAAAGGTGGTCAAAGAAAAAGACTTTGTAGGAGTGGTCGCCAATTCAAGAATGGAAGCCGAAAATGCAAAACATGCGATCAAAACCACCTGGAAAACAGATAAAGTTTGGCAAACAAAGGATATTGAAGACATGATCAAAGTGGGTCAGGGAACCCCCATCACTATACAGAAAGAAGGTAATGCCAAAAGCATTCTCGAAGATGATCAAGATAAAATAACAGCAGAGTACCATAGCCCGCTTGGTGCCCACGCTCAGCTAGAGCCAAATGGAGCTGTTGCATATGTTGAAGAAGATAAGGCTACTGTGATGATATCCACACAGGTGGTAAAGATTACACGTGATGAAATTGCTAAGCGAATTGGAGTAAGCAAAGATAAGGTGAACGTTATTCCAACTTTTTTAGGTGGAGGTTTTGGTAGGCGTTTGCATACTCCCAATGGCATTCAGGCAGCAGTGCTTTCAAAAGCTGTTGGCAAACCCGTAAAATGTTTTTTAGACAGAAAAGAAGAGTTTCAGCACGATACGTTTAGACCACCTACACATCATGTTTTGAAAGCCAAGCTACGGGAAAATGGAATGATTGAAGCCATAGAACATAATGTCTCGAGTGGTGATGTAGCTTTTGGATCACCGTTGCTTCCGGGTATTGCTCCTGCCCTTATGGGCGCTGACTTAGGAGCTTGGCGTGGAGGAATGATCAATTATTCTGCAATTCCCAATTATCGGGCCGTTTCCTGGCGGGTGAAATTGCCTTTTGCTACCAGCTGGTGGCGTAGTTTAGGCTTACTCGCAAATACCTTTGCCATAGAAAGTTTTATGGATGAATTGGCTGAAAAAGCGGGGAAGGACCCCGTGCAATATAGATTAGATCAAATCGGTGATGATGAACGAGGTTTTCGGTTAAAAGAAGTCATAAAAGCGGCCGCTGAAAAAGCGGGTTACAAGGATAAAGCTGAAAATGGCCGGGCCATGGGCTTTGCCTGTTCTGTGGATGTCAATACACCTTGTGCACAAGTAGTAGAAGTATCTATTGAGAATGAGAAGATAAAAGTGCATAAAGTTACCTGCGCGATGGATCCAGGTTTAGTGGTGAATCCCGATCAGGTACGAGCGCAATGTGAGGGTGCCATTATTATGGGAATGAGCGCTTCTATGTATGAACGTATGTATGTTGAAGATGGTCAACTTCGGCCTATAATATATGGCCCGTATCGAATGGCTTTAATGCGCCATGCACCCAAAGAAATAGATGTGGTACTCTTGCAAAATTCTGAAACACCTGGTGGCGTAGGTGAACCCCCTCTGGGCCCAATCGGTGCGGCGGTTGCCAATGCAGTTTATCGATTGACCGGACAAAGATTGCGCTCAATGCCGTTAGAAGCATCATAAATTTACGTTAATAGGCTAAAATTAGGTGCTATGTTTCTAAATTTTACCTACTTTTAGTTTTAAGAACTATGACACACGAGTTTAAAGAAATAGTAGAACAGGCAATTGAGAATCAACAGAGGGGATTAAAATCTGTTTTGGCAACGGTAGTACATTTAGAAGGCTCTTCATACAGAAAACCGGGTGTTCGAATGCTCATTAATGAAACAGGTACCATGACAGGTGCCGTGAGCGGTGGCTGTGTGGAAAAAGAAGTGGTGCGTCGCGCACAATCGGTCTTTACAGATGGAAAAACGAAAGTAATGGCTTACGATGGTCGCTATCGTTTAGGATGTGAGGGAACATTGTACATTTTAATAGAACCTTTTGCTGTTTCAGATAATTTATTGCAGGCTTTTCATGAAAATTTAGTATTGCGAAATTCATTTGAGATAGATTCCTTTTATAAAAAAGGAGACGAGATTTTCGGGGATTTCGGTTCAGTTGTAAAATTTAAAAGTGGTGACTCCTTTGATTTTGGGGGCAAACCAGATAAAAAACTGGAGGTTTTTTCTCAAGAGCTGCAACCTTTGTTCAGATTGCTCATTATTGGGGGTGAACATGACGCTGTGGAATTGTGTAAAATGGCATCATTACTTGGTTGGCAGGTTGACGTGATAACCTCGATGAATGACCCAAAACAGCTATCAGATTTCCCCGGAGCGCATTCGGTGATCGGACAATCACCCGAAACTATTGATTTCAATGGTCTTACCGAAAACATGGCTATTGTCATCATGAACCATAGTTATGTGCAGGATTTGCGTTATGTTGTGAAACTAAGCCGGCATACGGTGCGATACATAGGTATCTTAGGTGCCGCAAAGCGCAGGGAACGATTGTTTAATGAACTATTTGATTTTGCCCCCGATGTATCGGAAGAGTTTTTGGAATCTATTTATACACCGGCAGGACTCAATATTGGAGCAGAAACACCTGAAGAAATAGCCTTATCTATCCTTGCCGAGATTCATGTGGTACTCAAAGAGAAAGAACCTTTTTCTCTTCGAAAAATTACCGGTAAAATTAATGTCTAAAATCGGGATACTCATCCTTGCCGCAGGCTCCTCCTCCCGAATGGGGGAGCCGAAACAGTTGCTTCCTTACAGGCATACCACTTTATTGGGCTGGGCCATAGAACAGGCGCAGGCATCTAAAGCTGATGAGATACTATGCGTGCTTGGAGCCAGGGCTGAAGAAATAGAAACAGCTGTTAAAGGTTATGGAGTAAAGACAATCTATAATCGTAATCATAAGAAAGGTCTAAGTTCTAGCATTATAAGTGGAGTCAAAGAACTAGTAGATAGAGATGCGCTATTAATTATGTTGGCCGATCAACCGCTGGTCACAAGTTATTATTTGAATTCATTGATATATCAATATTTTGAACATCCTAAAAACATTATATCCTCAACTTATGGAGCATCACTTGGAGTACCAGCTATTTTTCCACAGCAATATTTTGATCAATTATTGGACCTCAAAGGTGATAAAGGAGCCAAAAGTCTTTTGAATGAATGTGCGAGTGATGTTATTAAAGTAAGCGGAATAAATTTGATTGATGTTGATCTTCCGGAAGATTATAATAAACTTAAAAAGTAATGTATTTAGCGTTAGGAACAGCGGCATTAGGAAGGCCACTCTATATAAATATCAGGCATGTACAGCATGATTTTAGTATGGAAAGTTTCACACAAAATGCCCAATCAGTTTTAGATGAAGCTTATCGATTAGGGATTCGTCATTTTGATACTGCACCGGGTTATGGATTGGCCGAAAAATTACTGATTGATTGGTTGCAAACTAAAAATGATGACTCAATTACAGTTTCTACAAAATGGGGTTATACTTACGTAGCTGATTTTAATCCAAATGCAAAGACTCATGAGGTCAAGGAGCATAGTTTGTCAAAGCTAAATGAACAATGGCAGGACTCAAAAGCTTTGTTGCCTTATTTGTCTGTTTATCAGATACATTCGGCGACTTTAGAATCGAACGTTTTACAAAATAGAACTATTTTAGAGCGACTGGCATTTTTAAAACGGAGGTATGCTATAGGTATTGGTATAACCACCACTGGTGTTAATCAGACTGAGGTGATTAAAAAAGCTTTGGATGTTGAGGTTGATGGTAATCAGTTGTTTGATAGTTTTCAGTGTACCTACAACATGTTAGATCAAAGCATAAGTAAAGTGCTAAAAGATTTAAAAAATCAACAAAAAGTGCTTTTAGTCAAAGAGGCTTTAGCGAATGGGCGATTGCTTCCTAATTCAAAGTTAAAGCAGTATCAATCCCAGTATAAAGAATTGAACTTTTTAGCAACCAAATATAATGTAGGTGTTGATGCCATTGCCTTGCAGTATTGCCATGCAAAACTAAATGTAGATTGGGTACTAAGTGGAGCAACTAATAGTGCGCATCTACGTCAAAACCTTAAAACACTTGAAGTAGAATTGAATGAAGAAGAATTAGCAAACTTAGATACTTTTAAAATTGACCCTAAAGACTATTGGAATGAACGTAAACAATTACAGTGGAATTAACCAGATACTAAAACTAACAGAAGATGTATCCATATCACAATAAAATAAAGCATCGTATTAAAAACGGAGAACTTATTACATACGAATATGTAGATACGTATGAGAATATTGCTCCTTGCTTAGTACTTTATTTTAATAAAGAACCTTCTATCTGCCCAATTCGCGAACAAAGATTTGAAGAGTGCAAAGCAATTTTTAAAAATATCACACTTAATACATGAAAAAGGTCATTATTACAGGATCCACGGGAATGGTTGGTAAAGGTGTATTGTTAGAGTGCCTTGATAGTTCTGAAATTGAAAAAGTATTGGTGGTAAATCGCAGTACGTTGGGAATACAGCATCCAAAACTTGAAGAAGTATTGCTTTCAGATTTTACGCAAATTGCTAGCATCAAAGACAAATTGCATGATTATGACGGATGTTTTTATTGTATGGGCATATCGGTTGTGGGTTTAAATGAAGACACATACACCACTATCACTTTTGAAACGACAAAGGCTTTTGCTGATGTACTTTACGAGCTCAATCCGGAGCTGGTTTTCAATTATGTTTCGGGTAGTGGCACTGATAGCTCAGAAAAGGGCCGGTCAATGTGGGCACGTGTTAAAGGGAGAACAGAGAATTATATTTTAAATAAAGGCTTCAAAGATGCCTACGCTTTTAGACCGGGAATGATCATCCCCGAAAGAGGAATAAAATCTCGAACAGGCTGGTATAATGCTGTCTACGTTGTCATGCGTCCATTTTTCGGGATGCTTAAAAAATCCAAGAACATAACTACAACGACTAAGATCGGATTAGCCATGATCAATTCGCTGTATCGGATGCAGGAGCTAAAGCATTTGGAAAATAAAGATATTAATCAACTTTCTTATGTTTAGAACTACTTGAAAAGACTAAAGAAAATACTCAAACGTAGCATGATATATCTGGGATTATTGGTCGTTATTTTAATACTTACCTATATCGCTTTCGTAAGTTTTTATCCAACATTTGGTGGTGATGTATCCAAAGAACGAAAAATACAGTACGCTGCTTCCAAGAATTTTAAAAATGGGCAGTTTGTGAATGTTAAGGATGTTCCCAAAGACCCAAGTTTCTCTGAGATCCTAACCATGACAAGAAAATTTTTCTTCACTAAAGTTGAGAATGCAAGCCCCAATAAAGATTTAAAAGTACAAAAGATTGATTCTGCAGCTATTACTGATTATAATTCACCGACACGACTGATCTGGTTTGGTCATTCATCATTTCTACTGCAAATGGAGGGTCAGAATATATTGATCGACCCGATGTTTGGAGATGTGCCGGCCCCACATCCGTGGCTAGGGAATCGACGATTTAACAAAGTGCTACCCATCGAAATTGAAGAATTGCCCACTATTGACGCTGTACTAATTTCACATGACCATTATGATCATTTAGATTATGGTTCTATTAAAAGGTTAAAAAATAAAGTTGAGATGTTCTATACACCTTTGGGGGTTGGTGTTCATTTACAGGCCTGGGGTATTGAAAGTGAACGCATCGTTGAATTAGATTGGTGGCAAGATGTTTCGTTTAAAGGGCTTGACTTTGTATGTACCCCGGCACAGCATTTTTCTGGTAGAAAATTCAGCAATCGTCAAAGTACTTTATGGGCCTCTTGGGTAATAAAGTCAGATAACAATAGAGTTTTTTTTAGTGGAGATAGCGGATATGCGCCACATTTTAAAGAAATAGGTGAGAAATATGGCCCCTTTGATTTTGCGATGTTAGAATGCGGGCAGTACAATCCGATGTGGCCCGATGTTCATATGTTTCCCGAAGAAACTGCTCAGGCAAGTATAGATTTAAAGGCAGCCCATTTCATGCCAATTCACTGGGGCGCTTTTAAGCTGGCAATGCATTCCTGGACAGATCCCGCAGAACGAGTGGCGAAAAAGGCAGAAGAATTGAATATCTCGGTACTATTTCCAGAAATTGGGGAAGAAATCGTTATCGACAGCCTTCAAAAAAACACGAATTACTGGTGGAAATAACCCTTATCTAAGGCCATTGTTTCGTGTTGCTTATTGTGCTATATTGGCATGACTAATCAAAGGCCGCTACGATGACGTCACAAAAATCCCTTTTCTTTTTATTGATACTCTTTTTTCTTGGTTCATGTGCAACCTATGGACCTCAATATAAATACTCGGCGACCACAAGTTCATTTCCTGAAAACAGGGAAGTAAAGCATACCTTTTACCTCATAGGTGATGCCGGAAACTCGGAACAAGGTGGTACATCCAATGCTTTATTGGCTTTCAAAGAAGCGCTCGATAAGGCTTCCGAAAATAGTACTGCCATTTTTTTAGGGGATAATATCTATGAAAAAGGCCTGCCGAAGGAAAGCTCACCTGAATATCCCTTGGCCAAACATCGTATTCAGGTACAGGCGGATGTCACTAAAGACTTTAAAGGCAAAAGTATTTTCATACCCGGGAATCACGATTGGTATTCTGGGATCAAAGGATTAAAACGTCAGGAAAAATTTATTGAAGAACAACTTGGGAAAAACACATTTTTGCCGGAAGATGGCTGCCCTATTGATAAGGTTCATATTTCAGATGATATAGAACTAATTTTAGTTGACAGTCATTGGTATATCAAGAACTGGAACAAAGAACCGACCATCAATGATGACTGTGACATAAAAACACGTCAAAATTTCTTGAATGAGTTTAGCAGTCTCATTAAAAAAGCACGAACAAAAACGACCATCGTGGCCATTCACCATCCTATGTATACCAACGGATCACATGGCGGGCAATTTACATTGGGGAGTCATCTGACACCTATACCGGTTTTAGGAACCTTGAAGAATGTTATTCGCAAAACCAGCGGTGTAAGTCATGCAGATTTGCAAAATGCCCGTTATAATGAATTGAAACAGCGCCTGGTGACCTTAGCGCAAGCCAATAAAAAGGTAATTTTTGTTTCAGGTCATGACCATAATTTGCAGTACATTATTGAGGATAATTTACATCAAATTGTCAGTGGATCCGGCTCTAAGGTGAAAGCAGCTCGAAATATTGGAGGTGGCCAGTTTACTTATGCCACTCCGGGATATGCTACCCTCACCGTGTTCAAAGATGGATCATCAGATGTCTCGTTCTATTCCGCCGATGATAAAAAAGTCGTATTCGAGAGCAACGTATTTCCCGCGAATCAGAAAAAGGTATTTACAACCTACCCCAAAAGTTTCCCTAACAGTGAATTGGCATCCATTTACACCGAAGAAGAGACAAAAGCTTCCGGAACAAAGAAGTTTTTGTGGGGAGACCGTTACCGAAAGTACTATAGTACAGCAGTTAATGCACCTACCGTGGACTTAGACACACTTTTTGGCGGATTAACACCCGTAAGAAAAGGGGGAGGAAACCAATCAAAATCGCTAAGGCTAAAAGATAAAAATGGTGCGCAATATATGATGCGTGCTTTAAGAAAACAAGCGACGCAATACTTACAAGCCATAGTTTTCAAAGATCAGTTTATTGAAGGGCAATTTGATAATACGGCTGCCGAAAAGCTGCTTTTAGATGTGTTTACCGGAGCCCATCCATATGCGCCTTTCGCAGTAGGAGACCTGGCAGATGCTGTTGGGGTTTACCACACGAAACCAGTATTGTATTTTGTACCAAAACAAAATGCCTTGGGCTATTTCAATGAAGAATTTGGCAATGAACTCTACATGATCGAAGAGCATACGTCTGAAGGGCATAGTGACAAACCCTATTTCGGATTTCAAGATAAGTTGGAATCCACCGATGATATGATGAAGAAATTGCATAAAGATGAAGATATCATAATAGACGAAGAAGCTTATATTCGGGCGCGTTTATTCGATATGCTTATTGGTGATTGGGACCGTCATCAGGATCAATGGCGTTGGATAGAATTTAAAGAAAATGGCAAGAAAGTATTTCGACCGATGCCGCGTGATCGAGACCAGGCATTTTCCATTATGGCTGATGGATTTCTATTGGGGGCGGCAGTAAAATTAATTCCCACTTCTCGTCTGTTAAGAAAATACAGTGATGACTTAGAGGATGTAAAAGGCGTGAATCTTGAGCCATATCCGTTAGATATGGAGTTGATCACCCAATCTGAAAAAGGCGTTTGGGATGCGCAGGTAAAAGTATTGCAATCTGGTTTGACGGATGCAGTCATTGAAAAGGCATTTTTGAATTTTCCACTTGAAGTTCGTGATGAAACGGTTGAAACTATTAAGAAAACCTTAAAAGCCCGCCGCACTAACCTCCAGAAGATTTCGGATCGGTATTTCGACGTCATAAACAGATTCGCCGTTATTAAGGGAACTGATAAAGACGATTGGTTTGATATTGAACGATTGGCGAATGGTAAAACCAAAGTAACTGCCTACAGAATTAAAGGTGGTGAAAAAGCTGATAAATTTCATGAACGAATCTACGCACACAACCAGACTAAAGAAATTTGGATCTATGCTTTAGATGATGACGATGTTTTTCATGTATTCGGAAACAATGCTGACAAAGAGATTAAAGTACGGCTGGTTGGAGGACAGAATAATGATACCTACGACATTACAAATGGAAAGCGGATCACCTTTTACGACTACAAATCGAAAAAGAACACAGTAAAAACTTCCAAGGGGAAAAAGAAGCTTTCAGACAATTATAATACCAATGTATATGATTATAAAAAGTTGAGAAATAACCTTACTCAAATTGTTCCGAGTATTGGTGCAAATCCAGACGATGGACTAAAGATTGGTGCTTCAGCTACGTTAACCAGCTTCGGTTTTGAGCGTAATCCGTTTACTTCACGGCACCAATTTTCTGCCGCATATTACTTTGCCACCAGTGGTTATGAATTGAATTATAATGGGGAGTTTGCGAATCTATTTACCAATGTAAATTTCGGAATTGACTTACAATTTAATAGTCCCAATTATGCTGCAAATTTCTTCGGATTTGGGAACAGTACGCCAAATCCTGAAGCCGAGGATGATGATGGTTTAGATGTTGACTTAGACTATAATCGTGTTAAGATTAGAACCTTTAAAGCAATGCCAGCATTAATTTGGAGAGGGCAACAAGGAGCACGTTTTAAAGCAGGTATTTTTTACGAAAGCAATGAGGTGGATAATACCACGGGTAGATTTATCAGTCAGCCGAATACAGTTCCTAATTCAGTATTTGATATGCAAGATTTTTATGGAGCTGAAATGGAATACTATTTCGAAAATAAAGATAATGAGTCGTTCCCAACCCTGGGCTTCCAATTTGGGGTGCAGGCAGGATATAAGAATAATGTAGATACCGAAAAAGGCTTTGGGTATCTAATTCCTGAACTGGGTATTGATTATAAATTGATACCCAGCGGGCAATTGGTTTTGGCCACAGATGTGAGAGCGCATTTGAATCTCGGTGATGATTTCGAGTTTTATCAGGCCGCAACATTGGGTGCAAGAACCGGATTACGCGGGTATCGACATGAACGGTTTTCGGGTAAGACTTCTTTTGTGCAAAGTACAGATGTGCGATGGGTATTCAATAATATGAAAACCGGTGTAGTACCTTTACGAATAGGTATTTACGGTGGTTTTGATTATGGTAAAGTATGGATTGATGATAGTTTAGTTAACAATCCTGCTCAAAATAATCAAAATGTTTGGAATACTTCTATTGGCGGTGGTTTCTTTCTAAATATGGCTAAAATGATGACCCTAAATGTGTCAGCATTTAACAGTGACGACAACTTACGATTGGCTTTTCAGTTAGGATTTGGGTTTTAAAATAGTAAAATGAGTGAACCCATACGAGTAGAACAGAAATTTAATGTTTCAGCCACTGAAATTTGGAATGCCATCACCGAAAAAGGTCAAATGATACAATGGTTTTTCGAAAACATTCCCAACTTCAAAGCTGAAGAAGGATTTAAAACCCAATTTTTAGTGGAGAATGAAGGGAGAAAATTTACCCATCTTTGGGAAATCGTAGAAGTTATCCCCGTAGGGAGAATTGTCTACAGTTGGAAATATAAAGAATATCCGGGAGAAGGGATGGTTTCCTTCGATATCTCAAAAAAGGGTGATGGTGTCAAGCTCACACTCACGAATTTAGGCTTAGAGACCCTTCCCCAGAACATTCCTGAATTTAGGAAAGAAAGCTGTAAAGGGGGCTGGAATTACTTTATCAAACAACGCCTAAAAACCTATTTGGATTAATTAGCAATGAATTTAACACAAGATCTCATTGAGCATTTAGAACTCAAACAACTAGACAATACCCTATTTCAAGGAGAAAATAGTATGGTGGGGAGTCCCAATGTATTCGGAGGGCAGGTACTGGCACAGGC
>JASJDL010000027.1 GCA_030065775.1 Flavobacteriaceae bacterium | reverse complement strand
AGATGCTTTGGAAATATTGTAACAAACATTTTTAATTGCCACATTTTAGGCTAACCTTGGCAGGAACAACTATTGCACTCGAAAACCCTTCCTTTATTTCTTGCAAACCACGATCTGCATCCAAACGGGTTGTATAGCAGCCCACCCAAACTTTCCAATAAGGTGAATGGAATTTTAATTCAGAACTTATTCCCGGAAAAACCGACAGAAAGTCTTCTCTGATCTTTAAGGCGCCTTCTTCAGAACCATAAAACAACTGTACTTTATAACCCTTCACATATCGTTTACTTCTGTTGTAAGCTTTTTTCTGGGCAATTAATTGTTTGATACTTTGGCTGCTTTCAACGGTGACGGTTGCCTCGCTTTGAGCGAATCCGTTAAGGCATAAAAAAAACGCAAAAATCACAGTAAGCATGCTATATTTTGATGGTAAACTTCTCATTTTGAATAAAATTTTAGCAAATTTAAAACTTTGTTTTTAGCATGGAATAAAAATCGTTTATTTAGAATGATTATAAATTACATTTAACATTATTTTTAGATTTTGTATACTGCCATTAAATAGTATTTTTGTGCAATCTTTTCACCAGGGTAAACTATGCTTAAACGACACTGGTCAGAAAGAAAAAATCATACCAAAAAAAAGATAGAAATATACATTTTAATATGAAGCGTGTGGACAAACACAATCAAACCTTAAGATTCATCCTTTCAAGTCTCGCATTTCTTTTTCTCTTTTCTTTTCAGCTTTCAGCGCAAGAAATAGACTCTGTTCAGGTACGTACTGGTAAAAAAATATTCAATGCCAATTGTGCGTCATGTCACAAATTGGAAGGTAACTTAATTGGTCCGGCATTAGGAGGGGTGGAAGAGCGAAGAACAAATGAATGGTTGAAATTATGGATTAAGGATAATGCGGCTTTAAGAGCGAGTGGTGATGCGGATGCGATTGCCATTTTTAATGAGTGGAATGGTTCGGTGATGACAGCTTTTCCGCAGTTATCTGATGATGATATCGATGCGATCTTAGCCTACACCACGCACGGTGATATTGACAAGGTCGTCGTTGCTGGTGCAGAGGAAGAAGTTGCTGAGGAAGAACCATCGACCGCCTGGATGAGCTATATTGTTTTGACAGCATTGTTGCTGTTGACACTTTGGGTCTACTTCAGAAGCAAAAACGAATTTTTAAAAGTAGTAACAACAATTGCGTTGTTATTGGCTACGGGTTATTATGGTTATGGCGCCTTGATGAGCGTAGGTGTAGATCAAGGATATCAGCCTATACAACCCATTGCTTTCTCTCACAAAATACATGCTGGCGAAAACAAGGTGGATTGCCAGTATTGTCACTCTTCGGCTAAACATAGCAAGCATTCAGGGATTCCATCTGTAAATGTTTGTATGAATTGTCACAAGTCGATTGCAGAAGTGGCTGAAGGAACTACAGTAGAGTATGATGGACGCACATTAGGCAAAGAAGAGCTCGACGGTGAAATTCAAAAGATTTACGATGCCATAGGTTGGGATAAAGATAAATTCCAATATATAGAGGGCTATGAGCAAAAACCAATTAAATGGGTCCGTTTACATGCCCTACCTGATTTCGCTTATTTTAATCACTCACAGCACGTTACCGCAGGAGGTCTGAAATGTCAGCAATGTCATGGTCCTGTTGAAGAAATGGATGAAATGTATCAGCATTCACCATTGACAATGGGTTGGTGTATAGAATGTCATAGAGAGACAGAAATTGACCTGGCAGGTAATGAATACTACAAAAAAATACATGAAGAGTTGTCAAAAAAGTATGGTATCGAAAAAGTGACAGTAGCCCAAATGGGAGGTCAGGAATGCGGCAAGTGCCATTACTAACGTGAAATTAAGAATTAGACATCAGTCAATATAAATAGTCAATTTAATATGGCATCAAACAAGAGATACTGGAAAAGTGTTGAAGAGCTAAAAGAAGACAGCTCCATTGTTGAAAAGCTAAGACAAAACGAATTTACAGAAGAGATTCCAACGGAACAATTTTTAGGAGATAAAGAGACCTTGGAAAGTTCGGGAACTTCTCGTAGAGATTTCTTAAAATATGTAGGTTTCACCACGGCGGCAGCGTCCTTAGCCGCATGTGAGGGTCCGGTAATTAAGTCAATTCCTTATGTTGTCAAACCAGACGATATCGTTCCAGGAGTGCCTGATTACTATGCCTCTTCGATTGCAAACGGAACCGATTTTGCCAGTGTCCTGGTAAAGGTTCGTGAAGGTCGCCCTATAAAAATTGAACCAAATAAATTAGCAAAAGCCAATGGTGATACCAATGCAAGAGTTCAGGCTTCTGTTTTAAATCTTTATGACAACAATCGATTAAAAGGTCCAAAAGCTAACGGGGAAGATTCAGATTGGGCAACTTTAGATAGTAATGTTGGTGCTGAATTAGCCAAGTTGAAAGATAGTGATAAGAAAATAGTTTTCCTTACTGGAACATTAGCAAGTCCTTCTATAGCAAATCTAATTAAAGATTTTACTGCATTATATCCTAACACAGAGCATATCACTTACGACGCCATTTCAGATTCAGCAGCTTTGGATGCTTTTGAAGCCATATATGGCGAACGAGCCTTACCAGATTACGATTTTAGTAAGGCAGATGTAATTGTTTCCGTTGGCGCTGACTTCTTAGGAGACTGGCAAGGTGGTAATTTCGAAGTCGGTTATGCGAAAGGGCGCGTACCTAAAAATGGTAGAATGTCCCGCCATATCCAGTTCGAGTCTAATATGACACTCACCGGAGCAAATGCTGATAAGCGCTACATGGTAAAACCATCACAGCAAGCTAAAGTATTGCATGACCTTTATAATGCATTGATTAATGGTGCAACTCCTTCTGATGAGCATGTTGCAAAAACAGCAGCCCAATTAAAGAAAGCGGGTAATAAGGCAGTTGTGGTAACGGGTGCCAATGATAAAAACGCACAATTAGTTGCCCTGGCCTTAAATAAAGCCATAGGTAGTGCTGCTGTTGATAGTACAACTCCTCGCTACGTAAGAAGTGGAAGTGACGCCAAAGTTGCAGGATTATTAGCTGATATGAAAGCCGGTAAAGTAGGTGCTTTATTTACATACAATACAGATCCGGCTTATACTTTATATAATGGCGCTGATTTTGTTGAAGGATTAAAGAATGTTGGCCTCTCTGTGGCTTTTGCCTCGAATGAAGATGCTACGGCAAAAGCTGCTCAGCACATAGCTACAACGCCACATTATTTAGAATCTTGGGGTGATATTCAAGCGAAGAAAGGACATTTTGGGTTAATGCAACCGACTATTCGTCCTTTATTTGACACAAGACAATTCCAGGATAGCCTGTTGAAATGGATTGGTTCAAGTCAATCCTACCATGACTATTTAAAATCATATTGGAACTCGAATATACTAGGCGGTACGTCATGGAACCAGGCATTACATGATGGCGTTTATTCGTCAGCTTCGGCTGGGATAGAAACTATTGTTGAAAGTCAAAGTAGTGTTAGTGGAAGTCTTTCAGAAGCGCTTGAGAATGCTTCGGATTTACTGACAAACTCAACAGTAAATGTTACTGCTGCTCTTTCTGCTTTAGCGAATGTTCCTTCGTCAGATTTAGAATTGAACTTATATACCAAAACAAGTTTGGGAGATGGTAAAATGGCGAATAACCCATGGTTGCAAGAATTACCAGATCCTATCACCAGAACATCGTGGGATAATTACATTACCATGTCAAGGGTTGATGCCGAAGCAAACGGACTGGAAAACTGGACCGTCGCCAATGGTGCATTAGATGGTAACCTGGTAAATGTAACTGTTAATGGTGTAACTATAGAAAATATACCCGTCTATATTCAACCTGGTCAGGCACCTGGTTCTATTGGATTGGCCTTGGGTTATGGTAGAACACAAGGTGTTAATGACATCATGAAAGTAGGTGTAAATGCCTATCCTTTATACCAGGATTTCTCTGCGAATCAACCTGTAACCATCACTAAGGTTGAAGGTCGCCATGAGTTCGCCTGTATTCAGCTACAGCATACCCTTATGGGAAGAGATGAAATCATCCGGGAAACGACCTTAGATGATTACGTAAATAAACCCAAGCATGATTGGAATCCTGAACCTCATGTTCAATTAGAGCATCAGAATGTCGCTTTGGAAAAAGTGGATTTATGGGATACTTTCGATGATTCGATTGGCCCAAAATTCAATTTATCTATTGACTTGGCATCTTGTACAGGGTGTGCCGCATGTGTGGTTGCTTGTCATGCAGAGAATAATGTACCAGTTGTTGGTAAAGAAGAGATCAGAAGAAGTAGGGATATGCATTGGTTGCGTATCGATAGATACTATTCTACTGAAATGACCGAAGAACGAGGTAAGGAAGAAGGTATCTATGGATCGGGTGAATATTTCAACGCGCAGATCATTCCATCAGATGATCCGGATGTAACATTCCAACCGGTAATGTGCCAGCACTGTAATCATGCACCTTGTGAAACAGTATGCCCGGTTGCAGCCACGTCACACGGTCGACAAGGCCAAAACCAAATGGCTTATAACCGTTGTGTAGGAACGCGTTACTGTGCAAATAACTGTCCTTATAAAGTACGTCGTTTCAATTGGTTTAAGTACTTCGACAATAATGAGTTTGATTTCAATATGAACAATGACTTAGGTAGAATGGTCTTAAACCCAGACGTAGTAGTACGTTCTCGTGGTGTTATGGAAAAGTGTTCTATGTGTATTCAGATGACACAAGCGACTATTCTTAAAGCAAAGCGTGAAGGCAGGCCGGTTGAGAAAGATGAATTCGAAGTAGCCTGTGCGAACGCCTGTAGTACTGGAGCCTTGGTATTTGGAGATATTAACAATAAGGAAAGTGAAGTTTCACATTTAAAAGAAGACGATAGAACATTCCATTTATTGGATTTTGTAGGTACACAGCCAAATGTGTTCTATCAATTAGATGTAAGAAATACAAACGAAGCATAATAATTAAGAATTAGATACAATTATGGGTCATTACGAAGCGCCTATTAGAGAAGCTATCATTACGGGAGATAAGAGTTATCACGATATCACCGTAGATGTTGCTGGTCCTATTGAACGTAAAGCCAATAAACAATGGTGGATCGCTTTTATAATTTCATTAGCTGCCTTTTTATGGGGATTCGGAGCCATTGCCTATACCATCGGTACAGGTATCGGGGTTTGGGGCTTGAACAATAGAATTAACTGGGCCTGGGATATTACAAACTTTGTTTGGTGGGTAGGTATAGGTCATGCCGGAACATTGATCTCGGCAGTACTCTTACTATTCCGTCAGAAATGGAGAATGGGTATTAACCGATCAGCAGAAGCCATGACCATCTTCGCGGTGGTTCAGGCAGGACTGTTCCCATTGATTCACATGGGGCGTATCTGGGATGGTTTTTATGTATTACCTATACCAAACGCATTAGGCTCGCTGTGGGTAAACTTTAACTCTCCATTATTATGGGATGTATTTGCGATCTCAACCTATCTAACGGTATCGTTGGTATTCTGGTGGACAGGGTTACTACCTGATTTTGCGATGATCCGTGACCGAGCTACAAAACCTTTTCAAAAGAAAATATATAGCTTATTGAGCTTTGGATGGAGCGGAAGGGCCAAAGACTGGCAGCGCTTTGAAGAAGTATCATTGGTACTGGCTGGATTGGCAACGCCATTAGTACTTTCCGTACACACCATTGTATCGTTTGACTTCGCCACGTCGGTAATACCGGGATGGCATAGTACTGTCTATCCTCCCTACTTCGTTGCCGGAGCAGTATTCTCAGGTTTCGCAATGGTACAAACGCTACTCCTGATTATGCGTAAGGTATGTAACCTAGAGTATTACATTACGAGAGTTCACATTGAAAATATGAACAAAGTAATCCTGGTCACTGGAGGTATCGTTACCGTTGCTTATCTGTCTGAGTTTTTTGTAGGATGGTATACGGGTAGTAGTTATGAAGACTTTGTGTATCTGTCAGTGGGTGCTGCAACAGGTCCTTACTGGTGGGCATTCTGGTCATTAATCATCTGTAACTCAGTGATCCCACAGTTGTTCTGGATTAAAAAGATCAGAACCAATTATGTTTGGACGTTTATCATTTCGATCTTCATTAATATCGGTATGTGGTTTGAGCGTTTTGACATTATTGTGATCAACCTGAGTAGAGGTCATTTGCCTTCTTCATGGACGCAGTTCTCACCAACCTTTGTTGATATCGGTATCTTTATAGGTACGCTAGGATTCTTCTTCGTATTATTCTTATTGTACGCAAGAACCTTCCCTGTGATTGCACAGGCAGAAGTAAAGTCAATCCTGAAATCTACTGGTGACAATTATAAACGCGCCCGTGAAACAAACCAACCGGTACAGTTTGCCATGGCAGGTGCTGGAGTTTCTCAACCCATTAATGTAGTAGCAGAAGAACAGCCTGCTATAGAAACACCTGTTATAGAAACACCAGAGGTGACTGTTGATGATAAAGACGCACAGACCGATAGTTTATTAGCGAGTTTAGGAACATTTGACCCTGCTACAGATACTGCTGATGACTTGAAGAAAATTAAAGGTGTAGGCCCGAAAATGGAAGCGACACTGAACCAGATCGGTATTTATACGTTCGATCAGGTAAGTAAAATGACTAAAAAAGAATACGACTTGTTAGATAGTATTACGGGTTCTTTCCCCGGAAGGGCAGAACGCGATGACTGGGCAGGTCAGGCTAAAAACTTGAAATCTTAACTATGAGTTCAAAAGTAATTCACGCTATCTACGACGACGATGATGTGCTAATGAATGCCGTAAAAGAGGTACGCGCAGCACATCACCATATAGAGGAGGTATATACCCCATTTCCGGTGCACGGTCTCGATAAGGCAATGGGTTTAGAACCAACAAGAATGGGAATAACCGCTTTTATGTTTGGCCTCACAGGTCTAGGTTTTGCAGTCTGGTTCTTAAACTATATCATGATTGATAACTGGCCTCAGAATATTGGTGGTAAACCGAGTTTTACCTTCTATCACAATATGCCTGCTTTCGTGCCTATATTGTTTGAGATGACCGTATTTTTTGCAGCACACTTAATGGTAATAACATTTTACTTACGAAGTAAGATCTGGCCGTTTAGAAAGGCTGAAAACCCTGATCCAAGAACGACAGATGATAAATTCTTAATGGAGGTAGCTGTAGATGGAAATGAAGATGAGGTAGCTTCTTTGTTAAAAAGAACCGGAGCCATAGAAATTAATGTAAAAGAAACGCACTGATCTATATATGAAAAGCTTTATAAAAATAATAGCAGTTTTTGTCATAGTATTGACCTGCTCATCTTGTGTTGATAAACAAAAAAGACAAGTACAGTACATGGCAGATACAGATATGTATACACCAGTTGGGTATGAAACGTATGGTGAGACGGCTGATGGAGAAGCATCTGTAAGAAAACCGGTGGAGGGTACCATTGCCCGAGGACAAGTACCGTATGATTATCCAGATTCTCAAACAGGATATGAAGCTGCTCGTGATTCGTTAAGAAGTCCTTTAAAAATTCAGTTACCTACTGATTCCATTGCACAGGTTAGTAAGAAAGATATGGATAATGGTAAATATTTATATGGAATTTACTGTGCAGCCTGTCATGGTGACAAAGGTGACGGACAGGGTTCATTAGCCCAGAATGGAAAGATCTTAGGGGTGCCCAATTATAAGGATAGAGATATTACCGAAGGAAGTATTTATCATGTTTTAATGTATGGCAAGGGTATCATGGGTTCGCACTCTTCTCAGATAAATGCGAAAGAACGTTGGCAAATCACGCACTATGTTGAAGAACTTAGGGCAGATCTATTAAAATAACCAAATCGATTACTAGGAATAATAAAGTTATGTACACATTTTCAAGTAAATTAAAAACCTTAGCCCTCGCATTCATGATTATCGGTGCCTTGGGTATAGGTTATGGTTTTCTTACAACTCCCAAAACGACTGAGGAAGTAAAAGAAATGCTTCATAAAGACGATGATCATGAAGGTGGTCATGCCGAGGCTCACGATAATGGTGTAGGTGGAACCAGTGTTGGCGGAGGCCTGATGGCAGTGGCGCATCCACAAGACGCTCATGATGTCGTCGAGCAACTGGAAGCACCCCAGGATACATCTCATACAGAAGAGACGCATTCAAAAGAAGGCACTCATGAAGAGGAAGGTCATACCAAAGAAGATGCACATGCGTCAACCGGTCATGGTGAAGAGCACGGAGATGGACATGGCATGAGCGAAGAAGCCCATTTGGAACATGAATTAACTTTTGCGAAGAACAGACCTTGGACAGCCATATATGTAGCGATGTTATTTTTCTTATTGGTAAGTGTATGCGCGTTCGTATACTATTGTATTCAAAGAGCGGCAACAGCTGGATGGTCACCGGTATTATTTAGAGTAATGGAAGGTGTATCAGCATACATAGTTCCGGGTTCTATTATCGTTCTGGCATTTCTAATCTGGTCATCTGTAGGTCATGGGAATCACATGTTCGCCTGGATGTATACCAGTATTGATCCAACAGCGGCAAACTATGACTATGCCATGGAAACCAAAGACTGGTGGTTAAATATTCCGGGTTGGTTAGTAAGATCAGTGATCTATGTTTTGATATGGATTGGTTTTAGACATTTTATAATCAAAAATTCAAGAGCTCAAGATACTGCATCAGATTTAAAACCATACAAAAGAAACTTTACATTATCAGTGGTATTTATTGTCGTTTTCTTGGTAACAGAATTATTTATGGCATTCGATTGGCTGATGTCCATCGATCACCATTGGTTTAGTCAGTTATATCCGTTCTATGTATTTGCAAGTATGTTTGTATCTGGTATTACTGTCATTGCTTTCGTTACTATTTACTTACGTTCTAAAGGATTTTTACCATTTGTAAATGACAGCCATATTCATGATCTCGCAAAGTACATGTTTGCTTTCAGTATCTTCTGGACCTACCTTTTCTTTGCGCAATTCATGTTACAATGGTATGCGAATATTCCCGAAGAAACCACATATTTCTATCCTCGTTTGGTAGGAACCTATCAGCCCCTGTTCATAGGGATGTTAATTATGAATTTTGCATTTCCCATATTAATACTAATGAATAGTGATTATAAAAGGATACCCTGGTTCGTGGTATTGGCAGGATTAATTATCCTGACAGGGCATTATTTAGATTTATTTGTGATGGTTGCACCGGGCACCGTAGGAAGCAATTGGCATTTTGGTGTGCCGGAGTTTGGTGCTCTGTTTTTCTTTTTAGGCTTGTTTATTTACGTAGTATTCACGGCCTTGACAAAAGTACCACTACAGGCAAAAGGAAATCCATTAATGAAGGAAAGTGAAATATTTCATTATTAAAGAAAATTATCAGCGATAACAGATGAAGGCATTATTTTATATTATCATTTTTGTAGCAATTGCGGTTGCATGTTGGCAATTTGTAAAGTTGTTAGGCTTAACTAAAGTCCAGGATGCTACAGCTACACCAAGGGAAAATAATATTAATGGATGGTTGATGCTAGGCCTTATGGGCTTTTTATACGGACTGATGCTCTACAGTATGTATGGTGGTAAAGATGTATTGCTACCTCAATTATCTGGCTCTGAAGAAGGCTATCATATCGATATTTTGTTTAAGATAACAATGACCCTCATACTGGTGGTTCAGTTTGTTTTACAGTTTATAATTTATTATTTCTCCTGGAAATACAGGGGTATTGAAGGTAGAAAAGCTTTATTCTTTGCCGACAGTCACAAATTAGAATTTTGGTGGACCGTCACCCCCGCAGTAGTTTTAGCTGGTTTAATTATTTATGGTCTTTGGACATGGAATAAGGTAATGGATTCATCAGACGCTGAAGACCCCCTGATTATAGAATTGTATGCACAGCAGTTTAACTGGAATGCACGTTATGCAGGTGAAGACAGAGTGTTGGGCAATGCCAATGTTCGTTTTATTAAAGGACAGAACATCATGGGCGTTGATATGACGGATAAAAATTCAGCAGACGATGTTCCGTTGACTGCAGACCCTGAATCTTTTGTAAAAGAATTGCACTTGCCAAAGGGCAGGAAAGTAATATTTAAGTTGCGCTCACAAGACGTGCTGCATTCAGCTTACATGCCCTACTTTAGGGCGCAAATGAACTGTGTGCCAGGTATGGTCACTGAGATGTCATTTACACCTTCTGTCACCACAGAAGAAATGCGAGAATATAAAGACGTCAAGGCCAAGTTTGAAAAGATAAATGAATTGCGTAAAGAGCAAGGTAAAGAGACGGTAGAATTTGATTACATATTATTATGTAACAAGATTTGTGGTGCTTCTCATTACAATATGCAACTAAAAATTGTAGTTGAAGAAGAAGAAAAATTCAATGAGTGGCTGGCTAAACAAAAAACACTAGCCCAAAGTTTAAATTAAAAAAATAAACTAAGAAAGATATGTCAGATCATCATCATAAAGAAACATTTGTAACAAAATATATCTTTAGTCAAGATCATAAAATGATTGCCAAGCAGTATTTAATTACTGGTATGATTATGGCGATTATCGGAATTTTTATGTCCATGCTCTTTCGTTTGCAATTAGCATATCCGGGAGAGTCATTTGGCATTATTGAAGCTTTCCTAGGACGAGGAGGAGAAGGCGGCGTGATGACGCCAGATATGTATTTAGCACTGGTAACCATTCATGGTACCATTATGGTATTCTTTGTATTAACCGCTGGTTTGAGTGGTACCTTTAGTAATTTATTAATCCCGCTACAAATTGGAGCACGGGATATGGCTTCAGGATTTTTGAACATGCTTTCGTATTGGATGTTCTTCTTATCAAGTGTAGTCATGGTGATATCCTTATTTGTTACTACCGGACCCGCTTCGGCAGGATGGACCATTTATCCACCGTTGAGTGCTTTACCACAGGCTATATCAGGTTCTGGTATGGGTATGACGCTATGGCTTGTTTCGATGGCAATTTTCATTGCATCGTCCTTGTTGGGATCATTAAACTACATCGTAACGGTATTAAACCTTCGAACGAAAGGCATGAAGATGACGCGATTACCGTTGACGATTTGGGCATTCTTCGTTACAGCCATTATTGGAGTCATTTCATTCCCTGTATTATTATCGGCAGCCTTATTATTATTATTTGATAGGAGCTTTGGTACTTCATTTTTCTTATCAGATATTTTTATTTCAGGAGAAGTACTTCACTATAAAGGAGGTTCTCCAATCTTGTTTGAACATTTATTTTGGTTCTTAGGGCACCCGGAGGTATATATTATCTTATTACCGGCACTAGGACTGACATCTGAAGTTATTGCAACAAACTCAAGAAAACCAATCTTCGGGTATCGTGCCATGATCGGATCTATTATTGCAATAGCTTTTTTATCAACGATCGTTTGGGGTCACCATATGTTCGTAACAGGTATGAACCCGTTTTTAGGTTCCGTATTCACATTTACGACCTTATTGATAGCGATTCCATCAGCTGTAAAGGCGTTTAACTATATCACTACATTGTGGAAAGGAAACCTGCAATTAAACCCCGCTATGATGTTTTCTATTGGCTTGGTGTCTACATTTATTTCGGGTGGTTTGACAGGGTTAATCCTTGGTGATAGTGCCTTAGATATCAACGTGCATGATACGTATTTCGTAGTGGCGCATTTCCACTTGGTAATGGGTATCTCTGCCATGTTTGGTATGTTTGCCGGTATCTATCATTGGTTCCCAAAAATGTATGGAAAAATGCTAAATAAAGACTTAGGTTATCTACATTTCTGGTTAACCGCTATTTCGGCCTATGGTGTCTTCTTTCCAATGCACTTTACCGGTTTAGCAGGGTTGCCTAGAAGATATTATAACAATACGGCATTCCCGATGTTCGATGACTTATTACACATTAATCAGGTAATGACTGTATTTGCTATTATCGGTGGTTTTGCACAATTGATCTTTTTAGCGAATTATTTCTTTAGCATTTACAAAGGACCTAAATCACCTCAAAACCCTTGGAAATCAAATACGCTGGAATGGACTGCACCTGTTGAGCATTTACATGGTAACTGGCCGGGAGAGATTCCTCATGTACATCGATGGGCGTATGACTACAGTAAGACTGATGAAAATGGTGAATTATGGGGAGGACAAGATTTTACTCCACAGAATATTCCCATCCGCGAAGGCGAAGAAGAATTTTAGATAATTTAGTTACATACGAATAAACCGAAACCCAAAGAAGTTCTTTGGGTTTTTTCTTTGTAAATAAAAAAGCACCCGAAGTGTGGGTGCTTAATAAGTTGCGGTTATTTAATAAATCCCCTTCCGCAATCTCACTAGCTAATGTAAGCAATTCTTACAGTTTTTCTAAATTTTATTCATTATTTTTAGGAAACAATTAAACCAAATTCCCGATGCGCGTTTTAAAGACTACATTTAAGATATTAGCAGTGCTCATTGTAGTATTCATCCTTTCTTCCTGGTTGCTTTCCAGAAACCTTCGTCCCAAGTATAGCGGCAGCCAAACACTTAATAACCTTGTTGAAACAGTGGAAGTTTATTACGATGATTACGGAGTTCCACATATTTATGCACAGGATGAGTTGGATGCACGAAGAGCTTTGGGTTATATACATGCACAAGACAGGCTTTGGCAAATGGAATTGATTCGCAGGATTGCGGCCGGAAGGCTCTCTGAATTATTTGGTGAAAAATTGGTTCGAAATGATAAGTTCTTCTCTAGTCTAGGCATAGAAGAAGCGGCCGAAAAAACCATTAAAAACCTAGATACGACCACTGACGCATATAAACTATCCATGGCATACTTAGACGGGGTGAATCAATTCATAAAAGAGGGCCCAACACCTATAGAGTTTTATTTGGTGGGTCTTGAAAAGGAAGAATACACCTTAAAAGATGTATATAATGTAATTGGTTATATGGGCTTTAGCTTTGCCGCGGCACATAAAACAGAACCCGTATTAACGGAGATAAAAGAAAAGCTTGGAGCTGATTATTTAGCAGAGTTAGAGATTTACATCGATAGTACAACCACCCTGATTAAGAATGAAAAGAATCCGGCTTTTGAAAGTCGTTTAGCCGAAGCTGTGACTAAAATATATGACGCCCTACCTATTTCACCTTTTATTGGAAGCAATAGCTGGGTCATTGGACCCGAGAAAACAAAAAATGGCAAAGTGATCTTTGCAAACGACCCTCATATCGCTTTCGCACAACCTGCCGTCTGGTATCAATCCCATATTGTCACACCAGATTATGAAATATACGGGTATAATCTGGCCTTGACTCCTTTTCCTTTATTAGGACATAATAGAAACTATGCCTATGGCTTGACCATGTTTGCTAATGATGATATCGATTTCTATTTTGAGGAAAATAATCCCGAAAATGAAGATCAATATTTAACGCCTGATGGCCCAAAGAACTATGACATCTATAAGAAAAGTATTAGGGTAAAAGATGGTGAAACGATTTCTTATGATCTTCGAGTGAGCAAACATGGCCCCGTAGTAAACGACGTCATAGAGCAGATCAAGGATGAAAGACCCATTGCTATGGATTGGGTCTACACCAATTTCGAGAATAAAATGTTAGACGTAGCCTATCAAATGTCACATGCCAATTCTTTGACTGAGTTTCAGGAAGCAGCCAAAATGATCCATGCGCCTGGCTTGAATGTCATGTATGGGGATGCCGAAAATAATATTGCCTGGTTTGCTTCCGGTAAGTTGCACAAATTTAAGAACGGTACAAATTCTAAATTGATCCTTAATGGGAATAGTAGCGATGATGAAAAAGAATATTTGGATTTTGAGGATAATCCACAGGCGATCAATCCATCATGGAATTATGTCTATTCAGCAAATAACCAACCCGATTCGATAGCAGGTATCCTGTATCCCGGCTATTACCAACCGGAGGATAGAGCCAAGCGTATCGCTAATTTACTGGAAGCCAAAAATGACTTTACGAAAGAAGATGTAATGCAAATGATTAATGACGTAACAAGTTCCATGACGCCCGTGATGGTGGAACGGGCTTTTGCTGGATTTGACGAAAGTGTGTTCTCAGAAAAAGAGCAAGAAGCACTGCGAATTTTAAAAGCCTGGGACGGCAATTATAATTTAGAAAGTGTGGCACCGACAATTTACAATCGATTTCTGTATGAGTGGTTAGAGAATACCTATTTAGATGAGATGGGTGAGACATTCTATATCTATTTAAATACTTCGCAACAGAAAAAGGTAGCTGCCAATCAAATGGCACGGGAAAGTTCTGTTTGGTGGGATGATATTACCACCACAGATGAAAAAGAAACAAAAAATGATATTGTGGCCAAATCATTAAAAGAAGCTTTAGTGTTTCTAGAAAAGCAGTTGGGCAGCGATATTAATTCCTGGAATTGGAGCCGCGTACATACAATTGAGCATCAACACCCAATGGGGCAGGTAAAGTCGTTACGTAGTTATTTTAATGTAGGCCCGTTTGAGATTAATGGAGGTAAAGAAGTCATCAATAATTTATCGTTCAACTTAGATAGTACGGGCTATTATAAAGTGCGGTCTGGTCCATCAACCCGGCGTGTAATTGATTTCTCGAATATTGAAGGAAGTATGAGCATTTCACCGACAGGTCAGTCGGGTAATCCGTTAAGTGATCATTATAAAGACCAGGCCCAAAAATTTGTCGATGGTGAGTTTGTTCCGATGCTACTAAATAAAGAAACCATTCAAAAGAAAAAAAATAAGTTGGTTTTGGAGCCCAAAAAATAAGTAGGTCAAAAAATACGAATATGAAAGCGAACGTCGTAAATTTTTCCCTAGGTGTTATAAGCTTTTTGTTATTGGTTTCTTGCGGTGAAAAAAAACGTGAATTAAATTTTCCTGAGACCAATTTAGAAACAACAGCTTTCATTCCAAAGCCATTACAAGTAACGGCTACTAAAGACGGTTTTGCTTTGGATCAATTTACGGCTATTTCCACCGCAAAGAATAATTCAGAATTCGAAGCTGTTGCCTCCTTCTTAGCGGAAAAGATAAAGGGCAAGACGAATTTGAACATTCCCGTTAATAGTACCATCGAAAATAAAGGGGGTACCATCTATTTTAAACATTCGACAGACGAAAATTTAAATACTAAGGAGGCCTACCGATTGGCTATTTCAAAAGATTCGGTAATTCTCAGTGCCAATACTTCTGAGGGCGCATTCAGGGGTGTACAAACGTTTAGGCAGCTCATTCCAGAAAAGGCAAATGATACCCTGGCATCATACCCCATATGGACATTGCCAACAGGTACCATTGTGGATAGGCCTATTTATGAATATCGGGGAGCCATGCTGGATGTTGCTCGACACTTTTTTAGTGTACAGGATGTTAAGAAATATATTGATCTGCTGGCATATTACAAATACAATGTGCTGCATTTACATCTGAGTGATGATCAGGGCTGGAGAATCGAAATTAAGTCCTGGCCGAAATTGACTGAAATTGGAGGTAGTACCGAAGTAGGCGGTGGGCCAGGGGGTTTTTATACTCAAGATGATTATAAGGAGATTGTCAGCTATGCTGCCAAGCACTATATGACCATTGTACCCGAGATTGATATGCCAGGACATACCAATGCTGCTTCTGTGTCCTACCCTATTTTAAATGGTAATGGAAAAACACCAAAATTATATACGGGCATGCGCGTTGGGTTCAGCACACTCGATACTCGAAAAGATACCGTCTATCAATTTATAGATGACGTGGTACGTGAAATTTCGGCAATAACACCGGGCCCATATTTTCATATAGGAGGCGATGAAAGCGATGTTACAAAAAAGGAGGACTACCTCTATTTCGTAAAACGGGTAGAACAGATTGTACAAAAGCATAATAAGCGGTTAATAGGGTGGGATGAGGTCGGACAAGCAGATTTGAGTGCTACCAGCATTTCACAATTCTGGCGTCATGCTGATTTTGTGAAGCAGGCTATCGATAAAAAAATGAAAGTTATCATGTCACCTGCAAACAAGGCGTATCTCGATATGAAATACGATTCGTTGTCAAAACATGGACTAAAATGGGCTGGTTTTATTCCGGTTGATGCAGGCTACCAATGGCATCCTGAAGATTACGAAGATATCCCTAAAGAATCAATATTAGGAATCGAAGCACCACTATGGTCTGAAACCATTACGAATAGTAATGAACTGGAATACCTGGCTTTTCCGAGAGCAATCGGCTACGCCGAGTTAGGTTGGACGCCTAAAGAAAACCGAAACTGGGAAGATTATAAAATACGACTGGCAAACCAAAGCGCTTATTTAGAGCGTATGAAGGTAAATTATTATAATTCTCCATTAATAGATTGGAAAAAAAATGATTTCGGTATAGAGAAGCTAAAGGACTTATAAACCTTAATCGTAACCACCGAAATTAAATTTGTTTGTAAACAGATTCAAAAAGAATTCGAAAGCGCTCCCCATAAACACCCCTTTCAGTTCGTATACCGCAACCGATGACCATATTTATTTCTGCACCTAATGGCAAACCTAAAGCACGTTTTATCCTCCAGGTATCTGAACCTTCCATGGGGCAGGTATCATAGCCGACGGCGGCCATGGAGAGCATAAAAGTCTGAGCAGCTAAACCAGCACTTTTATGAGCCACAATGCGCATATCAGACTTACGCACTTCACGATATATGGGTCTAAATAATCCTGTAATTAAGATTAGTATATAACGCAGTAATCCAAACAATCCTAAAAAATCGGAATAGGCAAATGGAATTAACTTTCCATAATAGCTGCGAGCAACTTTCTCACGACTACTCTGATCGGCTTTGGGTGTATTGGCTCCAAAAACACTATCTATAAAATTCAAATTCGCCTTAGCCCGATGACGCCACAAATCCTTTCGTACCACCACCACGACTAACTGCTGCGCTGTTTTGGCTGCGTTTTGATTAAAACAATAAGGTGCTATTTTTTTTAACATGCTCGTAGAAGTAACATGGTAGAATTCCCACAATTGTAAATTGCTACTATTAGGTGCAAGTGTGGCTTGCTCTATGCAACTTTTTACTTTTTCCCGATCAATGGGTTTGTCGGCATCAAAGATACGTACGGAGCGCCGGTAAGCAATAGCTTCCGAAACAGTCTTTTCGTGAATCATTTATTACTATAAAATTAGGAGTTGAATTTAAGTACTTTAGGGTTCATATATCTAAACCATAACGGTGGAATCAGTGAAAGCAGCATCATACCCGGATAACCGGTGGGCATCTGAGGGCTTTCGGGTAATGACTTTAAAACCTGATAAGGTTTACTTCCATTGTAATGATGGTCAGAATGACGTGATAAGTTGAACAACATCAGTTTACCGATAACATGGTCAGAATTCCAGGAGTGCGTATGCTTAACACGCTCGTAGCGCCCATGCTCATTTTGACTACGTAATAGTCCATAATGCTCAATATAATTAACGGTTTCCAGTAGTAAGATACCAATGACAGCAGCACTAACAAAAGCGGCAAGCACGAGCCATCCATAGAAGTAATAGATTAGTGCAACTACTAAAATATTAGCGATGGAGTACGAAACCATTCTGTTTTGCAGAGAAAATTTTGATCGTCCATTTTCTTTCATACGTTTATTTTCCAATTGCCAGGCTTCAGAATAGCTCATAAAATGTGAACGTATCCAAAAGATATATAAAGGTTCATTTTTTCTGGCGGTTGCGGCATCATTAGGCGTTGCAACATTAAAATGGTGTCCACCATTATGGTAGGGTAAAAAATGTGTATTTAACGAAGTCAATAATAATAGCTCACCTAGAAACTGATCCCCCCTGTTTAAGCGATGGCCTAATTCGTGCCCAACATTGATTCCAATAACGCCGCACATAAGACCCATTGAAACGATTCTCCCAGCATATTCTAAAGAGGTCAATCCTGACTCCTGAATAACCCGAAAGAAATAAAATAGCATGGTTAGCTGTACAGGAATAGTGAGATATAAAATCCAGCTATAGAGTTTATTCTCTTTTTCGAGTTTAGCGGTTTCCTTGTCAAAGTTCTCTCCATCTGCTTTGAAGAAAAACTCCAAGATTGGCACCAATCCAAAGAAAATGAAAACCGGCAAAAAAGTCATCCATCCCTTAGAAGTAAAAGAAATAGAGACGGTTACCGGCAACAGGTAAACTAAAAAATATTTGATCCGCTTCAACATTTGTTATTGATTTGTAATGGGTTCCTGTATCTTATATTGTTGTAGTAAGGTATTGGAAAGCTTATCAAAATTACCGTCTTTGGCATATCTTCTCACCGTATTCGGGTTGAAATTTCCATTCATATAAAAAACAGAACTCGTATTAGGAGCTGTTTTATAGATCATGATTTCCCGAACAACATCCCTGTTTTCTCTCACACTTACAAGTGTTCGAACAGGATCTTCATTCTTTCGGAATACTTCCACAAAATTGTTTGTCGTTAAATTGTTGATTTGTGTGTTAATAGAATTACTTTCTACTTCAGTTTTTGGATGTAATTGAATGTAACGAATATCCTGCACATTTCCCATAAAACTATTCATTTCCGGCGATGTGTTGCGCAGCAGACTTAACATAAATTGTGGTACCCTAACGGCAGTAACATTAGCATCATTTTTATGCTGATTATAAAAGGTATTCATAGAATTATAGCTTCCGCAGGAAGTGAGGAATACTACCGCCATTATAAGTGCCAGCTTTTTCATTGAGAACAGATGTATAATTGCTAAAATACAAAACATAAAGTTAGGACGCCAATAGTTTAAAATCACACAGTTTTGGAAAATTTATAATAAAAAACTATTTATTTCTATTCTTGAGCGAAATAAGCGAACTTTGCTCTCGATTAAATTGACTTAGAAATTCAATACTATGAGACAAACGATAGCTCCTATACCTGAAAATTTTGCTGTTACAAAACCATTCCATCAAGACACCTATTTAATTAATGGAGAATTAATTTCCTGGAATGGGAAGCAAAGTAAGGTATACTCACCTATACAAACGGCTAATGAAGAAGGTGAATATGCGAATACTTTCTTAGGAAGTACCCCTGAACTGGGGGAAGAAGAAGCTCTTAAGGCTTTAGATGCGGCATGCCTCGCTTATAATAAGGGGCAAGGTATATGGCCAACCATGAAAGTAGCTGATAGGATTGCTGCCATGGAGCGCTTTGTCGAAGGTATGAAAACCAAACGTGATGAGGTGGTAAAATTTCTCGTTTGGGAAATTTGCAAGACGGTAACGGATGCTGAAAAAGAATTCGACAGGACCGTCGACTATATCTATGATACGATTGAAGATTATAAGAATCTAGATCGCAATAGTGCACGTTTTCAAAAGCACAGCGGTATTCATGCGCACATTCGACGAGGGCCCTTAGGGGTGGTATTGTGTTTGGGTCCTTACAATTATCCGCTCAATGAAACATTTTGCCTGTTAATTCCCGCGTTGATCATGGGAAATACTACAATATTTAAACCTGCGAAGCACGGTGTTTTATTGATATCACCGTTTTTAGAACTGTTTGCTGAATGTTTCCCAAAAGGAGTAGTGAATGTTATCTATGGTCGCGGTAGAGTAGTGGCTTCACCTATTATGAAAACCGGGAAGGTAGATGTTCTGGCGTTGATTGGCCACAGCTCTTCAGCGAAAGCACTACAGAAGTTGCACCCCAGGTCGAATAGGCTACGTTTGGTACTTGGATTAGAAGCAAAAAACCCGGCAATTGTTTTGCCAGATGCCGATATTGACTTGGCGGTAAATGAGTGTATCGCCGGTACATTGTCGTATAATGGTCAACGCTGTACAGCTTTGAAGATTGTTTATGTACATGAAGCCGTTGCGGAAGAGTTCAATAAAAAATACAGTGAGAAAGTCGATAGCCTGACTTTTGGTAATCCTTGGGAAGAAGGAGTAAAACTCACGCCGCTTCCAGAACCTGGAAAAGTAGATTATATTCAAGAATTGATTCAAGACGCTAAATCAAAAGGTGCTCATATCATCAATAAACGGGGAGCAGAGTTGCACAGCAATTTTATTTTTCCTGCAGTATTGTATCCTGTTTCTAAAGATATGCGCGTGTATGAAGAAGAGCAGTTCGGTCCGGTAATCCCAATTCGAACATTTAAGGATGTCGATGAACCTCTGGATGATATTGCCGAATCCAATTATGGGCAGCAAGTGAGCCTATTTGGTAAAGACGTGAATCAATTGTCGCAGTTAATTG